>NZ_JBEXYU010000051.1:0-54976 GCF_040631115.1 Nonomuraea sp. NPDC005692 | reverse complement strand
TCCATCGAGATGCGCGACACCGACGAGGACGTCTTCCGCGCGGCGGAGGAACTCGGTATCGATCTGTCCCGGCGTGAGCCGAGCAGCGTGGAAGAGGTCTGACGGTCCCGTGCTCCACTGCGGCGCGCCGGGCCGGAGAAGGGTCCGGCGCGCCGCGGTGGAGCAGGACCGGAGGGGTCCCGGAGGCTCAGGCCGCGGCCTGCCGCACGAGGGCGGCGATGCGCGCCTCGGCGTCGGGGGTCAGCTCCTTGAGCGCGAAGGCGCACGGCCACAGGGCGCCGTCCTCGAGGGCCGCCCCGTCGTTGAAGTCGAGGATGGCGTAGCGGGACTTGAACTTCGCCGCGGGCTTGAAGGAGCACACGATGTTGCCGTCCTTGGCGTAGGCCGGCATGCCGTACCAGGTCTTCGGCATCAGGTCCGGTGCGACGGCCCTGATGAGGGCGTGCACCGCCTCGGCCAGCACGCGGTCGTCCTCGGCCATCTCGGCGATCTTCTCCAGCACGTCGCGCTCGCCGTCGGCCGCCGACGCCTTCCCGCCGCGCCGCGCGGCCTTCTTCAGCTCGCTGGCGTGCGCCTTCATCGCGGCGCGCTCGTCCTCGCTGAAGCCCTCGAAACCCTTGCCGGCCGCGGCGGTGTTGTTGGTGGTGCTCATGGTGAAATCTCCTTCTCTGTGGGGTGAATGCTAGTACTGACCGTTTTGTGGGATGGTGTCGCTCAGCCCCAGGCGCCGGCGATCTGCCGGGTGGTGGCGTTGAGCCGGTTGAACAGGTTCGTCACGCCGATCATCAGCACGATCGCGGCGAGCTGCTTCTCGTCGTAGTAGGTGGCGGCCCGGTCCCAGACCTCGTCGCTGACCGCGTCGGCCCGGTCGGCCAGCCGCGTGGCGGACTCGGCCAGCTCCAGCGCCGCCCGCTCCTCCTCGGTGAAGTACGGGGCCTCCCGCCAGGCGGTCACCGTGGCCAGCCGCTCCTCGCTCACCCCGGCCTTGCGGCCGCTCTTGACGCCCGCGTCCACGCACGCGCTGCACCCGTTGATCTGGCTGACCCGCAGGTGCACCAGCTCCAGCGTCGTGGCGTCCACCCCGCCGGCGTGCACCGCCTTGAACAGATCCTGGATCGACTGCATCGCGCCGGGCAGAACGAAGGCCGGGTTCTTCATCCGGGACTGCATGGTGGTTTCTCCCTTTTTCCTGGTCGGCGCCCCGTCCCCCGGGGCGTGACTCCATCTCAGCGCAGCGGGCCCGCCGCGACGATGCCCGTGGGACACCGTGGGACAGCCGGAATGCCGGTGGCCTGCGATGATTCGTCCCGGTAAGTTTCTTCACGGACGGGACAGAGAGGCAGGAACGCGTGACACGACAGCAGACGGCGGACCCCCAGGACGAGCTGGCCACCCGGCTGCGCCTGCTCCAGGAGCTCTCCGGGCACGGCGTACGGGCGCTCGCCCGCGAGACGGGCCTCAGCTCGTCGTCGTTGTCGCGCTACCTCAGCGGCCAGTCGGTGCCGCCGTGGGCCGCGGTGATCGAGCTGTGCCGCCTGGTCAAGCGCGACCCGCGCCCGCTGCGTCCGCTGTGGGACCGGGCGGCCAACCCCCTTCCGGCGCCGCCCAAGGCCAGCCGCCAGGTCCAGCCGCCCGCGCCGCCCGCCGGCGCTCCCCGTCCGCCGCGCAACGACCTGCCGCGTGACGTGCCGGACTTCACCGGGCGCGAGGCCCATCTCGACGCCGTGCTCGCCGCGGTCGCGCAGAGCCGGGTGGTCGCCGTCGACGGCATGGCGGGCGTCGGCAAGACGTGCCTGGCCGTGCACGCCGCGCACCGGCTCGCCGCCGACTACCCCGACGCCCAGCTCTACCTGGACCTGCACGGGTTCACCGACGGACGTGAACCGCTCGACCCCGACCCCGCGCTGCGCTCGCTGCTCGCCGCGCTCGACGTGCCCTCGGAGAAGATCCCGCAGGAGGGCGGCATCGAGCCGCTGGCCGCCTGCTGGCGGGCCGAGCTGGCCGGGCGGCGGGCCGTCGTGGTCCTCGACAACGCCGCCGGCGCCGAGCAGGTCCGCATGCTGCTGCCCGGCGCGGGCGAGTCCGTCGCCCTGATCACCAGCCGCAACCGGCTGCTGGGCCTGGAGGAGGTGCCGCCCGTCTCGCTGGACGTGCTCACCCCGCAGGAGAGCGCCCAGCTGCTGGCCCGCGCCAGCGGCGACCCCAGCGGGCCCGACGGGCGGCTGGCCCAGGACCCGGATGCGGCGGCCGAGGTGCTGCGGCTGTGCGGCCACCTGCCGCTGGCCCTGCGGCTGGCCGGGGCCCGGCTGCGCCACCGGCCCGGCTGGACCGTCGGCATCCTGGTCGAGCGCATGGCCGAGGGGCCGAGCGAGTTCGACACCGCCTTCGCCATGTCCGTACGGCAGCTCGACCGCGCCCAGCGCCGCCTGTTCCGGCTGCTGGGCCTGCTGTCCGGGTCCTCCTTCGACGACTACGTGGCCGCCGCGCTGGCCGGGGTGCCGCTGCGCGAGGCGCGGACGATGCTGGAGGACCTGCTCGACGCCCACCTCGTCCAGCAGCCCTCGCCCGGCCGGTACACGCTGCACGACCTCGTCCACCAGCACGCGCGCCGGGCCGCCGAGGAGCAGGACTCGCCGGCCGAGCGGGAGCAGGCGCTGGGCCGGGTGCTCGACTACTACGTGCACGCGGCGGCCGCCGCCGACGCCGCGATGCCGTACGAGTCGGGCAGCCGTGCCGCGTCGGCGGGCAGCCCGCCGGCCGCTCTGCCGGCGTTCGGCAGCAAGCACGCGGCGCTGGGCTGGTTCGTCACGGAGTACACCAACCTCATGGGCGCCTTCGAGGTGGCGGTCGCCACCGGCGCCGACGCGCACGCGTGCGAGCTGCCCCGCTTCATGCGCGCGTTCTTCGCCCGGCGCTGCGGCACCACCCACCTCAACGTGCTCTTCGAACGGTCGCTGGCGGCGGCCGAACGCCTGGGCGACCCGTGGCAGCTCGCCGAGGCGCACAGCGACCTGGGCTTCGCCCGCTACAACGCGGGCCGCATGGCCGAGGCGGGGGCCGCGTACGAGGCGGCGGCCCCCCTGGTGTCCCAGGCCGGCGACGCCCGCTCCGCGGCGGACCTGATGATGCGCCGCGGCTACCTGAGCTGGGACGAGGGCCACGTCGAGGAGCCGCTCGACCTGTTCAGGCAGGCGGCCCGGCTGTACGCCGACGCCGGCTGCCCGACGGGCGTGGCCCACGCCGCCGCCGACGAGGCGTGGGCGATGCTGCAACTGGGACGCCGGGAGGAGGCGGCCCGGCTGGCCCGCGACGCGCTGGAGCAGACGCACGGCGAGCCCGGCTGGCCGGCCACGCTGACCGCCCGGATCACCCTCGGCATGGCAATCGTCCACGAGGAGCCCGCAGAGGCCGCCCAGCACCTGAGCCAGGCCCTGGATCTGGCCCGCGAGGACGGCCACAAGCACAACGAGGCGTGGTGCCTCAACTGCCTGGGCGTCGCCCTGCGCCAGATGGGCCGCCACGAGGAGGCGCTGGAGAGCCACCGGCAGGCGTTCGCCCTCCTGGACGAGCTGTTCGAGGAGCACTGGAAGGTGCACTTCCTCTACGGCTACGCCGAGACCTGCCGCCTGGCCGGCCTGCCGGATGAGGCGCTGCGCCTGCACCGCCAGGCCCTCGAACTGGCGCCCAAGGTGGGCGCGCGGCACAAGGAGGCCCTGGCCCACGAGGGCATCGCGGCCGTGCTCGACGAGAGCGACCCGGCCGCCGCGGCCGAGCACCGCGCGGCGAGCCAGGCCATCCGCCGCGAACTCAACCCGGACGCCTGACCCCGTCCTCCTCGCGGACGGGCCGGGCGGCGGTCGCGCGGGCCAGCTCGGTGCGGTTGGCGACCTGGAGCTTGGCGTAGACGTGCGCCAGGTGGGTCTTGACCGTGCCCCGGCTGACGAACAGCCGGGCGGCGATCTCCGGGTTGGACAGCCCTTCGGCGGCGAGCCCGGCCACCGACCGCTCGGCCGGGGTCAGGCTCTCCCATCCGGACTCGGGCCGGCGGCGCGGCCCCCGCGCGCGGGTGGCGTGGGCGACCGCCGTGTCCAGGTCCATGCCGCGTCCCCGCTCGATGGCCGCGAGCAGTTCGCGGCCCTCCTCGCCGTCCGCGGCCGGGAGGGGGCGGGGCGCGGCCCCGAGGCCGGCGCGCGCCCGCTCGGCGGCGCCGGCCAGCACCCCGGCCGTCCTGACGGCCCCGCGACGCAGGTCGAGCAGCGCCAGCGACTCCAGGCCGGCCACCAGGCCGAGCACGAGGTCGTGGTCGACGTTGATCCGCAGGGCCTCGTGGTGCAGCCGCAGCGCGCGTTCGGGGTCGTTCTCGTGGGACAGCAGCGCCAGCTCGTCCAGCACCCCGGCGCGCACGCGCGGCATGCGCCCGGTGACCGGCGACCGCGACAGGGCGTCCAGCAGCCGCGCCGCCGCCGCCTCCGCGCCCGACCGGCGCAGCGCCGCCGCCAGCACGAGCTGGGTGTCGGGCGCCAGCCACGCCGCGTCCGGCTCCTCCTGCCAGCGGCCCTCCCGCCAGCACCACTCCACCGCCTCGCGCGGGCGGTCGTGCCCGAGCGCGAGCATCGCCTGGCAACGCTCCCACCCGGTGATGAACGGCAGCCGTCCGAGCCCGTCGATCAGCCGGTCCACGGGCTCCAGAGCGGCGGCGGCCTCGTCCAGGCGGCCCTGCAGGATGCGGATCTCCGCCAGGACGACCCGGGCCGAGCCGGTCCAGTGCAGGTCACGCAGCGGTTCCGCGGTCACGACGGCCCGCCCGGCCAGCTCGGCGGCCCGCTCCAGCGCGCCCGACCGGGCGGCGGCCAGCGCCCACCAGCCCAGCGCGAAGGAGGCCACGCCGCGGTCGCCGCGCGCGACCAGCCGCTCCACGGCCCGCTCGAAGCACTCGGTCGCCTGCCGGTAGTCGTCGCCGAGCACGTGCACCAGGCCGACGATCGCCTCGGCGCTGTCGGCGACGAACCCGTCCCCGGCCCGGACGGCCTCCTCCCGCACCGCGCGGGCCTCGGCCAGCGCCTCGGGCAGGCCCGTCGCCAGCAGGCCGAGCGCGATCAGCGGCCCGGCCGGCCGGGCGGACTCCGGGGCGCCGGTCGCCTCGGCCAGCTCCCGCGCCGCCCGCGCCACCTCGAACGCCTCGATCCCCGGCTCGGCGGTGTTGAGCACGAGCGCCAGCGCCGCCAGGACCCGGGCCTGGAGCGGGCTCGGCTCGTCCGCGCCGAGCGCCGCGGCCCGGCGCAGCAGCGCGGCTCCCTCGGCGCCGCGTCCCTCCAGGTGCCACAGCCACGCGCAGTCCGCGGCCAGGCGCCGCCCCCGCGCCGGGTCCGGACGCGACAACCCCCACTCGATCGCGGCCCGCACGTTGGGGTAGGCGGCGCCCAGCCGCGCCCGCCAGGCGTCCTTGTCGGTCTCCAGCAGCGGCGCCAGCTCCGCCGGCAACGACGCGTGGACGTCCAGGTGCAGGTCGCGCGCGGCGGTCTCCTCCCGCGCCGCCGCCAGGCGGTCCAGCGCGTACGCCCGCACCACCCCGAGCATCCGGTACCGGGCCACCGGGCCGGTCGTGTCGGCCACGACCAGCGACTTGTCGATCAGCCCCCGCAGCGCCCTGAGCAGGCGTCCGGCGCCGGGCCCGCCGAGCTCGGCCAGGCGGGTGACGGCGTCGGCGGTGAAGCCGGGCTCGAACACCCCGGCGCGCCGGAACAGCACCCGCTCGTCGTCGTCCAGCAGGTCGTGGCTCCAGCTCATCGACGCCTGCAGGGTGCGCTGGCGGAAGGGGGTGGTCCGCGCGCCGCCGTCCAGGAGGGCGTAGGGGGCGCTCAGGGAGTCGGCGATCTGCGCCAGCGACAGCGCGCCCGCCCAGCCGGCCGCCAGCTCCAGCGCGAGGGGCAGCCGGTCGAGCCGGTCGCAGATCCGCCTGGCCTGCGACCCGGCCACCCGTGCCGCGGCGGGGCCGGCCGCGTCCGGGGCGCCGGCGCGGACGCGTTCGAGGAACAGCTCCAGCGCGTCGGCCAGCCTCATCGGCGGCACCGGCCACACCCGCTCGCCGGGCACGCCGAGCCTGGACCGGCTGGTGGCGACCACCGCCACCCGCGGGCACTCGGCCAGGACGGCCGCGACGACCCCGGCCGCGTCGTCCAGCACGTGCTCGCAGTTGTCCACCACGAGGAGGAGGTCGCGCTCGCGCAGCGCGGCGGCCAGCACCGGCACCGGGTCCCGGTCGGCGGGCAGCGGGACGTCCAGCGCGGCGGCCATCCGGCGGCCGACCTGGCCGCCGTCGGTCTCCTGCTCCAGGCCGACCCAGAACACGCCGTCCGGCCACGCCCCGGACGCCGTCCGGCACAGGCGCATCGCCAGCCGGGTCTTGCCGCACCCGCCGGGACCGGTCAGGGTCAGGACCCGCCCGGCCGCCACCGCCGCGCCTGCCGCGGCCAGCTCCTCGGCCCGGCCCACGAACGACGACAACTCTGCCGGAACATGACGGACATCAGACATCGCCCGAAGTATGCCAGCAAATCAGCCAGGGATTCGGCGGCATCTCTGCCAGGTGGCCGATGTTCCCGGCCCGCCCGGACGGAAGGATCGTGCCCATCGGAACAAGCACCTCACCAGGAGATCCGGACATGACTCAGCACGACAACATCCAGGGCCGCAGGGTCGTCGGCAACATCTCGCTGTCCCTCGACGGCCGGGTCAGCGGGCCGGGCGGCGAGTACGACATGAGCTGGATCGTCCCGCACGCCCTCAGCGACGGCGCCCGCGACCACATGATCCGGGTGACCGGCGCGGCCACCACCGTCCTGCTCGGCCGCAGGAACTACGAGGGCTTCGGCTCCTTCTGGCCGGCGGTCGCCGGGGACGAGGACGCCGACCCCCGCGACCGGGCCTTCGCCCAGTGGCTCGACGAGACCGAGAAGATCGTCTTCTCCTCGACCCTGACGGACGCGCCGTGGCGGAACTCCCGCCTGGCCGAGGCCGGCCCCGCCGAGGAGGTCGAGCGGCTCAGGAAGCAGGCCGGCGGGGACGTCGTCGTCCTGGCCAGCGGCAGCGTCATCAGGGCCCTGCTGGAGGCCGACGCGCTGGACCGGCTCAGCATCACGCTCTGCCCGGAGGTGGCCGGCGGCGGCGCCCGGCTGTTCGAGGACGGCCTGCCCGCCGCGCACTGGTCGCTGACCGACCTGACGACCACCGACTCGGGCGCGATCTGCCTGCTCTACGACCGCCTGCGCCAGGGCTGAGCGGCCACACCCGCAGGTCAGGCGGGGAGCGGGGCCGTGGTGGCGCGGTGCCGGGCGAAGGTGAGCGCGACGACCGTCCCGAGCAGCATGCCCGCGGCCGCGACGAGCACCGCCGTGCGCATCCCCGAGGCGAGCGCGGGGCCGGTGGCCTCGCCCACCCCGCCGGCCGCGACCAGCACCGCCAGCCCGAGCGCCGCGCCGACCTGGAGCGCGGTGGAGGCCATGCCGGACGCGATCCCCTGCTCGCCCGCCGCCACGCCGGTGGCCGAGGCGATCCACATCCCGGTCCAGGTGAGGCCCTGGCTGACGCCCGACACGACGATGCCGGGCAGCACAGCCCAGTACGAGCCGTCGGCGCTGATCCCCATCGCCAGCAGCGCGGTGCCCGCCGCCCCGCCGACGGTTCCGCCGAGCAGCGTCACCCGCATCCCGATCCGCCCGGCCAGCCGCCCGCCGAGCTGGGTGCCCAGCGCGATCAGCAGGGACGGCACCAGGAACGCCAGCCCGGTCGCCACGGCGCCGTACCCGAGCACGGTCTGGAAGTAGATGGTCAGGAAGTACGGCAGCGCGTTGAACGTGGCGCCGAAGACCAGGATGAGCGCGACGGCCGAGCTGAGGCTGCGGTTGCCGAACAGCCGCAGCGGCATGAGGGGGTCGGCGCCCGCCTTCTCGACCGCGACGAAGGCGCCCAGCAGCACGGCGGCCAGCACGAACCCGCCGGTGATGAGCGGCGAGCTCCACCCGGACTCGGGCCCCTGGATGAGCGCGTAGGCGAGCAGGCTGACGCCGCCGGTGGCCAGCACCGCGCCCGGGACGTCGAACCGGCGGCCCCGCGCGCGGGCCCGGTCGGCGGGCAGCAGCAGCCACGCTCCGGCGATCGCGACGACGGCCAGCGGCACGTTGACGTAGAAGACCGCCTCCCAGCCCCAGGCGCCGGTGAGCAGGCCGCCGAGCAGGGACCCGAGCGCCAGCCCGCCGGCTCCGGCGCCGCTCCACACCGCCAGCGCCCTGTTGCGCGCCGTCCCCTCGGCGAAACCGGTGTTGACCAGCGCCAACGTGGCCGGGAACAGCAGCGCGCCGCCCAGTCCCTGCGCGGCCCGCGCGGCGACCAGCGCCCCGGGGCTCTGCGCCATGCCGCCGGCCAGGGAGGCGAGCGCGAACAGCGCCAGCGCGCCGACGAACATCCGGCGGTGGCCGAGCAGGTCGGCCGCCCGGCCACCGAGCAGCAGGAAGCCGCCGTACGCGACGGCGTAGGCGCTGGCCACCCACTGCAGGGTCTGCGGGGAGAAGTCCAGGTCGGCGCCGATCCTGGGCAGGGCGACGAAGACGATGTTGAAGTCGAGGGAGGTGATGAGCTGGGAAAGGGCCAGCAGGGCGAGGATCAGGCCGGGTCGGCGTCTCATGTCCACCTTCATACGAATGTCCGGGAAATACGTACAGTTCGGGATCCTCGTACAATTGGGGGACGCTCGTCAAATCACCGTCCGGTGAAGAGGCGGGAACGAGAAAGGGCCCTCGCGAGATCGCGGGGCCCGTTTCTTCGTGCGCGGATTCGACCGGCGCGGGGGATTACTGCTGGTCCTGCGCCTTCTTCGCGGGGAGGGCGTAGGCGAGGGCCGCGCCGAGGCAGAGCGACAGCGCGAGCCCCAGCAGGATGTTGTGCAGGGTGACGCCGAGGCCCATGCCGATCGCGATGCCGGAGGCCAGGCCGATGGTCCAGTTGGGGGTGGTGCGCTGCGCGTTGTTCGTCATGGTCCGATCCTGTCGGAGCCGGCGGATCCGACGTAGACGCCGCAGTCACGGGTGGGCGATGACAGAAGTCATGGCTCTCGCCGTACGTTTCTCAAGGCCGGCCCAACCGGTCAGGATTCGAGAAGCGCCCGGGTGGGCGTCCTCCGTAGCGTTGCTCTCATCGTCGGAAACGTCTGAAGCACCAAGGAGACACGGCATGAAAGCGCACGTCAGCTCTATCCTCCTCGCCGTCCGCGACATGGACGCGGCCAAGCGGTTCTACACGGAGGGCCTCGGCTGGAAGATCCAGAACGACTACGGCATCTCGGTGTTCTTCGAGTCCGACGGCGCCTCGCCCGTCGGCTTCTACGGCCGCGAGGGCCTGGCCGACCAGATCGGGCTGAGCCCGGAAGGCAGCGGGTTCAGCGGGGTCGTGCTCACCTATGTCGTCCGCAGCGAGGCGCGGGTGGACGAGATCATGGAGGAGGCCGAGAAGGCCGGCGCCACCATCCTCAAGCCCGCCGGCGCCCTGCCGTGGGGCGGGTACGGCGGCACCTTCGCCGACCCTGACGGCTACGTCTGGAGCCTGGGCTACAGCGACCAGGGCAAGGACCAGCCGTACGCCGAGTAGCCGCGGCGGGCGCCTCCACGGGAGGTGGTGAGGTCCGGCGCCGGCGCGTGATCGTGCCGACGCCGGACCACCGTGGACGGACCTGGATGTCTTGTCGGCTTTGCGAAAAATATCTTGATGAAGTAGCGTCACCCCCGTGACTGCCGGGTCGGCCTTGGGCCACGCACCAGAGAGCAGCCCGGCCCTGGCGTGATCGCCCGGCGGGCGCGCGGCCCGCCGCTTCCTCTTCTCCTCCTCAGCACGTCAGAGCAGAGACCATCACCCATGGAGAAGAGTGGATTTCAACAAGCAGGTCATCGACGAGTTCCGCGCCAACAACGGCCAGGTCGGCGGCTATTTCGAGGGAGCGAGACTGCTCCTGCTCACCACGACCGGCGCCCGTTCGGGCAAGCCGCACACCACCCCGCTCGGCTACCTGCCGGACGGCGGTGAGCGCATGCTGGTCATCGCCTCCGCCGGCGGGGCGCCGAGGAACCCCGCCTGGTACCACAACCTGCGCGCCAACCCTCGTGCCACCGTCGAGAGCGGCGTCTTCGTCTTCGACGTCGAGGCGGAGGTCCTGGAAGGGGCCGAACGGGACGCCGCCTTCGCCCGCGCCGTGGAGAGCGACCCCGGCTGGGCCGACTACCAGGCCAAGACGACCCGGATCATCCCCGTCGTCGCGCTGAAGGTGGTGCCGGGGCCGCCCCGGTCGACCGCGCCCTCCGGCGGGGCGTACCTCAAGCTGGTGCACGACGGCTTCCGCCGCGAGCTCGCGCTGATCCGCAAGGAGCTGGCCGACACCGGACGCCCCGGCCTGGGCGTGCAGCTGCGCATCAACTGCCTGACCATGTGCCAGGGGCTGCACCACCATCACACCGGCGAGGACACGATGATGTTCCCGGCGCTGGCCGAGCGGCACCCCTCGCTCGCCCCCGTTATCCAGCGGCTGGCCGTGGAGCACGAGCGCGTGAGCGTGCTGGTGGCGGAGCTGAAGGAGGCCCTGTCCGGTGACGACCCGGTGCGGGTGCGCGCGGAGATCGAGCGGCTGACGGACGACCTCGAAGCGCATCTGACGTACGAGGAGGAGCAGCTCGTGCCGATCCTCGACCTCGCCTGAGCCCGTTCAGGCCGAGACGGACGCGCGTGCCGGCGGCGCGGCGCTGAGCCGCCGGGTCGAGACGGCGACGACGAGCCCGAGCGCGGCGTAGGCCGCGCCGAGCAGGCAGGCGGCCGCCCATCCCGCGAGGCTGTAGGCCCAGGTGGTGGTGATCGCGCCGAGCGCGGAGCCGAGGGAGTAGCAGGCCATGTACGCGCCGATGACCCCGCTGCTCCGGTCGGGACGCGCGGTGGTGAGCAGGTGCTGGCTGCTGACGTGCACGGCCTGCACGGCGAAGTCGAGCACGATGACGCCGGCGATCAGCAGCCACAACGACCAGCCCGCCTGGGCGGTCAGCAGCCACGAGCCGGCGAGCAGCGCCAGCGACCACCCGGTGACCGAGGACGCCAGACCCCGGTCGGCCCAACGGCCGGCCCGGGCCGCGCCCAGCGCCCCGGTGAGACCGGCGAGCCCGAACAGCCCGATCTCGGTGGTGCCGAGGTGCCACGGCGCGGCGCCGAGGGGCAGCGCCAGCCCGCTCCACAACGTGCCGAAGGAGGCGAACAGGAAGAACGCGATCAGCCCCCGGCTGAGCAGGAGCCGGTCGCCGGCGACCAGCCGCCCCAGCGACGACAGCGACCGGCCGTAGGAGACCCGGGGGCGCCGGACGTCGGCGTCGAGGACGAGGCGGGCGGTGATCGCCAGCAGCACGCACAACGCGGCGATGACCAGGTAGACCGCCCGCCAGTCGGCCAGCTCGCCCAGCAGGCCCGCGACCATCCGGACCCCGAGGATCCCGGCCACCACGCCCGAGGTGACCGTGCCGATGTTGCGGCCGCGCTCGCCGGGCGGTGAGACGGCGGCGACGTAGGCCACCGTGACCTGGACGACCACGGCGAACAGCCCGGCCAGCGCCAGGCCCGCGATCGCCAGGCCGCCGCCGGGTGCGACGGCGGCCACCGCGGCGCCCACCGCCGTCAGCAGCAGGTGGGCCGTGATGAGCCGGCGCCGGTCGAACAGGTCGCCGAGCGGGACGAGCAGCACCAGTCCCGCCAGATAGCCGATCTGGCCGGCGGCGACCAGCCATCCCAGTGATCCGTCCGCCAGCCCGAGGTCCCGGCCCGCGGCCTGGAGGACCGGCTGGATGCCGTAGACGGGCGACACGGCCACCGCGCACACCAGCGCGAGCACGATCCGTTGCCTTCCGGTCAGTCCTGGCGACATGTCACTCCTCAATCAGTTTCAATATGCAACCGATCGGAGGCTAGGGCATAATGGTTTTGAATTGCAACTGATCGGAGGGCCCAGTGGACGTCACACTCGCCGCGGGAAGCGCCTGGACCGACCCGGCCTGCCCGGTCGCGCGCGCCGTCGACCTGGTCGGCGACCGGTGGAGCCTGCTGATCGTCCGTGACGCGATGGACGGCGCCACCACCTTCACCGAGTTCCACCAGCGGCTGGGGATCGCCCGCAACATCCTGACCGACCGGCTCCGCAAGCTGGTCGAGCACGGCATCCTGGACAGGCGGGCCGCCGCCGACGGCAGGCGGCACGCCTACCGGCTCACCGACGCCGGGCAGGACCTCTTCACGGCCGTCGTCGCCCTGCGCCAATGGGGCGAGCGCCACGCCTTCACCCCGGACGAGCCGCACTCCGTCCTGGTCGACGGCCAGGGTCGGGAGCTGCCCCGGCTCCACCCGCTCGGCCAGGACGGCACACCGCTCTCCGCCGAGACCTCACGCGTCAGGAAGACCTCCGCGTCCGGCTAGCCGGCGATGGTCCCCGGTTCAGGGGGCTTGGAGCGCCGCGTCGAGGAGGGCGTCGAGGAGCGGTATCCGGCGGTCGGTGTCGTCGCGGGTCGCGATGAGCGCGATGCTGATGTCGAGAGCGGGGATCCGGGCCTGCAGGGCGCGCAGCCCCGTCCAGCCTCCGCCATGGCGATAGACGACATGTCCGGCATATGACCGTACGCCCATGCCCCAGGCGTAGTCGATCGGCGTCCCGTCGTCGAGCCGTCCCGGGGTCTGCATGAGCGGTGAGACGCCGAGCTCGTCCGCGTTCAGTGCCTGGCTCCAGCGCAGCAGGTCGGCGAGGGGCGTCCACACACCCCCGTCGCCGAGTGACAGGGGTGCGGGGCGGGGGCGGACGAGCGGTGCGGCGCCCTCCGGCATGGGTTCGGGCCCCGGCCAGCAGCGGGTGCCGGTCATCCCCAGGGGGGCGAAGAGCCGGCGGTGGGCGAGGTCGGGCAAGGGCAGGCCGGACGCTTGTTCCAGCACCGCCGCCAGGCAGACGTACCCGGCGTTGGAGTAGGCGTGCGCGGTGCCCGGCGGGCGGTCCAGAGCCGGGAAGCGGGTGAGGGCCGCGAGAATGCCCGGCGTGGTGCGGTCGGCGGCGCCCTGGAGTGCGTCGATCTCGGCATCCGCCGGAAGGGCGGCCGTGTGGTGGACGAGGTGCCGGATCCGTACGGCGCCGGCCCACCCCGGCAACTCGGGCAACCAGCGCGACAGGGGCGACTCCATGTCCAGCGCCCCGTCCCGGACCAGCAGCGCCGCGCACGCCGCGGTCATCTGCTTCGACAGCGACGCGGCGTAGAAGACGGTCGTGGCGCTCATCGGTTCACCGGAGGCGGTCACTCCGCGCGCCACGAGGACGGGCGGCGCGCCGCGCCGGTGGATCCCGGCCACGATCGGTTCGTCGTCGCGGTAACCGGCCTCGGAGACGAGGGCCGCGGTTCGCCGGTGCAGTTCGGACATGACCCGATCCTCCCAGTGGGGTCCGGTCGCACGTTCCCGGAGTTTAGGAATGAGCGTTCTTGACTGAACGTTCCTTTACTGTCTAGGATCGAGGCATGGGACGACCAAGAGGATTCGACGAGGTCACCGTGGTACGGGCGGCGGCGGAGCTGTTCTCGACCCGGTCATACGACGGCATCTCCATGGACGAGCTGGTGACCCACCTCGGCGTACACCGCAACAGCCTGTACAAGACCTTCGGCAGCAAGCGCGGTCTCTACCAGGCCGCGCTGAGCTGGTCCCTGGAGCACGACGTCAACCCCCTGATCGACCGGATCGCCGCCGCCGGCGACCTGGCCGAGGCGTTGCGCGTGGCCGCCGAGCCGGCCGCCGAGGTGGGCCTCAACCTGCTGCTGCTGGCCGCGGTCGAACGCGCGCCGGTGGACCGCGAGGTCGCCGACCGGCTCGCCGCCGTGCTGGCCGCGTTCGACCAGGCCGCCAGGGCGGCGTCCGGGAGCGAGGGCACGGAGGACGACCTGGCCTTCGCGCTCACCGCGGCCGTCCTCGGCCTGCGGATGCGGGCCAGGGCGGGGACCGCGAACACCGATATAGACCAGGCCGGCGCCGCTCTGGCCCGCCGGCTCACCCACCACCACCACCAAGGAGCATGACATGGCGAGGATCAGCATTGACGGACAGGCGCTGGTCGTGGAGATCGAGGGCCTGGACAAGCTGTGGGCGTTGAAGAGCCGGCTGGTCATCCCGCTGGCCAACGTCCGCGGCGCCACCGCCGACCCGGGGATCGTCGGCGACCCCAAGGGGGTGCGCGCGCCCGGCGCCCACCTGCCCGGCGTCATCACCGCCGGAACGTTCCATCTCAACGGCGAGAAGGTCTTCTGGGACGTGCACGACGCCGCCAAGGCCGTGGTCATCGAGCTGGCCGACGAACGTTACGCCCGGCTGGTGATCGAGGTCGCCGACCCGCGCGCCGCCGTGGCGCTCGTCGAGGAGGCCATCACCGTCCGCTGACGGCCGATCCTGGATCAAGGGCTGGAGCAGAAGCGCTACCGGGACACTCCGAGCGTGCGGTCCACCCGCGCGAGCCGTCGCACGGCCTCGGCCAGCTCGGTGTGCCCGGCGGTCGCGGCGAAGCCGAGGCGCAGGCAGGCCGCCGGGAGCTCGGTGGCGAAGTAGCGGTTTCCGGCGCTGACGGCCACACCGTCGCGGCGGGCCGCGTCGGCGACCACGGCGTCGTCGGCGCCACCGGGCAGGCGCACCCACAGGTGGAGGCCGCCGGCGGGCACGCGGTCGAGGGTCCAGCCGGGCAGCTCGGCCAGGACGGCGGCGGCCAGCGTCGCGCACCGCTCCCGCAGCGCCGCGCCCAGCGACCGCACGTGCCGTTCCCAGGCGGGCGAGGTGAGCAGTTCGAGCGCCGCCTCCTGCAGCGGGCGGCTGACGAAGAAGTCGTCGACCAGCCGCACGGCGCGCAGGCGTTCCATGACCGGGCCCCGGGCGGTCAGGGCGCCGATGCGCAGGCTGGGCGCGGCCGGCTTGGTGAGGGAGGTCAGGTGCACGACCGTGCCGTCGCGGTCGTCGGCCAGCAGCGGCGGCGGCACCGGCGCGCCGTGGCCGAGGTGGCGCGCGAAGTCGTCCTCGATCACGAAGGCGCCGGCCGCGCGGGCGGTGTCGAGGACCTGCCGGCGGCGGCCCGGGGCCAGCACCGCACCGGTCGGGTTGTGGTAGGTCGGCTGGCAGTAGAGCAGGCGGGCGCGGGTCAGGGCGAAGGCGTCGGCCAGCAGGTCGGGCTTGAGGCCGTCGGCGTCCGTCGGCACCGGCACCGGGCGCAGGCCGGCCGCCCGGGCGGCGGCGATGGCCCCGGGGTAGGTGGGCGACTCCATCAGGACGGGGTCGCCCGGCCCGGCGATGGCCCGGAACGCCATGGAAAGGGCGCTCTGCCCGCCGGCCGTGATCAGAACGTCCTCGGCGTTCACACCGCCGCCCGCCATCGTGGCGAACACGCCGCGCAGGGAGGCCAGACCGGCGGCCGGGGCACGGTCCCAGGCGTCGGGACGTCGGGCCGCGCGGGCCAGCGCGGCGGTCAGGGCGCGGGTGGGCTGGAGCGAGCGGTGCAGGTAGCCGCCGTCCAGCAGGATCGTGCCCTCGGGGAGCGCGCCGACCGCGCCGGCCAGGCTGCGGGTGTCCACGGCCCGGTCGGCGAGGGTGACGGACTGCCACGCGGTGTCGGGGACGCCGGCCCGCCGCCGCGCCGGGGCCGCGACGTACGTGCCGCTGCCGGGACGGGTGACCACCACCCCCTCGGCGGCCAGCGCGGCGATCGCCTGCGACACGGTGGCGGGGCCGACCTTGTAGCGCCGGATCAGCTCCCTGCTGCTCGGCAGCCGGTCGCCCGGCGAGAGCCGGTCGATCATCGTGCGCATCCTGGTCGCCAGCTCGGCCGAACTGCTACTGTCGGACATGAGAATCGATGATAGCGCTTCCAGCACTTCGCCAGAATCGCTTCTGGACGTCGCGGCCCTGCGCGCCGACACCCCGGGAGCCGCCGAGGTCGTGCACTTCAACAACGCCGGGTGCGGCCTGCTGCCCGCTCCGGTGCTGGCCGCGATGGTCGACCACCTGCGGCTGGAGGCGCACCTCGGCGGCTACGAGGCGGCCGCCGCCCGCGCGGCGCAGGTCGCCGAGTTCTACGCCGAGACCGCCGCCCTGATCAACTGCGCTCCGCGCAACATCGCCTTCGCCGGCAGCGCCACCCACGCCTTCTCCACCGCGCTGTCGGCGATCCCGTTCGCGGCCGGGGACGTCGTCCTGACCACCCGCAACGACTTCATCTCCAACCAGATCGCCTTCCTGTCGCTGGCCAGGAGGTTCGGGGTACGGGTCGTGCACGCGCCCGACCTGCACGAGGGCGGCGTGGACGTGCCAGCCATGGCCGCGCTGATGCGCCGGCACCGCCCGCGCCTGGTGGCCGCCACCCACATCCCCACCAACTCCGGCCTGGTCCAGCCGGTCGCCGAGATCGGCCGGCACTGCCGCGAGCTGGACCTGCTCTACCTGGTGGACGCCTGCCAGTCGGTCGGCCAGTACCCGATCGACGTCGAGGAGATCGGCTGCGACCTGCTCACGGCCACGTGCCGCAAGTTCCTGCGCGGCCCGCGCGGCTCCGGCTTCCTGTACGTCGCCGACCACGTCCTGGACGCCGGCTACGAGCCGCTGTTCATCGACATGCACGGCGCGCGCTGGACCGAGCCGGGCCGCTACGAGCCGGTCGCGACGGCGGCCAGGTTCGAGGACTGGGAGTTCCCCTACTCCGTCGTGCTCGGCTGCGCGGCCGCCGCCCGCTACGCCCGCCGGGTGGGCGTGGACGCCGTCGCCCGGCGCACCCCGGCCCTGGCCGCCGGCCTGCGCGACGGGCTCGCCGCGCTGCCCGGGGTGCGCGTGCTCGACCGGGGACGGCGGCTGGGCGCCCTGGTCACCCTCGCCGTCGAGGGCTGGCGGGCGGAGCCGTTCAAGGCGGCGCTGGACGCGCGCGGCGTCAACTCGGCGCTCAGCTTCCGGCACTTCGCCCAGTTCGATTTCGGGGACAAGGACGTCGACTGGTGCCTGCGCCTGTCGCCGCACTACTACAACACCGAGCAGGAGGTGGACCTGGTCGTCGCGGCGGTCGCCGAGCTCGCCGCCACGCCTCGGTGACGGGTGCCGCGAGCGGCTGACGGCGGTTCCTTCCACGCATGTCCCAACTTATGGCGAATTTCGCCAGAAGATCTAGACGTACGGCATTACGCGGGTGACAATCCGTTCGTCAATCGAAGATCGCCTGGTCCCGCGCGGACCTCTGGTCGACATGCGAGGACCGATGCGGGTTGTGCGTGGGCTGGTCGCGGCCGTCTTGGCGTTCACGATCCCGGCGGTGCCGCCCGCCGGCGCGGAGCCGCCGGAGGCAGGCGCGCCTCCGGCGGCGAGCGCGCCCCCCGCGTCCCTCGCGCCGGAGGCGGCCGCGACCGCCGCGGCCAGGCGTACCGGCCGGCCGGTCGAGATCGAGTCGATGCGCAGCGAGACCCGCCAGGTCTTCGCCCGCCCGGACGGCACCTTCACCCTCGAACAACACGCCCGCCCCGTCCGCGTCCGCCAGGCCACCGGCTGGGTGCCCGTGGACACCACGCTCCGCCTGCGTCCCGACGGCGCGGTGGAGCCGGCGGCGACGGCGGCCGGGCTGACCTTCTCCGGCGGGGGCGGCGGCCCCCTCGCCCGCCTGTACCGCGGCGGCAAGGCCCTGGAGCTGAGCTGGCCGGGCACGCTGCCCAGGCCCTCGCTGGACGGCGACACCGCCACCTACCCCGAGGTGCTGCCCGGCGTGGACCTGCGGGTCACCGCCGACGTGGACGGGTTCTCCCACGTCCTGGTGGTCAAGACGCGGGCCGCCGCGCGAGCCCTGCCCGACCTGGACTTCCCGCTGTCGGTCAGCGGCCTGTCGCTCACCGCCGACAAGGCGGGCAACCTGGAGGCGGTCGACCGCACCGGCGGCACGATCTTCATCGCGCCCACCCCCACGATGTGGGACTCGACGGGCGCCGGCCAGGCCGCGGTCAAGGAGGGCCGCGCGCCCGAGGCCCGCCAGGCCACCATGGGCGTCTCGCTCGAAGGCAGGAAACTGCGGCTGCGGCCGGACCGCGCGATGATGAGCGACCCGAAGACGCGGTACCCGGTGTTCCTGGACCCGTACTTCTCGGCCGCCCGCGGCGCCTGGACCGCCGTGTGGAGCAACTGGCCCAGCTCCAACTACCTCAACTCCAGCGACGTCGCCCGCGTCGGGCACGTCAACTCGCAGACCAACCGCTCGTTCTTCCAGATGAACACCGGCGCCACGATCCACGGCAAGCAGATCATCAAGGGCACGCTGCGCACGTACGAGACATGGTCGTACTCGTGCAGCGCCCGCGCGGTCGAGGCGTGGTCCACCAACACGATCAGCAAGAGCACCACCTGGAGCAACCAGCCCAAGTGGGTCAAGAAGCTCTCCACGGTGAACGTGGCCAAGGGCTGGGGCTCGGCCTGCCTGCCCGGCGGCGTCGAGTTCGACGTCACCTCCCAGGTCGCCGACGCCGCCGCCAACAAGTGGCCCAACATCACCGTCGGCCTCCGCGCCACCAGCGAGACCGACCAGTACGCCTGGAAGAAGTTCCGCAACAACCCGAGCCTGGTCATCGAGTACAACTCGCTGCCGACCGACCCGGTGGCGGCCGACGCCTGGTCCGACCCGGGCGGCCCGTGCGTCTCCGGCGACGACCGGCCGGTCATCAGCACGCCCACGCCCAAGCTCTGGGCCCGGCTCAAGGACGCCGACAACTCCGTCAGGGGCCGCTTCGAGTGGTACCGGGCCGACGGCACCAAGGCCGGGGAGTACCTGACCCCCTTGGGCTCGACCGGCACGGCCTTCTCCGCCCTCGTCCCGCAGAGCCTGTACGCCGACGGCGCGCTGGTCCGCTGGCGGGTCCGCGCCGAGGACGGCAAGGCCAACAGCGCCTGGAGCCCCTGGTGCGAGGCCACCGTGGACGCCACCGCCCCCGGCCGGGAGCCCGAGGTGTCCTCCGACCGGTTCACCGAGAACGGCTGGAGCGACGGCGTCGGCCTGGCGGGCGGGTTCACCTTCGCCCCCAACGGCGTCACCGACGTCGCCGCCTACGTCTACGGCCTGGACACCGCCCCCAAGACCGAGGTCCCGCCCGCCCAGGACGGCACGGCCGCGATCACCCTCACCCCGCGCCACGACGGCCCGAACGTCCTGTCGGTGCGCAGCAAGGACCGCGCCGGGCAACTCGGCCCGATCCGCACGTACGTCTTCAACGTCAACGCCGGACGGGGACCGGCCGGCCACTGGCCCATGGACGAGGGCCAGGGCGGCACCGCCGCCGACGCCGCCGGCACCCACCCGGCCACCCTGTACGGCGCCACCTGGACCTCGGGCCGGACCGGCGGCGCGGTGTGGCTGGCCAACGCCTACGCCCAGACCGGCGGCCCGGTCGCCGACACCGGACGCAACTTCGCCGTCACCGCCTGGGTCCGGCTGACCGGCACCGCCGCCTCCGCCACCGCCGTCACCCAGGAGGGCGGCCGGACCGGCGCGTTCTCCCTGCAGTACAGCAAGGCCGACAACCGCTGGGCGCTGGCCGTCACGGGCGCCGACGCCGACGCCGCCACGGCCGTGCGCGCGCTGTCGGCCGCCGCGCCCCGGCTGAACGAGTGGACCCACCTGACCGGCGTCTACGACTCGGCGGCCGGTCAGATCTCCCTCTACGTCAACGGCCGGCCGGAGTCCTCGGTCGCCGTCCCCGCGCCGTGGAACGCCACCGGCCCGCTGACCATCGGCCGCGGCAAGGCGACCGGCGCGGCGGCCGACTTCTGGCCCGGCGACGTGGACGACGTGCGGCTCTACGGCCGCGCCATGTTCGCCGACGAGGTCGCCGACCTGGTCAACAGCGCCGCCACGCTGGTCGGTCACTGGAAGCTGGACGAGGACGGCGGCCTGTCGGCCGCCGACTCCTCCGGCCGGGCCACGCCCGCCGCGCTGGCCGGCGCCGCCACCTGGACCGACGGCTGGCTGGACGGCGCCCTCGCGCTCGACGGCGCGACCGGCTACGCCCAGACCGCCGCGCCCGCCGTCGCCACCGGCTCCGGGTTCACCGTCGCCGTCTGGACCCAGCTCGACTACCTGCCCGCCAAGGACACCGCCGCCGTCGCCCAGCCGGGCACCAGAGCGGCCGGGTTCCAGCTCGGCTTCGACAAGGAACAGGGGCGGTGGGCCCTCGGCATGGCCGCCGCCGACACCGACACCGCCGCCCTCGTCCGCACCCGCTCGGACGCCGTCCCCGCCCCCCTGGAATGGACGCACGTCGCCGGCGTGTACGACGCCCTCGCCGGCGAGCTGCGCGTCTACGTCAACGGCCGCCTGTCGGCCACCACCGTCACCCCCCACGTGAGCACCTGGACCGCCACCGGCCCCCTGCAACTGGGCCGGACCAGAACAGCGGGCGTCTTCACCGGCTACTGGCCGGGGACCGTCGACGACGTCCGCACGTACGACGGCGTGCTCAGCGCCGAGCAGATAGCCCAGCTAGCAGCCCAGTAGCCCCTCCCTGGGAGAATCCGTGGACAGTGAGTTAGAGCTGCCAGAGCCCAACTGGAATCGTTTTCAGCAACCCGCCGCCGAACCCGACGCCCCCGACCCCCGCTGGAACCGCTTCCAGGGCGTCAAGCCCGAGACCGCCTGGCCGCGCAGGCTGGCGACCGTGCTCACGGTCGTGCTCCTGGCACCCATGGCGTACGCGATGCCCGCCTCCGCCGCGCCCCGCAAGGCGCCGACGGTGCAGAAGGAGACGCCGGTCAAGGGCGGGAAGGTGCCCGTCCTGCCGCCGCTCGCCGATCCCGCCTCCAAGCAGGCGTGGAAGGCCCCGCCCAAGGTCGCCTGGCCCGCCGCCGGCACCGCCGAGCTGGGCGGTAGCGCCGCCACACTGGCCGCCGGGTTCCCGGTGCGGCTCGCCCCGGCCGCCAAGGGCGTGGCCGCGGCCGAGGCCGTCCCGGTCAAGGTGGAGCTGCTCAGGACCGACCTGCTCGGCGTCGCGATGCGCGTGTCGCCCGGCCAGGGCGTCACGGCGGCCAAGGCGGCCGGGAAGACCCGGCTGGAGATCGACTACTCCGGCTTCCGGTACGCCTTCGGCGGCGACTACGGCGCCCGGCTGCGCATGGTCGAGCTCGACGAGTGCGCGCTCGACGCCAAGGCCGCCGCCACCTGCGCCGCGCCGCGGCCGGTCAGGAGCGACAACGACGCCAAGGCGGGCAAGCTGACCGCCGAGGTCGAGACCACCGGCCTGTACGCCGTGACCGCCGCCGCCTCCGGCCCGTCGGGCGACCACGCCGCCACCTCGCTGGCCGCCTCGGCGAGCTGGAGCGTCGGCAACCAGTCCGGCGACTTCTCCTGGAGCTACGACCTGCGCACCCCGCCCGCCCTGGGCGGCGACGAGCCCGACCTGTCGCTCGACTACTCCTCCCAGAGCGTGGACGGCCGCACCGTCTCCACCAACAACCAGCCGTCCTGGGTGGGGGAGGGCTTCGAGCTGAACCCCAGCGGCTACGTCGAACGCCGCTACAAGGCGTGCATGATCGACGGCAAGAAGACCGGCGACCTGTGCTGGGACCAGGACAACGCCACCCTGTCGCTCGGCAACTCCGCCGTCGAGCTGGTCAAGGACGCCACCACCAAGCAGTGGCGGCCCAAGCGCGACGACGGCACCCGCATCGAGTACCTCACCGGCGCCACCAACGGCGACAACAACGGCGAGTACTGGCGGGTCACCACCGCCGACGGCACCCAGTACAGCTTCGGCCTGAACCGCCTGCCCGGCTGGGTCACCGGCAAGCCGGAGACCAAGTCGGTGCAGACCGTGCCGGTGTTCGGCAACAACAGCGGCGAGCCGTGCTACTCCAGCACCCCCGCCAACGCCTGGTGCCAGCAGGCCTACCGGTGGAACCTCGACTACGCGGTCGACACCCACGGCAACGCCACCACGTACTGGTACGAGAACGAGAAGAACTACTACGGCCGCAACATGAAGCCCGAGCTGGGCACCGTGTACGTGCGCGGCGCGTACCTCACCCGCGTCGACTACGGCTACCTGAGCAACGAGCTGTTCACCAAGGCCCCGGCCGCCCGGGTGGTCTTCGACGTGGCCGAGCGCTGCCTGCCCTCCGGCACCGTCACCTGCGCCGCCGACCAGCTCAAGAAGGAGACCGCGGCGTCCCGGCCGGACGTGCCGTTCGACCAGATCTGCGACGCCGGGGTCAAGTGCACCGACCGGCTGTCGCCGACGTTCTTCTCGCGCAAGCGGCTGGCCAAGGTCACCACGCAGGTGCTCAGCGCCTCCGGCCAGTACAGCCCGGTCGACTCCTGGACGCTGACCCACCAGTTCCCCGCCACGGGCGACGGCCTCAGCCCGTCGTTGTGGCTGGCCTCGGTCCAGCAGAGCGGCCACGTGGGCGGCACCCTCACCATGCCGAAGATCACCTTCAGCGGCGTGCAACTGCCCAACCGGGTGGACGCCAACGAGGGACGCGCGCCGCTGGTCAAGTGGCGGGTCCAGGCCGTGAACAACGAGACCGGCGGTGAGCTGCGGGTCAACTACGCCGCGGCCGACTGCAAGCCCGGCGACGTGCCCGCCGCGGCCGACAAGAACAACCGGCTGTGCTTCCCGCAGCGCTGGGCGCCGCCCGACGAGGGCGAGGTCACCGACTGGTTCCACAAGTACGTCGTCACCCAGACCGTCGAGGTGGACCGCGTCGCCGGCTCGCCGAACGTGGTCACCGACTACGAGTACCTCGACGGCGGGGCCTGGCACTACGCCGACAACATCCTCGTCAAGCCCGAGCAGCGCACCTGGTCGGACTGGCGCGGATTCGGCCGCGTGCGGGTGCGCGAGGGCGACGGGCAGGACACCCGGCGCACGCTCACCGAGTTCAGGTACTTCCGCGGCATGCACGGCGACAAGCAGGCCGACGGCTCCAAGCGCACCGCGCAGGTCGTCGACACCGAGGGCGGCAAGCTGGACGACCTCGACCAGCTGTCCGGCTTCGAACGCGAGGAGATCCTCTTCGACGGCGACAGCGCGACGGTGCTCACCGCGACCGCCGAGGAGCCGTGGTCGCTCAAGACCGCCGAGTCCACCCAGGGCGGTGTCACCAAGACCGCCTACGTGGTCGAGCCCAAGTCGATGGTGACCCGCACGGCGCTGGCGGGCGGGGCGTGGCGGCGTACCGGCGAGGAGCGCTCGTACGACGCCAAGGGCCTGCTCACCCAGGTGGAGGAGAAGGGCGACCTGGCCAAGACCGACGACGACCAGTGCACCCGCTACACCTACGCCCGCAACGACACCGCCTGGATGCTCGACTACGCCAGCAGGATCCAGAAGGTCGCCGCGAGCTGCGGCACCGCCGTCTCGGCCCTGGCCGCCGGCGAGGTGATCTCCGACGAACGGGTCCAGTACGACAACAAGGCCTACGGCCAGGCGCCCACCAAGGGCGACGTGACCACCGTCCAGCAGCTCGGCGCGGCCGACGGGTCGACCGTCACCGACAGCACCCACACCTACGACGTCTACGGCCGCGAGACCAGCGAGACCGGCCCGGTCGGGACGAAGTCCACCATCACCTACAGCCCGGCCACCGGCGCCCCGGCCACGGAGATCGTCGAGACCAACCAGCTCGGCCACGTCGAGCGCACCCTCGTCGAGCCCGCCTGGGGCGAGCCGGTCGCCGAGGTCGACGCCAACGGCCGGCGTACCGACATGGAGCACGACGCGCTCGGCCGCCTGGTCAAGGTCTGGCAGCCGGACCGCAGCAAGGCCGCCGGCCAGTCGCCCAGCACCGAGTACGCCTACACCATGCGCACCGACGGCCCCAGCGTCGTCACCACCAAGACGCTGCGCGCCGACGGCGGCTACACCGTCAGCCACGAGCTGTACGACGGCCTGATGCGCGAGCGCCAGACCCAGGAACCCGCCCCCCGCGACGACCAGACGCAGGACCCGGCGCTGCGCGACGGGCGCACGATCACCGACACCTTCTACAACTCGCTAGGCGAGGTGAGCAAGTCCAACACCGGCTACTTCGCCACCGGCACGCCCGCCACCCAGCTGCTCGCGGTCGCCGACACCGACGTGCCCACGCAGGTCGTGTCGGTCTTCGACGGCGCCGGCGAGGTCAACGCCCAGATCCTGAAGGCCAAGGGCGTGGAGAAGTACCGCGTCTCGGCCACCCAGCAGGGCGACCGCGTCAACATCACGCCGCCGGCGGGCGGCACCGCGACGACCCGCATCGGCGACGCCGACGACCGGCTCGTCGAGCTGCGCCAGTACAAGGGCGCCACCCCGACGGGCCCGTACGAGTCCACCAGGTACACCTACGACCCCGCCGGCCGCCTGTCCACGGTGACCGACGCCGCGGGCAACGTGTGGCGCCACCACTACGACGTGCGCGGCCGGGAGATCAGGACGGAGGACCCGGACAAGGGCGTCACCACGATGACGTACAACGACGCCGACGAGCTGGTGAGCACCACCGACGCCCGCGGCAGGACCCTCTGGTACGTCTACGACGAGCTCGGACGCAAGAAGGAGCTGCGCGACGGCTCGGCCACCGGCACGCTGCTGGCCGAGTGGAAGTACGACGCGCTGGCCAAGGGCCACATGAACGCCAGCATCCGGTACGCGGGCGGGCAGGCGTACAAGGCGGAGATCAACGCCATCGACGCCGACTACCGCACGCTGCGCGAGACGGTGACCGTCCCCGAGCGGGAGGGCAAGCTGGCCGGCTCGTACGTGCTCAACACCCGCTACACCCTCGACGACCAGGTGCAGTCGGTCAGCTTCCCGGCCGGGGGCGGGCTGGAGGCCGAGTCGGTGGTCTACTCCTACGACGAGCTCAGCCAGCCGACCAAGGTCAGCGGGCTGTCGTCGTACGTGACCGCGACCCGCTACTCCAAGCTCGGCGAGACCCTGCAGTACGAGCTGGGCTCCGGCGGCAAGAAGACCTGGCTCACCTACACCCATGACGAGTCCACCCGCAGGCTGACCAGGATGCGGCTGGATCGGGAGGGCGCCGCCGCCACCGACCTCGACCTCGACTACGCCTACGACGCCGCCGGCAACATCACCAAGATCGCCGAACGGGCGGGCGGCCAGGACACGCAGTGCTTCACCTACGACCACCTGCGCCGGATGACCTCGGCGTGGACGGCCACCGACGACTGCGCGAGCGGCACGCCGGCCTCGGACAAGGTCGGCGGCGTGGCGCCGTACGCGGTCAGCTACGCCTACGACTCCACCGGCAACCGGGTCAAGGAGACCAAGCACGCCTGGGGCGGCGCGCCCGAGGCCGTGCGCACCTCGGTCTACCCGGCGGCCGGCGGCAAGCAGCCGCACGCGGTGCAGAGCATCGGCGCCGACCTGTTCGCCTACGACGAGGCCGGCAACACCACCCGGCGCAAGGTCGGCACGTCCGACCAGGCCCTCGTCTGGGACGCCGAGGGCAACCTGGAGTCGGTCACGGAGGCCGGCAAGACGACGTCGTTCGTCTACGACGCCGACGGCGACCGGCTGCTGCGCAAGACCGCCACGGACGCCACCCTGTACGTGGACGACATGGAGCTGCGCTTCGACTTCGCCAAGGACGCCGTCGAGCAGACCCGCTACTACACCGTCAACGGCGAGCCGATCGCCGTCCGCACTCCCGACAACCAGGTCTACTTCCTGGCCGCCGACCACCAGGGCACCGCGCAGGCCGCGGTGAACGGCGGCACCGGGGAGCTGGCCGTCCGGCGGACGACGCCGTTCGGTGAGGACCGGGGGTCGCCACCGCCATGGTGGCCGGGGCAGCGGTCCTTCGTCGGCGGCACCAAGGACCCGACGACCGGGCTCGTCCACCTGGGCGCCCGCGAGTACGACCCGAAGAACGGCCGCTTCCTGTCGGTCGACCCCATCATCGACGAGGAGGACCCGCAGCAGCTCAACGCCTACGCCTACGCCAACAACAGCCCCGTCAGCATGAGCGACCCCGACGGCCAGCTGTTCTGGATCGCCGTCGGCATCGCGGCCCGCATCGCGGCGCGGATCATCGCCAGGAAGCTGGCGCAGGCGGCGGCCCGGCGGGCGGCGCTCGCGGCGGCCCGGGCGGCGGCGCGGCGCGCGGCCATCGCGGCGGCCAAGCGGCGGGCGGCGGCGCTGGCCAGGAAGAAGGCGCTGGAGGCGGCCAAGAAGAAGGCCGCTGCGGCGGCCAAGCGCAGGGCATTGGCCGCGGCCAGGAAGAAGGCGGCGGAGAAGGCCAGGAAGGCGGCCGCGGCGGCGGCCAAGAGACGGGCCGCGGCGGCGGCCAAGAGGGAGGCACGCAGGAAGGCCGCAGAGGCGGCCGCCAAGCGGCGGGCCACGCAGGCGGCCAGGGCGCGTAACCGCTACCGGGCGGCCCAGGCCCGGCGCGCCCAGGCGGCGCGGCGCCCGGCACAGCGTCCGACCAGTCACCGGGCGGTGCAATGGCAGTCGCCGCCGAAGGCCGCCAGGCAGCCGGCGCAGCCGAGACCGAGCCAGGTCTACCGGAACGACGGCACCACGCAGCCGACCCAGTCCTACACCGTCTACCGCGACGGCAAGATGTACCCGGACGGGCCGCCGCCACCCAGCCTGACCAGGCCCCAGGGCTCCGGGCAGGCGGAGAAGCAGATCTTCAAACCGGAGAAGATCGAGCCGGAGAACACCCGGACGGGCACGATCGCCGAGACCGGCGCCCGCGTCACCCGATGGATCGACCAGAGCGGCCTGGACGACTTCCTCGGCGGCTTCTTCTGATCCCCCGCCCCGGGCGCGGACCGAACCCGGTTCCCGCGCCCGGGGCTCACCCGCCGGACGCGGTGGTCACCCGGCCGCCGCGTCCGGCGGCGCGTCGTGGGCCGTGGCGAAGGCCAGCAGGGACGCCGCCGTCCGGGCCGGGTCCTCCAGCATGGGGGAGTGCCCGGCCCCGGGCAGCAGCTCGACGGTCGCGCCCGGGACCGTCCGGTAGCCGGCGGCCGAGGCCGAGCGCCATCTCCGGTCGTCCTGGCCGAAGATCACCAGCAGCGGCTTGCCGAGGACGGCCAGCCGGTCGGGCAGCGTGCGCTGCCGCAGGTACGCGTCGGCGGCCTTCGAGGTCGTGGTGAGCGAGTGGTAGGTGAGGCCGCGCACGTCCTCGACGAGCTCGGGCGGGATCCGGTAGCCGGGGCGGCTGAACGCGGTCGCCAGGCCCCGCAGGAGGAGGCCGTCGGTGCGGAACCGCCACAACAACTGCCCGGCGACGGGAACGAACAGCAACTCGCCGACGAACCCGTCGGAGATGAAGGCGTCCAGGCGGGGCCCGGAGTCGACGAGGGCGAGCGCGGTCACCAGGTCGCCTCGCTGCTCGGCGAGCGCGGTGGCGACCGAGCCGCCGGGCGGGCCGGGGTCCGGACCTGTTGGGAAGTCATCATGGCGACACTGTCGCGGGTCCCCCGCCCCGCCGGCTTGTACGAATGTCCCCGGCTGCCCCCGGTCAGGCAGTCACCGGTTCAGGCCACGTCCCGGCGCAGCGGCCGCAGGACGGCGGCCGCGCTCGCCAGCGCCGCGTACACCAGCAGGACCAGCGCCCCGGCGGCCGGTGACAGCAGCCGGACCGGCTCGCTGGACAGCTGGGCGGCCAGCGCGTCGGCCACGGCGGTGAAGTCGGTCAGCGCCGAGGTCGCGCCGCCGGGCAGCCACGGGTACAGCTCCCGCACGCCGGGGATCATGATCAGCGCCAGCTCGCCGCCGTACAGGTAGCCGATCACCACGCACAGCGCCGCGACCTGGTTGCGGATCAGCGCGCCCATGCCCACGCCGAGCACCACGTAGACCGCCATCGCCACCCCTTGGCGGGCCAGCAGCGCCACGATCGTCCCGGCGGGCAGGCCGAGCTCCGCGCCGCGGGCCGCGGCCACGCCGAACAGCGCCGCCCCGGCCGCGCCGGCCAGCACCAGCCCGTACGCCAGGCCCGCCACGGCGTAGGCGAGCAGTTTGGCCACCAGCACCCGCCACCGGTCAGGCGCGAACAGGAAGGTGAAGTTCACCGTGCGGTGCCGGTACTCCGACGTGACGGCGAGCGTCCCGACGGCGGCCGGCACGAAGGCGGTGAACCCGAGGAACCCCAGGACGGCCCGCACCCCCGCCTCGGTGTCCAGCCCCGGCATGGGCGGCTCGAAGTTCTCCGGCCCGACCAGGGCCAGCAGCCCGATCAGACCGCCCCCGAGCAGGACGGCCGTCAGCGGCAGGCCCCACCACATCCTGGTGGCCAGCAGCCGCCGGAACTCCGCGCGCACGAACCCGGTCATGCCGCCGCCTCCCCGCCCGTGCCGGCGCGTTCCCGCGTGCCCGCCGCCTCCCCGCCCGTGCCCGGTCGTTCCCGCGCGCCCGCCGCCTCGCCGGTGAGCCCGAGGAAGAGCCGTTCCAGGGTCGGGCGTTCGGTGGTCAGGCCGTGGACCGGCAGCCCATGCGCCGCGGCCAGGGCGGCGACCCGCGCCGGATCGAGGCCGCGGACCCGCAGGTCGTGCGGGCCGGCCACGTCCGCCAGCTCGGCCACGTCCACCAGCTCCGCCTCGGCGGCCAGCACCGCGCGCAGGGCGGCGGCGTCGGGGGTGCGCACCAGCACGTCCGGCTCCGCGCCGCACAGCTCGCGCAGGGGGCCGGCGGCCAGCAGCCGCCCCCGCCCGATGACCACCACGTCGTCGGCGACCTGCTCCACCTCGGCCAGCACGTGGCTGGAGACCAGCACCGCACGCCCCTGCGCGGCCATGTCGCGCAGGAACGAGCGCAGCCACGCCGCCCCCTCGGGGTCCAGGCCGTTGCCCGGCTCGTCCAGCAGCAGCACCCGGGGGTCGCCGAGCAGGGCGGTGGCCAGGTTGAGCCGCTGCCGCATCCCGGTGGACAGGGCCCCGGTCGCCCGCCCGGCGGCTCCGGCCAGGCCCACCAGGCCCAGCAGGTCGCCGACCCGGCGATCGGGATGGCCGCCCATCGCGGCGTAGACGCGCAGATGGTCGCGGACCGAATGGCGGGGATGGAAGGAGGCGGCGTCGAAGGTCGCGCCCACCACGGTGGTCGGGCGCGGCAGGTCACGGTAGCGGCGCCCGCCGATCGTCACGGCGCCGCGGGTGGGGGTGACGTGGCCGACCATCATGCGCATCGTCGTGGTCTTCCCGGCGCCGTTGAGACCGAGGAACGCGGTGACCGCCCCGGGCCGGACCGTGAAGCTGAGGTCGTCGACGGCGGTCAGCGAGCCGTACCGCTTGGTCAGGCCCCTGACCTCGACGCCGGTCACGCGACCACCGCCCGTACCGCGGCGGCGACCCGGCCCGCGTCGGGGACCGAGACCACCACCTCGTCGAACTCGCCGCCGGACGCGGCGCGGTCGAGCAGCAGGTGCACCGCCGGCGTGTCACCGGTCACCGACACCAGCTGCCGCCGTCCGCCGAACAGGCCCCACACGCCGATCTTGACGTGCCCCGCCACGCTCAGCCCCTTGCGCGCGCCGCGCGGGACGCGCAACGGGTCGCCCGCGACCCGCGCCTCCCGCACGGACGCGAGCGGGCACGTGTACCGGCCGTGACCGGTGAGGAACCGCTCCCAGCGGCCGAACTCGATCGTGACCATGCCCTCGTCGACCCTTACCGTTGCCACAGTTCAGCCTTCCTTCAGGGGGAGCAGGACCGTCGCCAGCAAGCGCGGCGTACGCCCCCCTCCCGGCTCGTTCGCCAGCAGGGGCCGCACCAGCTCGGCGAACCCCGTGGCGAAGGCGACGAACTCCTCGTCGTCCAGGTGCAGGACCACCTGCTGGTATCCGGCGCCGTCGGCGGCCAGATCGACGCGCTCCCGGTCGAGGTAGCGCGCGAACTCCGACAGCAGGCTGCCGGCGAACGCGGTGAAGTACCGCGCGTGGTCCTCCGCCGACGCCGCCGCCAACGCCTCGGCGGACGGCGTCAGGCCGCCCTCGGGCACCGCGTAGACCCGTTCGGTCGCGCCGCCGACCTTGTGCTCCTCGACCACCTCCAGCATCCCGGCCTTGGCCAGCGTCGCGATCTGCCGGTAGAGCGTCGCCTGCGGCACGTCGGGCAGCAGGCCCGCCAGGTCGGAGGGCGTACGGCGGCCCCCCGCGACGGCGCGCAGGATGCGGATGCGCACGGGATGCAGCGCCAGCTCGGCCCAGCGCTCTGTCGAGGTCGTCACACGTCACACGTTATCATTATCGAGAATGAGAATGACAAGAACGGGGCATTTCCGCATGTCAGCGGCCTTGCGGGGGTATGTGGCGCCTGAGGGGGACCCGGTGATGGGAGCGGCGGTCGGATATCAGGCGGCGTTCGAGGCGCTGCCGTGTCCCTGCATGCTGCTCACCCGGGGCCAGGTCGTGCTCGCCGTCAACGACGCCTACCTGCGGATGACCGGCCAGGACCGGGCGGAGGTCGTCGGCCGGGCCCTGCTCGGCGCGGCCCCGGTGCTCGCCGATCTGAGCGGGTCGGGGGCGGCGAAGGTGCGCGCCTCGCTGGAGCGGGTGGCCGCCACCGCCACCGGCGACGTCGTGCCGCTGCTGCGGGAGGACTGGGATCCGCCCGGCCGGCGCCACTGGCGTCTGGCGAACGCCCCGGTGCTCGACCCGTCGGGCGAGGTGAAGGAGATCGTCGTCGTCTTCGGGGACGTCACCGGGTCGCTCGAACCCCGGCTCGCCACCCGTCCCGACGGCCGCGTCTCCGGACCCCTGAAGCCGGACGCGCTGCTCCACCAGGCCTACCGCCAGGAGCAGCAGAAGGTCTCCATGCTGCACGAGACGATCGAGCACCAGCAGCGGTTCGTCTTCGACGCCGCCCACGACCTGCGCAACCCCATCACCGGCCTGCTGACCGAGCTGGAGGAGGCCCTGTCCGACCCCGGCGCCGACCTCCGCCGGACCCTGCGCAGCCTGCACCGGGACGCCGAGCGGCTCAACGACATCGTCGGCGACCTGCTCGCCCTGGCCCGCCTCTACACGGCCCCGCCGCCGGGCGCCGACCTCGTCGATCTGGCCCGCCTGGTGGTGGAGGAGCTGGACGCCCATCCGCCGAGCGCGTCCGTCCTCACCCGGCTGGAGGAGGACGTGGTGGTCCGCGCCTCGCGGGTGCGGCTGGCCCGGCTGCTGTCCAACCTGGTGGCCAACGCCGAGCGGCACACCAGCAGCAGGATCGAGTTCGTGGTCGCCGCCGCGCCGCCGTACGCGGTCCTGGAGGTCATCGACGACGGGCCCGGCATCCCGGCCGAGGAGCGGGAGCGCATCTTCCACCGGCTGTACCGGCAGGAGCAGGCACGTTCACTGGACGCGGGCGGCTCCGGCTTCGGCCTGCCGATCGCCCGCGAGATCGCCCACGCCTACGGGGGCGACCTCTTCGTGGCCGACCACCCGGGCGGCGCCCGCTTCGTCCTGAGGCTCCCGCTGGCGACGTGATCGTCCTCGGGATCGACGGGCTTATGTCGATGCTCAGCCATAAGTCGTGCGCCAGTCGGCGAAGATAGACTTGGGCTCCTCTGAAGTGGCTGCCGTCATCGGCGGAGAGGCTGGTGTTGACTCTGGACACGCTCAACGGCGCGACGGCGGGGGCCGGCGCGCTGCTCTCCCTGCTGCGGGAAGGGCCTCCGCGCACCCGGACCGAGCTGGTCCAGCTCACCGGCCTGGCCCGGTCCACCGTGTCCCTGCGCCTCGACGCGCTGCTCCGCCACCGCTGGGTGCTGCCCGCCGACGAGGCCATCTCCTCGGGCGGGCGGCCCGCGGCCATGTTCGCCTTCAACCGCACCGCCCGGCTCGTCCTGGCCGCCGACCTGGGCGTCACGCACGAACGGGTCGCGATCACCGACCTCGGCGGCACGGTGCTGGCCGAGCGCACCGCCGACGCGCCGATCGGCCAGGGCCCCGAGGCGGCGCTCGGGCGGCTCGCGCACACGTTCACCGACCTGCTCGACGAGAGCGGGCGCGACCTGGCCGACGTGTGCGGGGCGGGCATCGGCCTGCCGGGCCCGGTCGAGTACCCGACGGGGCGCCCGGTCAACCCGCCCCTCATGCCGGGCTGGGACCGCTTCCCGGTGCCGGAGTGGCTGGGGGAGCGGCTGGGCGTGCCGGTCTTCGTGGACAACGACGTCAACATCATGGCGCTCGGCGAGCAGCGTGCCGGGCGGCAGGCGACCGGCCAGCTCGTCTTCGTCAAGATCGGCACCGGCATCGGCTGCGGCGTGATCTCCGACGGCCGCCTCCACCGGGGCGCGCAGGGCGCGGCCGGCGACATCGGCCACATCCGCGTCGCCACCGCCGACGACGGCGTGCTGTGCCACTGCGGCAACGTGGGCTGCCTGGAGGCCCTGGCGGGCGGGGCGGCGCTGGCGGCCCGCATCTCGGCGACCGGCGTGCCCGCCGCGGGCGGCCGGGACGTCGTCGCGCTGCTGCGCGCCGGCAACCGCGACGCGGCCCAGCTCGTCCGCCAGGCCGGGCGCGAGATCGGCGACGTGCTGGCCACCATCGTGAACTTCTTCAACCCGGCCGCGATCGTGATCGGCGGCGACCTGGCCGACGCCGGTGAACACCTGCTCGCGGGCGTGCGCGAGGCCATCTACAAGCGCTCGCTGCCGCTGGCCACCCAGCACCTGCGCATCCAGGTCAGCGAGCTGGGCGACCGGGCGGGCGTCATCGGGGCGGCCGTCATGGTGCTGGAGCACGTCCTGGCCCCGGAGGCGGTCGACAGCGCCCTGGCCGGCTGACCTCGTCCGCGAAGCGCCCCGCCGGCCCGCGCAACATCCCAGCCTGGGGAGTGCGACGGAGGAGTTCGAGGTCCGCAAGATCCGAACGCCACAGGGCCGCAGGAAGCCGACCCGTGAGCGGGAGGCATGCTCCCGCCTCATGGATCAAGGCTTCAGCAGCATGGAAGCGTGCCGGAAAGTCCCGCCGGTCAGACGACCGGCGGGACCTCCGTCTGGCGTGTCCCGCTACCTGCGGGAAGACGAACGCGTCCATATCGCCGACCGGGTGCGGGAGAAGGTCTCGATCCGCGAGATTGCCCGGGAACCCGGGCCGTGCGCCCTCCACCCTCAGCCGGGAGATCCGCCACAACCGGCACCCCACCACCGGCCAGTACCGGCCGCAGCGGCTCAGGCCCGAGCTGACGCGCGCCGGCCCCGCCCCAATCCCAGCAAGATCGGGCCGAACCCGGAGTTCGGACCTACGTCCAGGACCACCAGCGCCGGCGCCGCTACAGCACCCCGATGGTCATGATCAGTGAGCGGCCCGCCGAGGTCCATCTGCCGCACGACCACACTGGGCTCAGTATGCGCGATGCCCTGCTGGACTCCGTCGCGAGGCTGCCGGTGCATCTCAGGCGCTCCCTGACCTGGGATCAGGGCAGCGAGATGGGCCGCCGCTCCGAGTTCTCCGTCGCCGCCGACATGCCCGTCCACTTCTGCGACCCGGCCGGCCCGTGGCAGCGCGGCTTCAACGAGGACGCTCGACTGGGACACCCCAGCCGAGCGGTCGGCCATGCTGCTCGCCGTCGTGGCTGAGGTGTCCACGAGTGATGCTGACCTGCGGGATCGGGACGATTCAAAGATCGCTTTCCGGACTCGCGACGGTTAGATCGTCAGGTGGTGTTGCGATATGTCCACATTTCGGCCATCTGTCCATTCGCCACCCGAGCCAGCCAGATCAGATCCGTCCCCGGCGTATTGAGGTCCTGTCCTTGATGAACGCTGCCAATGGCTGCGATCCGATCAGCGTCAGCAAGGATGCGTTCAATGTGGAAGTGAAGGTCTGGCTGCGCCGCCTTGATCTGCTCAATCGCCCGTTGCACGCCTGCTGGGCCGACCACCTCGGGGTGGGCGTGGTCGATCCAGCCTTCGCTGAGGATGTCGGGGGCGGCGGAGACATCGCCGGTGTTCCACATGTCGAAATAGCGTTCCACAACCTGCTTGGAGGTTGTGGCGACGGCTTCGTTCATCACCGTTGTGCTCCCATCCGGTTCCGCTGTGATGTTGCGCCCACCCTACGGCGGACATGTCCGCGATGATCGCCTGGTCGCCGACTCGACCGTCCGCCGGAGTGCAGCGCTGCGCCTACTGCCGATCGCGAGCGTTCCGGCCACGGGCCGAATTCGTTTCGTCTAGGTCTTAACAGACTTTCGTTGACAATCATCAAAAGTCAGATCTACTGTCGCGATCTACAAAGGTTCTTCGATCGCCCGCCAATGGAACCCTCCTTCCCGGTCCACCCCCCACGGAAAGGGAACCTCCGCGATGCCCCCCAGCAGGTCCACCCGTGTCTCCCGATGGACGGCGCGCGCCGGCGCCGTCCTCCTGGCCATGTCGAGCGCGGTCGTGCTCACCGTGGCCGCCCCGCCCGCCCGCGCCCACGCCGCCATCGACCCCGCCGACTACCAGCGCGTCGAGCTGGCCAAGGGCGTCGCCGAGATGGGCGAGCCGATGACCATGGCCGTGCTGCCCGACCTGTCGGTGCTGCACACCGCGCGCGACGGGACGCTGCGCCGCACCGACGCCCAGGGGCTGACCACCGTGGTCGGGGCGCTGCCCGTCTACACCCACGACGAGGAGGGCCTCCAGGGCGTCGCCGTGGACCCCGGCTTCGCCGCCAACCGGACCATCTACCTCTACTACGCCCCCCGCCTGAGCACGCCGTCCGGCGACGCGCCCGCGACCGGCGCCGACTGGTCGGCCTGGCAGGGCGTCAACCGCCTGGCCCGGTTCACCCTCAGGCCCGACTGGACGCTCGACACCGCCTCGCAGCGGACGGTGCTCGACGTGGCCGCCGACCGCGGCATGTGCTGCCACGTCGGCGGCGACATGGACTTCGACGCCCAGGGCAACCTCTACCTGTCCACCGGCGACGACTCCAACCCCTTCGACTCGGCCGGCTACGCCCCCATCGACGAGCGCCCCGACCGCAACCCCGTCTACGACGCCCAGCGCAGCGCCGGCAACACCAACGACCTGCGCGGCAAGATCCTGCGCATCAAGGTGAACCCCGCGGACGGCACCTACACGATCCCCGCGGGCAACCTCTTCCCGCCGGGCACCGCGCGGACCAGGCCCGAGATCTACGCCATGGGCTTCCGCAACCCGTTCAGGATGACCGTGGACAAGGCCACCGGCGTGATTTACGTCGGCGACTACGGCCCCGACGCCGGCAGCACCGACCCGGCCCGCGGGCCCGCCGGACAGGTCGAGTTCGACCGCGTCACCGGCCCCGGCAACTACGGCTGGCCGTACTGCACCGGGACCAACACCCTGGCCGAGACCTACAACGACTACACCTTCCCCTCGGGCCCCTCGGGCCAGAAGTACGACTGCGCCACGGGCGGTCCGGCCAACGACTCGCCGCGCAACACCGGCCTGGCCAAGCTCCCGCCCGCCAAGCCCGCCTGGATCAGGTACGGCGGCGACGCCGGCTCGCCGCCCGAGTTCGGCAGCGGCTCGGAGTCGCCGATGGGCGGCCCGATCTACCGCTACGACGCCGCGCTCGACTCCGCCGTCAAGTTCCCCCAGGACCTCGACGGGCACTTCTTCGCCGGCGAGTTCGGCCGCAAGTGGATCAAGGCGATCGACGTGGCCGCCGACGGCACGCGCGGCGAGATCGCCGCCTTCCCCTGGACCGGCACGCAGGTGATGGACCTGGCCTTCGGACCCGACGGCGCGCTCTACGTCCTCGACTACGGCTCGGGCTACTTCGGCGGCGACGCCAACTCCGCCCTCTACCGCGTCGAGTACATCAAGGACCGGAACCGCTCGCCGGTCGCGGTCGCCAAGGCCGACCGGACGTCCGGGAAACTCCCGCTCACCGTGGCCTTCTCCAGCGCCGGCTCCGCCGACCCCGAGGGCGGCACGCTGACCTACGCCTGGAACTTCGGCGACGGCACCACCTCCACCGCCCCGAACCCCACCAAGACCTACACCACGGAGGGCGAGTTCACCGCCACGCTCACCGTGCGCGACCCCCAGGGCAACGCCGGAACAGCCGGCGTGGTCATCACGGCCGGCAACACCGCTCCCACCGTGACCATCGGCACGCCCGCCCCCGGGACGCTGTTCACCTGGGGCGACACCGTGCCCTTCACCATCGGGGTGACCGACCCCGAGGACACCCAGATCGACTGCGCCAAGGTGCGGATGACGTACGTGCTCGGCCACGACAGCCACGGCCACCAGATCACCTCGAAGAACGGCTGCGCGGGCGAGCTGACGATCCCGGCCGACGGCGAACACGACGACGCGGCCAACATCTTCGCCGTCTTCGACGCCGAGTACACCGACAAGGGCGGGCTGACCACCCACACCCAGCACGTCCTGCAGCCACGCCACCGCCAGGCCGAGCACTACGCGACGATGTCCGGCGTCTCGCAGATCTCCAAGGCGGCCGCGCACGGCGGCAGGACGGTCGGCGACGTGCACAACGGCGACTGGATCGCCTTCATCCCCTACCGGCTCGACGACGCCAGGACGTTCCGGGCGCGGGTCTCCTCGGGCGGCGCCGGCGGCTCCATCGAGGTACGCACGGGCTCGCCCACCGGACCGCTGCTCGGCAAGGCCGCCGTCCCGGTGACGGGCGGCTGGGAGACCTTCACCGACGTGCAGGCCCCGCTGACCGGCGCGACCGCCGCGTCCACCACGCTCTACCTGGTCTTCACCGGGGGCGCCGGGGCGCTGTTCGACCTCGACGACTTCACCCTGGCCAAGGAGGCGATGGCGGTCGGCCCGATCCGCGCCGCCGACGGCAGGTGCGTGGACGTCGCGGGCGCCAACAGCGCCGACGGCACCAAGGTGCAGCTCTACTCCTGCAATGGTACGAACGCCCAGAACTGGGCCATCGACGGCCAGACCGTCAAGGCGCTCGGCAAGTGCCTCGACGTGGCCGGGGCCAACAGCGCCGACGGCACCAAGGTGCAGATCTGGACCTGCAACGGCACGGGCGCGCAGAAGTGGACCGCCGAGGGCGGCGCGCTCAAGGCGCTCGGCAAGTGCCTCGACGCCACCGACCCGGCCCAGCTCGTCATCAGGACGTGCAACGGCGGCACGGCCCAGAGGTTCACCACGGCGACCCCCTCCGCCGGCGGCCCCGCCGTCCTGGTCTTCTCCCGTACGGCGGGGTTCCGGCACGACTCGATCGCGGCGGGCGTCCAGGCGATCAGGGATCTCGGCTTCGGCGTGACCGCCACCGAGGACCCGGCCGCGTTCACCACGGCGAACCTGGCCGCGTACAAGGCGGTCGTCTTCCTCAACACCACCGGTGACGTGCTCGACGCCGCGCAGCAGGCCGCGTTCGAGGGCTACGTCAAGGCGGGCGGCGGCTACGCCGGGGTCCACGCGGCGGCCGACACCGAGTACGACTGGCCGTGGTACGGCGGCCTCGTCGGCGCCTGGTTCGCCGCCCACCCGGCGGTGCAGAAGGCGACGGTCAAGGTCGAGGACCGCGCGCACCCGGCGACCGCCCACCTCGACGCCACCTGGCCGCGGACGGACGAGTGGTACGACTACCGGACCAACGCCAGGACCGGCGCCCACGTGCTGGCCACCCTGGACGAGTCGACGTACTCGGGCGGCACGATGGGCGCCGACCACCCGATCGCCTGGTGCAAGCCGTACGACGGGGGGCGTTCCTTCTACACCGGCGGCGGGCACACCGCGGAGTCCTTCGCCGAGCCCGCCTTCCGGCAGCACCTGCGCGGCGGCTTGGCCTACGCCACCGGCCAGGCGAAGGCCGACTGCCGACCGGAGACCGGCTACACCACCCTCTACAACGGCTCGACCACCGGCTGGGAGCAGGCGGGGCCGGGCGGGTTCGCCAACGCCGGCGGCACGCTGACCTCGCAGGGCGGGATGGGCCTGCTCTGGTACAAGGCCAAGGAGTACGCCACCTCCTACTCGCTCAAGCTGGACTGGAAGCCGGCCGGTGACGACAACTCCGGCGTCTTCGTCGGCTTCCCGCCCTCGACCGACCCGGCCTCGGCGGTGAACAACGGCTACGAGATCCAGATCGACGCCACCGACTCCCCGGACCGGACCACCGGCTCGGTCTACGGCTTCAAGGCCGCCGACATCGCCGCCCGCGACGCCGCGCTGAACCCGCCGGGGGAGTGGAACACCTACGAGATCCGGGTCGAGGGCGAACGTCTCCAGGTCCTGCTCAACGGCGTGAAGATCAACGACTTCACCAACACCGACCCGGCCCGCTCCCTGAAGAACGGGCACATCGGCATCCAGAACCACGGGGACGGTGACGAGGTGTCCTTCCGCAACATCCGGATCAAGGAGCTCGGGCCGCCCGCCGGGGACTCCGTCGTCCAGGCCGAGACCTGGGCGCAGGCGTCCGGCGTGGCCACCTACCCGCACGCGCCCGCGCACGGCGGCACCGTGCTCGGCTACGTCAACCCGGGTGACTGGGCGGCCTACGACGTGGACCTCACCGGGGTCACCGCGTTCCGGGCGCGGGTGGCCTCGCCGGGGCCGTCGGGCGGCTTCGAGATCCGCACCGGCTCGCCGGCCGGGCCGGTGCTCGGCGCCGTCACCGTGCCGAACACCGGCGGCTGGCAGTCCTACGCCGACGTCTCCACGGCGCTGACCGGCGTGCCCTCCGGCGCGGCCCGGCTGTACCTGGTGTTCACCGGCGCGAACTTCGACGTCGACGACTTCACCCTCGTCCGCGGCGCGGCCAGGACGCCGGCGAAGCGGGCCCGGTAGCCGCCGGGCCGGTGGCCGCCACGCGGACGGCCGCCGGCCCGGCCGGGGTCAGGGCAGCGCGTAGCCGAGGACCTGCTCGTGGATCAGGCCCTCGCAGCCCGCCTGGTCCGTGACCAGGTGGTCGCCGCTCGCGGCCCGGCACCGGTGCAGCGCGACCGATCCGGGCACCTGGCTGGTGTAGACGTGCCCGACCGGGCCCATCGGGAACTGCCCCTCGCAGCCGGGGTCGCGGGTGAGCATGGTGTGCGCGCCGACCTTGCACTCGTACAGGGGCACGGTGCCGGCCGCCTGGTTGCGCAGCAGCTTCCACACGCGTTCCTGGGTGAAGCCGGGCGGCAGCAGCCGGGAGCTGGCCACGTGCCCCTTGCTCGACTGGTAGCCGCGGCGGAGCTGGGTGTGGGGCAGCAGCTCGAAGCCGCACGACAACTGCGGGGGCGACAGGTCGTTCCGGTTGGCCAGCGCCCACGTGGCCCAGGCCGGCTTGGCCGAGCCGTCGGTACGGCGCAGCCCTACGCCCAGGCCGGCGGCCGTCTCGTCCGGATGGTCGCTCATGCGGTGCCAGACGTAGCTCTCGATGCCCGGCGTGCCGAGGACGTTGCGGAAGGAGTTGCACAACTGCGACGCCTGCGCGGCCTCCGACGAGGGCGACAGCGAGTTCACGCCGCTCTCGGTGAGCTGCACCTGCCAGGCCGACGGCGTGTTCGGGAACTGCTGGCGCAGCCAGCCGACCAGCACGCCGATGTTGCCGTAGGTGACCTTCGGGAAGTCGTCGGCGGAGAACTGCGGCGCCAGCAGATTCGGCGGGTAGGGGTGGTAGGCGACCCGCCAGGCCCGGTTGCCGGCCCGCGCCGCCAGGCCCTTGAGCACGGTCATGCCCGACAACAGCGCGTCGGAGGCGGCCGGCTGGTCGTAGGCGGTGCCGAAGTGGTGGTCGAGCGAGGTGAGCACCTTCGCGGTGGGCTGCTGGGCCATGACGGCGTCGTAGGCGGCGTTGTAGTTCGCGGCGATCGCGTCCAGCCAGGCGGTCGTGCCGCAGGCCGTGCCCTGGCCGCAGCCGATGTCGAACCAGGTGTTGCTGTTGACCTCGTTCATGACGACGAAGTCCGCGATGCGGCCGTTGCCGTGCTGCCCGTCGTAGCGCTGGGCCAGCATGCCGGCGAAGCGGCCGTAGTCGGCGGGGTCGTCGGGGACGCAGAACTTCTCGAACCCGGGGGCGGCGGGCGTGCAGGGACGGGCCCCGCGGGCCCAGGCCGGGGTGCCGTAGACGACGGCGGTGACGACGAGACCGCGGGCGGTCCAGTCCTTGACGGCGGCGTCGACGGCCGAGGCGACGGTGAAGCAGCGCCCGCCGAACTCCTGCGCGCCCGCCGCGCACGGCGGCGTCTTCACGCTGGGCTCCCAGTCGGCCCAGATGAGGTTCATGGCGACGCCGCCGGCGTTGTTGCCGGCGATCTCGTTCTTGTCGGGCCAGAAGTCCGGTTGCAGGCCCTTGATGCGGTAGTCGGACCTGACCGGGTACGGCAGAGCGGCGGCCGCGACGGCCGGCGCCGCGGGAAGGAGAAGTAAGAGGACGGCGGCGATACGGGCAACCCAACCCATGGGACCTCCTGGATTTAAACGTCTCAACAATGAGGCCCAGAAGGCAGCCAGGCAAGACCCGATTTCCTGCGGCTGGCCGGCTTGAAACGTCACTGGGGAACGGTCGACGCCCTGACCATGAGTTCCGGCTGGAAGACGATCTCCTGGTGCCAGTGGTTGGCATCACCCCGGGCGTCGGTGAGCAGCAGCTCCGCGGCCGCCTGGCCGAGCTGGTGCTTGGGCTGGCGGACCGAGGTCAGCGACGGCGACAGCAGCTCGGCGAACTCGACGTCGTCGTAGCCCATGACCGCCATGTCGTGCGGGACGCGCACGCCGCGCCGCTCCAGCCCGCGCAGCGCGCCCAGCGCCACCGTGTCGTTGACGCAGAACAGCGCCGTCGGCCCCTTGCGCGCGGGCAGCCGCTCCAGCGCCGCCTCGCCCTCGCGCGGCGTCAGCGCGGGCAGCGTGACCTCGCTGATCACCTCGTCGGGATCGAGCCCGGCGGCCCGCACCGCCCTGGCCAGCCCCTCGCGCCGGTCGGCGCACTGGCGCACGATCGGCGGCCCGTTGAGGAAGGCGATGCGCCGGTGGCCGAGCGCGAGCAGGTGGGCGCCGGCCAGCTCGCCGCCCCTGACGTTGTCGACCGCCACTGCGCAGAGCTGGGCGTCGGCGCCCGGCCGGTCGAGCAGCACCATGCCGACGCCGCGCCTGCGCAGCTCCACCAGGTGGGAGATGTCGGGCCCGGCGGGCGTGATGAGGATGCCCGGCACCCGGTGCTGCTCCAGGATCTGCAGGTAGTGGGCCTCCTTCTCGGCCGAGTCGCCGGAGCTGCACAGCACCAGGAGCAGCTGCTCCTGCGACAGCCGGGTCTCGATGCCCGGCAGCACCTCGCTGAAGAACGGGTTGCCGATGTCGCGCACCATGACGCCCACCGAGCGGCCGGAGCCGCCGCGAAGCTGCCGGGCCGGCGCGCTGGGCACGAAGCCGAGCGCCTTGATGGAGGCGCGCACCCGGCGCAACGTGCGCTCGGCCACCAGCTCGGGCCGGTTGAGCACGTTGGAGACCGTTCCCACGGACACGCCGGCATGAGCCGCGACGTCGACCATGCTGAGCCGGCGGCGCTCGGCCGGCTTGTGGATGTCGGTCACCGGTGGACAGCCCTTCTGGTCACCTGGCAGAGAGGGCCAGTCTACTTGTTGAAATGTTTCAGCCAAACGATCCCGCGCTGTACATCTGGATCCGGGGCATTGACGGAAGTACCTCGCGATGCCTACGGTGCGCATTGTTTGAAATGTTTCAACTAGCCGGGAGCTCCCTTGTCGCATCTCGCCGTGACCGACCTGCGCGTCGAAGGACTGGCCGAACCACTGGGCCTCGACGTGGACGCGCCGGAGTTCTCCTGGCGGATCACCGGGGCCGGGCGTGGACGGGCGCAGAGCGCGTACCGGCTGGTCGTGGCCCGGGAGGGCGATCCGGCCGACGAGGGGGCCGAAACCGTCTGGGACAGCGGCGTGGTGGCCTCGGCCGCGACCTTCGACGTCCGGTACGGCGGCGCCGGGCTGCGGCCGAGGACGCGCTACCAGTGGCGGGTCAAGGTGGCCGACGAGCACGGCGAATGGTCCGGCTGGAGCCCCGCGCACTGGTTCGAGACCGGGCTCGGCGAGGCCGGCGGCTGGATGGCGGGCTGGATCGGCACCCCCATGGTGCCCGGCTCCGAGCGGCTGCCGTCGCTGGAGAACGTGCCGCGCATCTGGGTCGCCGGCCCGCTCGGCCCGTCCGGGTCGCCGACCGGGGCGTTCCGGACGCGGTTCTCGGTGCCGGGCGGGGCCAGGCCGCTGTCGGCGTGGCTGGTGATCGGCGGCGGAGCCGAGACCGAGTCGGTCGAGGCGGTCGAGGCGTACGTCAACGGGGTGCGGGTCGCGGGGGAGCGGCGGGAGGGCGCGTTCGTGGCCGACGCGGGCGACCTGGTGGCCTCGGGCGAGAACGTGCTCGCGATCAGGGCCGCCGGGCCGGGGCTGTGCGTGCGGCTGGAGGTCGTGGTCGAGGGGCGGCCCGCGCTGCCGCAGCTCGTCCCGGTAGCGGGCGAGAGCACGGTGACCGTCACCTCCGGCGGCCGGTGGCGGGCCGAGGACCGGCCGGGCGAGGGCTTCGAGCAGCCCGGCTTCGACGACTCGGGCTGGCGGCTGGCCGAGGAGGTCGGGCTGCACGGCGACCCGCCGCTGGGCCGCGAACCGGTCGGCGACCGGCCCAGCCCGTACCTGCGGCGCGAGTTCGGCGTGCCGTCGCCGGTGCGCCGGGCCAGGCTGTACGCCACCGCGCTCGGCGTCTACGAGATCCACCTCAACGGCGCCCGGGTCGGCGCCGACCACCTGGCCCCCGGCTGGACCGACTACCGCCACCGCGTCACGTACCAGACCTACGACGTGACGGCGCTGGTGTCGGAGGGGCGCAACACGATCGGCGCGGTCCTGGCCGACGGCTGGTACGCCGGCAACATCAGCTGGTTCGGCTCCTTCCAGTACGGCCGCCGCCTGGCCTTCCGCGCCGAGCTGGAGATCCTGCACGAGGACGGCACCCGCACCCGGCTGCGCACCGACGCCGACTGGCGCGCCGGCTCCGGCGCGATCCGCTACGCCGACCTGCAGAACGGCGAGCGGCAGGACCTGGCGGCCGAGCCGCTCGGCTGGACGGCCGCCGGGTTCGACGACTCCGGCTGGGCGCCCGTGGTGCCGGTGAGCCCGCCCGCGGGCCGGGTGACCGCCTCCGTCGCGCCGCCGATCCGGGTGCACGAGGAGGTGGAGCCGGTGCGGGTGTGGGAGCACCGGCCCGGCGTGTGGATCGCCGACTTCGGCCAGAACCTGGTCGGCTGGGTCCGGCTCACCGGCCGCGCCGGCCGCGACCGCCCGGTGGTGCTGCGGCACGCCGAGGTCCTCGACCACGAGGGCGGGCTGCACCTGGCCAACCTGCGCTCGGCCCGCGCCACGGACGAGTTCCTGCCCCGCGGCGAGCAGGCCGAGACGTTCGAGCCGAGGTTCACCTTCCACGGCTTCCGGTACGCCGAGGTGTCGGGCCTGCGCGCGGCCCCCGAGTCGATCACGGCCAGGGTGGCCCACGCCGCGATGGAGCCGGCCGGCGAGTTCACCTGCTCCGACGAGCGGCTCGACCGGTTGCAGCGCAACATCGTGTGGGGACAGCGCGGCAACTTCCTGGCCGTCCCCACCGACTGCCCGCAGCGGGACGAGCGGCTCGGCTGGACCGGCGACATCTGGGCCTTCGCCCCGACCGCCCTGTTCAACTACGACGCCGCCGCGTTCCTGCGGAGCTGGCTGACCGACGTGGTCGACGCCCAGGGCGACGACGGCGCGGTCACGCACGTGGTGCCCGACGTGCTGTCGGGCCGCGGCCTGTCGCCCAACCCCAAGGAGGCCGGCTCGCCCGGCTGGGGCGACGCGCTGGTCATGCTGCCGTGGGCGCTGCACCGCCTGCGCGGCGACGCCCGCGTGGTCGCCGCCTGCTTCCAGCCGATGCTGCGCTGGCTGGCCTACCTGGACCGGCGCTCGGAGAACGGGATCTTCCCCGACGAGGGGTTCGGCGACTGGTTGTCGATCGGCGCCGAGACCCCCAAACGGCTCGTCGGCACCGCGATCTTCGCGCTGTCGGCCCGGCAGCTGGCCGGGCTCGCCGCCGCGCTCGGCCGCGACGCCGACGAGCGCTCCTGCCTGGAGCTGTACGAACGGGTGCGCCGGGCCTTCCGCGCGGCCTTCGTCGAGGGCCCCGGCGTGGTGGCGAGCGGCACGCAGACCGCGTACGTGCTGGCCGTCACCGCCGGGCTGCTGGAGGAGCACGAGCTGCCCAGGGCCGCGGCCCGGCTGGCCGGCGACGTCGAGGCGCGCGGCGGCCACCTGTCGACCGGGTTCCTCGGCACGCCGTACCTGCTGGACGCGCTCACCTCGACCGGACGGCTGGACGTGGCCTACCGGCTGCTGACGCAGGACACCTTCCCGTCCTGGCTCTACCCGGTCGTGCACGGCGACGCGACGACCATGTGGGAGCGCTGGGACTCCTGGAGCCACCACCGCGGGCTGCAGGACCCCGGCATGAACTCCTTCAACCACTACGCCTACGGCGCCGTCGGCGACTGGATGTACCGGACGGTCGGCGGCCTGGCCCCCGGCTCACCCGGCTACGCCGACATCGTCGTTCGCCCGCGCCCCGGCGGCGGGATCGGCTGGGCGCGGACCGCCCACCGCACCCGGCACGGCCAGGTGGAGATCTCCTGGCGGCTGACGGACGGCTGCCTCGCCCTGGACGTCGTCGTGCCGCCCAACACCCGCGCCGAGGTGCACGTGCCCGCGCCGCCGGAGCGGGTGACCGAGGGCGGCCGGCCGGCGGCCGAGGCGGAGGGCGTGACCTTCGACCGCCTCGACGACGGGGCCGCGGTCTACCGGGTCGGCTCGGGCTCGTACGCGTTCCGCACCACCGCTGAGAGGCATTGACGATCGTGACCAGCACAAAAGCGCGCCGCCGGATCCCGTGGGGCGTCTACCTCGTCCTCCTTCCCACCTTCGCCCTGCTCGCGGCGTTCGCCTACTACCCGGCGCTCAACGGCATGCTGCACTCGCTGTACGAGTGGCGGCCCGGCTTCGGCTCGCCGTTCGTCGGCCTGGACAACTACCTCACGATGCTCGGCGACGACCTGTGGTGGGCCTCCTTCCGCAACGCCGGGATCATCTTCGTCTGGGCCGTCACGCTCATGTGGGTGTTCCCGCTGCTGGCCTCCGAGCTGGTGATGTCGCTGTCCAGCGAGCGGCTGCGGTTCGTCTTCCGCACCCTGCTCATCCTGCCGCTGGCCTTCCCCGCCGTGGTCAACGTGCTGCTGTGGCAGTTCATGTACGACCCGCGCGACGGCGTCGTCAACAGCCTGCTGCGCGCGCTCGGCCTGGACGGGCTGGCGGGCAACTGGATCGGCGACCCCGCTACGGCGCTCGCCGCGCTGATGACGATCGGCTTCCCGTGGGTGGCCAGTTTGCCGTTCCTGGTCTTCCTGTCGGCGCTGCAGAACGTGCCGGCCGAGATCTACCAGGCCGCCGAGGTGGACGGCGCCGGCCGGCTGCGCCGCTTCTGGAGCATCGACCTGCCGATGATGTTCCGCGACGTCAAGCTGCTGCTGGTGCTGGCGGTGATCTCGGTGCTCCAGTACGGCATGCAGGCCCACATCATGACCAAGGGCGGCCCCGACAACGCCACGCAGGTGCCGGTGCTGCGCATGCTCGACGCCGCCTTCGTGGACACGAGCTGGGGGTACGCGGCCGCGCTCGGCACCGTGCTGTTCGCCCTGACGCTCGGCGTGAGCCTGGTCGCGCTGGCGCTCGGCAGGAGGTCGGCATCGTGAGCCGGACCCGCAGGACCGACCTGGTGGCCGGCGGCGTGCTGGCGGTGCTGGCCTTCGCCGGGCTGTTCCCTTACCTGTTCATGCTGGCCGCGTCGGTCAAGGACAACGAGCAGTTCTTCGGCAGCTACTGGTCCCCGGCCTGGCCGGTGCACCTGGACAACTACGCGGCGGCCTGGGAGCAGGTCAGCCCGTACCTGTTCACCTCGTTCGTGGTGGCGGCGCTGGCCATCGGCGGCACGATGCTGCTGGCCCCGGCGGCGGCGTTCGTGTTCGCCCGCTACCGCTTCCCGGGGCGCAACGCGCTGTTCGGGCTGGTCGCGGCGCTGCTCATGGTGCCCTCGATCACCAGCCTGATCCCGCTGTTCGTGCTGATGCGCGACCTCGGCATCCTGGACAGCCGGCTGGTGCTGATCATTCCGCACGTCACGGCGAACACGGTCTTCGGGATCGTCGTCATGCGCACGTACATGGCGCAGATCCCCGAGGAGATCTTCGAGGCGGCGCGGGTGGACGGGGCGGGCGGCGTCCGGCTGTTCCTGGCCTTCATGCTGCCGCTGGCCCGGCCGGTCATCGGCACGGTGGCGCTGATGACGGTGCTGGGCGTGTGGAACGACTACTTCTGGCCGCTGCTCACCGTGCAGACCGATGCCTACCGGACCATCCCCGCGGGGCTGGCCTTCTTCGCCAACCAGAACGCGCAGCAGTGGGGCCCGCTGTTCGCCGGCTACGTCCTGGCCAGCCTGCCGCTGGTGGTGCTGTTCACGTTCCTGTCCAAGTGGTTCCTGGCGGGCATCCAGGGCGGCATCGTGTCCGGCAAGTGAGCCGGCGCCGCGATTGAAACGTATCAATAAGGAAAGGACCCGTACCCCGATGAGAACACCCCCCAAGAGCGGGCTCGCGGCCCCGGCCGCACTGGCCGCGCTGCTCGCGCTGACAGGCTGCGGCCTGCTCGGCACCGGCGGCACGTCCGCCCAGGACGGCGGCGGCAAGGTGACGATCACGCTGGCCGGCCCCAACCAGTGGAACGCCAGCGGCAGCAGCTTCGGACCGGCCTGGGAGGCGCTGGTCGGCGCCTTCGAGAAGCGCGAGCCCGGCATCGAGGTCAGGACGCAGGTGCTGCCCCTCGACGGCTTCATGCAGACGATCACCACCCAGCTCGCCGCCGGCACCGCGCCCGAACTGGTCTTCAACCAGCCGCCGCACAAGGCGCACGAGGTGCACGCGCTCGACGCCGAACTGCAGAAGCCCAACCCGTACGTGCCGGGCAACCAGCGCTGGATCGACGTGTTCAGGAAGGAGTACTACGGCCCCGCCGTCTCCAAGGCGCTGAGCAAGGAGAGCGGCAAGCTGGAGTACATCCCCTTCAACCTGGTCGCCATCGGCCTGTTCTACAACAAGGACGCCTTCGCCAAGGCGGGCATCGACCAGCCCCCCGCCACCTGGGAGGACTTCAGGAGCGCCTGCGGGAAGCTCAAGGCGGCCGGCTTCGACCCCGTCGCCCTCGACAAGGGCGGCCTGGCCGCCGGCTGGACGTGGGAGGCGGTCAGCACCCAGCTCATCGACAAGTACCACGACGACTGGAACCTCTTCGACGCCACCGGCAAGCCGGGCAAGGCGCCGACCGTGACCGAGAAGTCGATGAGCAGGGTCATCAAGGAGGGCACGCTCACCACCAGGACGCCCGAGGTCGCCGAGTCTCTGAAGATCTACAAGGAGTTCTTCGACTGCGGCACCCCCAACTGGACGGGCGTCGCCGACGGCGGCGCGACCGTGGGCTACCGCGACTTCGTCTCGGGCAAGGCCGCCATGTCGTGGGGCACCGACTTCGCCGTCGAGGCGCTGAAGGCGGACGCGAAGTTCGCCCTCGGCACGATGCCGTTCCCCACCATCACCAAGGCCAGCACGCCGCTGTCGTCGGAGGCCCCGGCCCGCTACGGCGCCTCGATCGGCGGCACCAGCTACATGATCCCCTCCACCGTCAAGGGCGAGAAGTACGCGGCGGCGGTCAAGTTCCTGCAGTACATGAGCTCGCCGGCGATCAAGCCCTGGCTGGACGCGACCGGCGGCCTGCCCGCCGTCGAGGGCGTCGAGCCGTCGGCCGAGACCGCCGGGCTGCTGGAGGGCGAGTGGGGCAAGCCGTTCCGGGTGGTGGCCCTGCCGGGCGGCCCGGAGGGGACCTCCTTCCGCGACGTCTTCGACGGGTACCTGCTCGGCCGGCGCTCCCTGGAGGAGGAACTGACCGACCTGGACAAGTGGTGGAAGCGCGGCATCGAGGCCGGGATCAAGAAGAACGCCTGGGGCGACGAGGACTGGGCCAAGTAGGAGGAATGACATGCGGTTGTTGATGGCTCTGGCGCTGGCCGTCCCGATGCTTGCCCTTCCGGCGCAGGCCCTGCCCGCGCGCGCGGCGGCGGCCGGCGGGGTGAGCGGCGTCGAGGTCGGCGGGGACACGGTCACCGTCACCGGCGTCGCCCCGGGCCGGGCCGAGTTGTACGCTCTGGACACCTGGCAGGACTCGCCCGCGGGGGAGCAGCCGGTCGCGACCGTCGAGGCGGGCCCGTTCCGCGTCGAGGTGCCCCGGATGGACGGTGACCAGGACCGGCTCTACGACAAGTTCCTCGCGGTGGGCGCGGACGGCCCGCTGGGGGAGGTGCACTACGCCGACGAGCTGAGCTTCGCGTCGGCCAACCAAGCCCCCTATCCCGAAATGTCGGGCAAAAAGGGGTTACAAGTCCAGATGACGGACGACGCCGAGGAGATCGGCGTCCAGCACGCCGGCATCAACCTGGCACTCGACTCGGTCATGACGGCCGGGCCGGGCGCCCCGGGCAACACCATCGAGTTCGTCTCGCAGGGCAGAACGTACTACTTCGACCGCGGCGCCGTCGCCGGGCTCGACGCCCAGGTCAAGCCGCTGTCGGACAACGGCGTCCTGGTCAACATGATCGTGCTGGTCTACAACAGCGGCGCAGCCAACTCCGCCGCGCGCACGCTCATCCACCCCGACGCCGAGCTGGGCAAGGGCACGGTGTACGCGTTCAACACCAAGACGGCCGAGGGCGAGGCGCACTTCACCGCCGCGATGGAGTTCTTCGCCCAGCGCTACAGCCGGCCTGACGGCCGGTACGGCCGGGCGTGGGGCTGGATCGTCGGCAACGAGATCGACGCCCAGCAGTTCTGGTACAACATGGGCCGCCAGGACCGCGACGTCTTCCTCGACCAGTACTCCCGCGCCATGCGGCTGACCTGGCAGGCCGTGCGCAAGGCCGACGCCGCCGCCCGCGTCTACACCTCGCTGACGCACTTCTGGACGGGCTCGGCCAACGACGACCCGAAGTACACCTACAAGGGCCGCGACGTGGTGGACGGGCTCAACGCCCTCACCAAGCGCCAGGGCGACTTCGACTGGAACATCGCCTACCACCCCTACCCGGAGAACCTGTTCAACCCGGCGTTCTGGAACGACAGGACCGCCACGGACGGCTTCGACACCCTGCGGATCACGTTCAAGAACATCGAGCTGCTGCCGCGCTACCTCGCCCAGGACGACCTCACCTACAACGGGCAACGGCGGCGGGTGATCCTCTCCGAACAGGGCCTGAACTCCCAGGACTACTCCGCCAAGGAGCTGGAGCTGCAGGCCGCGGCCTACGCCTACGCGTACTACAAGATCGCCTTCGCCGACGGCATCGACTCCTTCATCCTGCACCGGCACGTCGACCACAAGCAGGAGGGCGGCCTGCGGCTCGGCCTGTGGACGTGGGACGAGGAGCACAGCGCGCCCTCCAACGCCGGGGAGCGCAAGCCCCTGCACGAGGTGTTCGCCGCCATCGACACCGACCGGTCGCTGGAGGCGACCGAGTTCGCCAAGAAGATCATCGGCATCTCCGACTGGAAGGACGTCATCCCCGGCTTCGACCCGGGCAAGCTGGCCGTCCGGAAGCCGCCCGCCGTGGTGGGCACGCAGCTCGACGCCAGGCCGGTGGCCGAGCGGGTGATCTCCGGCTTCGAGACCGGCGCCGACGGCTGGCGGCCCTCCGACAACGCCGCCGCCGTGGAGCCGGTGGCCGTGGACGGCGGGCACGCGCTGCGCGTGCGCTTCGACCGCGACCTGCCCGGCTGGTCGCGGTACGCCAAGTCCTACAAGGGCGCCGACGTGCTGTTCGGCAAGCCGCTCGACGCCTCGCGCACGCCGTCGCTGTCGGTGTCGATCCGGGTGCCGGCCGAGGCCGACGACGGTTTCAAGCCGGGCAACGTCTTCACCGCCAAGGTCCGCGTCTACGGGCGCGGCGGCGCGGTCGCGGAGGGCGTCGGCACGATCGACCCCGAGCTCGGCTGGAACCGGCTCTCGCTGGACCTGTCCCGCTGGGCCGCGCGCGCCGCGATCTCCCGGGTCAAGGTGTGGGTCCGCGGCTCGGCCGGCTCCGACTGGGCGGGCTCGTACGACATCGACCGGCTGAGCCTGGCCACGGCGGCGCTGCCCGGCCTGGCCCGGCGCAACGTCGAGGTGAGCGCGTCCACCGCCGAGCGCGGCCGGATCGGCTCGAAGGTCACCTTCACCGTCACCAACCGGGACGTGCTGCCGATGGCCGGCCGGGTCACCCTGTCCGCCTGCGACGGCGTGGCCGTCGATCCGCCCGCGCTGCCGGTGACCGGCCTGCGCACGGGCGCGAGCCGCGCGTACGGGACCACGCTGACGGCGTACGCACCCGCGAACCAGGAGTATCCGGTCGTGTGCGCGTCCTACCTGGGGCACACGGAGCGGGTGACGTTCCGGCTGCCGCCGCAGGCCGCGTACGTGCCGCCCGCCCCCGACGCCTTCGCCAACCAGGAGCTGGCCGACGGCTTCGACCAGGCCGGCGACCACCAGGTCCACCGGGTCCAGCCGGAGGACAAGGAGCTGCCGCAGGTGACGTACGCGGGCGGCGCGCTGTCGGCCGGGCATCCGTCGGCGTCCTGGTTCGGGCTGATGTCGTCGGGCGTCTCGCCGCGCAACCCGGCGTTCGCCACGGCGATCACGATCAGGAAGTTCCAGGGCGACTCCACCGACATGGACACCGTCTACACGGGCCTGGTCAAGGACGGCAGCACGGACGTGGCGGCGTTCTACGTCAACAGCCACGGGTTCGCCGGGTTCGAGGTGCGCGGCCCACAGGTGCCGGGCGGGATCGCGGTCTTCGGCGTCAAGCAGGGCGTCACCGTCCCCGACGGCGGCCGCTTCGCGCTGTCGCTGGTGGGCGAGCGGGCCGCCATGTACGCCGACACCGGCTCCGGCTGGGAGCTGGTGACCGCGGCCACGCTGGAACACCTCCCGGCGGTGTCGGACCCGGAGGTCAGGGCCGGCTACCGCTACGGCTTCGGCGTACGCGGCGACCCCGGCCCCAGCCCGCTGGTGCTCGACGCGGTGGAAGGACGCAGCATCTCCTGACGCCCCGGCCCGCCGCTCACGGCCACATGTCCTGCGGGAACCCGGTCCAGCGCAGGCCGGACGGGAGGTGGCTCAGGTCGTTGAACATCACCATCGTGGGCGGCAGGCCGGTGCGGTACTCGATGATCGTCAGGCCGGTGTTGGCGCTGTTCAGGCCGAGCCACCGGGGCGGCGGCGCGTCCAGCGCGTGCCGCACCAGCCACGCGATCTGACCGGCGTGCGTCACCAGCACCTCGTGCGCGTCGGACGGAGGACCGCCGGAGGGCGGCCGGCCCGGGGCCTGGGCGAACCGGGCGACCAGGGCCTCGGCGAGCGTGTGGCCCGCCGCCGCCTCCGCCTGGTCGAAGCCGTCGAAGTAGCCGGCCCAGGACGCGGGCGTCTCGGCGGGGGCGGGCACGTGCGGCACGTGGTCGACGAGCTCATCGGCCGCGGCCACGGGCACGCCGGGCAGGTGCCGGGCGAGCTCGCGCGCGCTCTCGGCGGCACGCGGCAGCGGGGAGTGCCACACCGCGCCGATCGGCATCCCGGCCAGCCGTTCGCCCAGCAGGGCCGCCTGCTGCCGCCCGGCGTCGGTGAGTCGTCCGAACGCGTCGGCCGCGCCGTGGCGGGCCAGGTAGAGGCGTCGCATCGCCATGGGTGGCCGGGGAGCGGCGGGTCAGCGACCGCTCCCCTCTCCTTTCCATCGGTCAGGTGGTGGTGACGGTACCGGCGGTGCCGTTGACGGTGACGAGCGCGCCGTCCCGGAGCCTGCTGGTCACGTCAGGGACGCCGAGGACGGCGGGGATGGCGTGCTCGCGGGCCACGATCGCGGCGTGGGAGAGCACGCCGCCGGTCTCGGTGACGACGCCGGCGGCGATGCGCAGCAGCGGCGTCCAGGCCGGATCGGTGAAGGGGCAGACGAGCACGTCGCCCGGGAGCACGCGGGCGAAGTCGCCAGGCCCGCGCACGATCCGCGCGGTGCCGGTCACGGCTCCGCGGCTGCCCGGCGTCCCGACGAACGCCCCGGCCGGCACGTCCGCGGCCGGGGCGGGCGCGCCGGCGGGCGGGGGAGCGGCGGTGATCGGGCGGGCCTGCAGGATCCAGACGCGGCCGCCCGCGACGGCCCACTCGACGTCCTGCGGGCCGCCGCGCAGGGCCGCGATCCGCGCGCCCAGCCCGGCGAGCCGCACGGCGGTCGCGTCGTCGATCGCCGGCCGCCCCCGGACGTCGTCGGGCACGTTCCGCACGACGAGCCGCGCGCCCTCCCGGTCGAGCCGGGTGCGTTTGTCGGCCACGGCGCGCACGACCGATCCGTCCGCGGCGACCCGGTAGGAGTCGGGGGTGACCGTGCCGCCCACGACGCTGGGCCCGAGCCCCCACGACGCCTCGATCCCGGTGGGCTCGCCCGGCCCGCCGGGGGTGAACATGACCCCGGACACCTCGGCGTCCAGGTGGCGCTGGACGACCACGGCCATCGCCGGGCCCTCGCCGGACCGGGGGCCGACGGCGGCGCGCGGCGAGAACAGCGACGCCCAGCAGGCGCGCACGGCCTCGGCCACCTCGTCCGCCCCGCGCACGGCGAGGAAGCTCTCGTACCGGCCGGCCGCCGAGCTCAGGCCGGTGTCCTCGTCGGCCGCCGACGACCGCACGGCCACGGGCGGGTCGCCGAGCGCGCCGAGCCCCCGCGCCAGCGCCGCGGCCAGCCCGGCGTCGATCGTGAGGGCCTCGATCGCCCGCCGAGCCACGGCCGGGTCGTCCGGTTCCGCGGTGCGCCGCCCGAGGTCGAGGCCGCCTGCCTCGCCGCCTGCCTCGCCACCTGCCTCGCCACCTGCCTCGCCGCGGACCGCGGCGAGGTAGACGGCGAACGGCACCACGAAGCCGTCGGGGACCGGCAGCCCCGCCCGCAGCAGCGCGCCGAGCGCGCCGCCCTTGCCCCCGCAGGTGTCGGCCGCGGCCTCCTCGAGGGGTACGATCATCCGCCCGCCCTTCAACAAAATGTTGACGATGTCCCGCCGATTGTGAATCATGTGCCGCATGCAACGCAACCACGACCCCGTCCGGGCCACGAACGCGGACCAGCTCCAGGCCCAGCGCGAGAAGGAGGCCCGGCGGCGGCTCCTGGCCCTGGGCGCCGACCTGCTCGACCCGCGCCCGTGGCAGCCCCCGCCCGTCCCGCCGTCGGCGGTCGACCTGACACGGTTCGCCGTCTGGCGCAACGCCGGCCTGGAGCCGGAGGACATCCTGGGCGCGCTGGCCCTGCTGCCCGCCGCGCGCGCCGAGGTCGAGGCGATCGAGTCCGCCCTGCTGTTCACCGCCCGCAGTGCCGGGCTGACCTGGGCGCAGATGGCGGAGGCGATGGGGTTCAACTCACCGCAGGCGTGCCAGCAGCACTTCACCCGCCTGACCACCCGTCAGGAGGCCGGCTCATGACCAGGAGCTCCGCGCCGGACCTGCTGGTGCTGCACGCCGTACGCGTCACCGGCTTCGCCGACACCCCGGTGCTCGCCCGCCGGTACGCGCTCGGCCTGGCCGAGACGGAGGAGGAGCTGCTCGACGCCGAGGCGCGCGGCTGGGTGAGCCGCTCGGAGTTCGCCGGCACCGGCGGCTGGTCGCTCACCGAGGCGGGCCGGGCCGAGGACGAGCGGCGCCTGGCCGCCGAGCTCGACCGGGCCGGCGGCGTCGAGGAGGTGCACGACGTCTACCGCGAGTTCCTCCCGCTGAACGCCCTGCTGCTCAAGGCGTGCACCGACTGGCAGCTGCGCCCGGACGGCCGCGACCGGCTCGCCGTCAACGACCACTCCGACCCCGCCTGGGACGCCCGGATCCTGCACGAGCTCACCATCGTGGGCCGCGCCCTCCAGCCGCTCGCCGACCGGCTGACCGGCGTCCTGGCCCGGTTCGGCGGGTACGACACGCGCTTCGCCGCGGCCCTGGCCCGCGCCCGCAACGGGGAGGGCGCCTGGGTCGACCGCACCGACGTCGACTCCTGCCACCGCGTCTGGTTCGAGCTGCACGAGGACCTGATCTCCACCCTCGGCCTCGACCGCCACGCCCACCCCTGACCGCGGCGCGCGTCCCGTCAGGTCAGCCCCGGCCGCCGCCCAGGGAGTCCAGGACTGTGGGCAGGTCGGTGCGCGGGCCCCGGTTGTAGGGCAGCCTGGACAGCAGCATGCCCATGGCGCAGGTGTCCGACACGGCGGCGAAGGTCAGCCCGGCCCCGATGCCGGCGGCGATCCACCTGGCCCGCGGAAGACGCATGCTGATCAGCACCGAGCCGAGCACGATCGAGCCCGCCACCAGCCGCACCTGGCGTTCCAGCGACCAGCGCGGCGTCCCCGTGACGACCGGGGCTCCGGCGGCCTGCCAGCCGCTGATCCCGCCCGTGAGCACCCGCAGGCCGGGCAGGCCCGCCCCGGCCAGCACGCGTTCGGCCTGGCCGGCACGCTGCCCGCCGTGGCAGACGAGCACCGCGCGCTCGTCCAGCAGGGGGCGCAGGGTGGTGTGGTGCGCGCGCAGCAGGTCGAGCGGCACGTTGCGGGAGCCCGGGATGTGCACGGCGGCGAACTCGCCGGGGGTGCGCACGTCGATGATCTGGGGCGGGGCGCCGCCGTCCAGCAGCCGTCGCAGGGCGGCGGCGTCGACGGTGGCGGGGGCCGGCGGGGTGTCGGCGGTGGTCATGCGATGTCCTTGTCGAAGGTCCGGGATCGGTCGGGTCAGACATCCCTGGACGTTTGTTGTCAAGCAGCGAGGTCGTTTGATCGGTGCGACCAGGCGGTTGCCTGGTCGTAGGGGCTGTGGGTTTTG
>NZ_JBEXYU010000050.1:19393-55776 GCF_040631115.1 Nonomuraea sp. NPDC005692 | reverse complement strand
AGGACTCGAAGTCCGGTCGACGAGAGTGCTCACTCACCAGCGGCTACCAGGCACCGAGTCTGCCAGCGAGGCCGACCCGGCAGGTCCCATTAGTCTTCGGGGGCAGCTCCCCCAGCTCGACCGCGGGCGGGAGGCGCGGCCGCGGTGGGGGCGGGCGGTGTGGGGGCGTTCGGGTGGCCTGGGAAGGGGCGGGTTCTTCTGGGGTGGGCGGGTTGGTGCGCGTGGGCGGACGCGTTCTCTCGGGGAGTCGCAATTCGGTTATTAGGCACATAGGGGACATTGTCTTCATAGCACAATAAGCGGGACTAATTGCCTGGGATGAATCGGGTGGATGTGGACGCCTCTCGGTGGGGCGAAGGCAAGTGCCGAGATGCCGGGAGCGCCGGGGACTCGGGCGGAGGGCCGGTCCGGGTGATCATGATAGATTCGGACATATCATGGCATATCAGTCAATAAATGTTTAATCCAAGCAATAAGGCTGTTAATGCATAGCAAAAAGGCGGCGGCTGTGTGTTGCCATGCCCGCGTCCAGGAAATGACATTTCACGGATGGCTCATCAGAAGTCGTCCAGGGCAGTTCCCTGGCAACCGGGGAGCGTTGAGAACGGGGCAACCAATCCTTTAGGGGGAAACGCAATGCCCAAGCTCAAGAGTATCTTCGCAGGCCTCGCCGTCAGCACGGCCATGGGCGGCGGTCTTGTCGGACTGGGTGCGGCGACCACCGCGACCAGCGCCGACGCTGCCACCAGCGCCGGTGTCGTCACGTCCACCAGCTTCCAGGCCGGCTGCTTCCGCAGGTCCCGGTGCGGTGGCTGGGGATGGGGCAACAACTGGGGCGGCTGGGGCGGCGGCTGGGGCTGGCGCCGTCACCACAACAACCGCGTGGGCAAGGTGAAGGTCACCATCCACAACCGCAACTTCAACCGCAACCGGGTGACGGAGCGGGAGGTCACGAAGCCGACGGTCCGCGACCACGACCGCGACCACGACCACGACGACGACTGACGTCGAGGACGGACCGCCATCCTCATGAAGGCGGCGCCGCGCTGAATTCGACCACCGAGTACCGGGCTCGGACAGCGGTTTGAATTCCGGCCCAGCGCGCCGGGGATTCATTCTCTCCGTCCCTGCGGAAATTCTGGTGAGGGCTCCACCGGCATCAGCCGGGGAGCCCTCACTTGCGTTTGTGTACGACTCGCCATACGAATCTGTGCCTACCGGCAAAAGTGGACAATTGCGGTTTGCTGGCTATTCATGGGGATATATCAAGGTCATGGATGGCGAGCCAGGCAAGCCATGCCATCCACGTCGTTTCCTGGGAATCCGGAAGCGTCGATAAACGGGGCATCCAAACCTTTAGGAGGAAACGCAATGCCCAAGCTCAAGAGTGTTATCGCCGGCCTCGCCATGAGCACGGCGCTGAGCGGCGGGGTGATCGGCCTCGGTGCGGCGACCACGGCCACCAGCGCCGACGCGGCCACCAACGTCACCGCCGCGGCGACCACCACCACACTGTCCGGCTGCTTCCGCCGCTCGTGGTGCGGCGGCGGCTGGGGCGGGCGTAACTGGCGTCACCACCGGTTCCCCCGGATCCGCATCATCATCGTCAACCGGAACCGGAACCGGAACGCGGTCGCGGGGAACACCCACTACCAGGTCCGCCCTTACGAGTACGGACGCTGACCAAGGGCTCTGAACCTGGGCGCGATCCGCGATCCCACACAACCGGGTGCCTGCATTCCACCGGACCCTCGTTCCCCGTCGAGAACGAGCTCCTCCAGGAATGCGGGCACTCACTCGTTCCACCTGTTCCTCCGGACGGCCTTCTCGGGGAGCGACGGACGACGACCCCTGACAACCCTGACGACCCTGACGACCTTGAGGACCCTGACGACGGACCGCCTTGGACGTCCCGAGGGGGGCGGGCCGGCCGAGGCGGGGCGGGGGTGGGGGACACGTTGAGTGCCCGCATCCGGGGGGCGATCCCCGCTCTCCATCGGGAGCGGGGTCGGCCGGATGCGGGCACTCCTCCGTGTCGGCGTGGTCTCACCTCTCGGGCGAGCTCTCGCTGAGCGGGCTCACCCCGGGTGGGACTCCTGCCTAGTTGTCGTGGTGCTCGTGCTCGTCGTGCCGCTGGACGTTGTTGTTGTTGTGGTTGAAGTTGCGGTTCGAGTTGTGGATGACGACGCGGACCCGGGGGGCGTTGTTACGCCGCCAGCCCCAGCCGCCGCCGCGACCCCAGCCCCAGCCGCCGCCGCGGCCCCAGCCCCAGCCGCCGCCGCAGCGACGGTGGCAGCCGCCGCCCCAGCGGTTGCCCCAGTTGCGGCCCCAGCCGCCCCAGCCGCACCGGGTCTCGCGGAAGCAGCCGGCCAGGGTGGCCGCGGTGGCCGCGCCGGTGGCGCTGGCGGCGTTGGCGCCGGAGGCGGTGGTGGCCGCGCCCACGCCGACCACACCGCCGGTCAGCGCGGTGCTCATGGCGAGCCCTGCGATAACACTTTTGAGCTTGGGCATTGTGTTTCCCCCTAAAAGGATTGATTGCCCCGTACTCGACGCTCCGCGAAATCCGAGCCTTTCCAGATGTCTGCGGAGCGTCGTGGATGCCCGCTAACGAACATCCATGCCGGGGATATATCCCACCGAATGCCTCACAAACCGGCATTGTCTTCTCTTGTCCGACACTATGGAGCATCATGGTGCATAATCGGACATTTCGGACTGCTTGGGCAGAGGGAAACGCGCGCGGATCCGGTGTCGGGGGAGAACGCAATGAGGGCTCCGCCGGCATTGAAGCCGGCGGAGCCCTCATCGGGAATTGCCGCGGAGACAGAAGAGAAAGGAGTCCCGGGCGGGCCCGCAATGTCCGGGTGCGGACCCTCCCGAAAGCCCAGTACTCGCCGGCCGAATTCACTTCGCCGTGAAGAGCGACCATCCATGGAATACGGGCACCATTCCCGCGCCATCAGCTCACGGTCTGGTCGATGAGTTGCGCCAAGCATTCCGCCGGGCGCAACTCACCTTTAGTTCTCGGTGTTGGTGTCAGTGTTGTCGTTCGTGTTCTCGTTGAAGATCTTGACGCAGACGCCGCCACCGCGGTGGTGCCGGCGCCAGCCGCCACCCCAGCCGCCGCCCCAGCCCCAGCCGCCGCCCCAGCCGCCGCCCCAGCCGTGGCGGTTCCTGTTGCAGCGGTGGTGGCGACGGTGCCCCCAGCCGTGGCCGTCCCCATCGCCCCAGCTGAGGGTCGTCGGGGTGGTGAGGTTGTTGGTGCTGGCGTTGGCGGTGGTCGTCGCGCCCAGGCTGACCACGCCGCCGGTCAGCGCCGTGCTGACAGCGAGACCTGCGATAACACTCTTGAGCTTGGGCATTGCGTTTTCCCCCTAAAGGATTGGTTGCCCCGTTCTCGACGTTCCCGAGAGCCCGGGAACCAGGTCTTGAACGACTAGCTGATGAGCCATCCGTGAAATGTCATTTCCGAGACAGAGCTACAGCAAACAGGAGTGGCCCTATTTTGCTATGCATTAGCAATCTTATTGCTTGCATTACAGCTCTATCGAATGAAATGCCATGATATGTCCGATTATGTGCATATGACGGAGTGCCCATCACATCGGGTTCCGGCAGTTCCGGCCGTGCTTTTCTCATGGAATGACGACATGGCTGCATTCGCCGGAAGGCGGCGGCCGTGCGCATGACAATGGCTCGCCGAAAATGCTCGCCGTGTCACGCCGGGGCGCCAGACATGAGAAATGCTGGACGATTCTGTCGTCGGGATCGTCCGGGGAGTGGCATGACGCCTCCCCGGTGGATTTCAGTGACGGCGACTTTCCGGCCGCTCACGGAGAGTGTCCGGCAAGTTGCGCACTGTGTCCGCTTCTGATGCTTACCCGTGCTGACCCCGATAAACGGTGATCGGCAGCTTTTGCCGCACACTTAAGCCGCCATGAGATCCCTTAGATATCTATGGGCTGAAATTTCGGGGCCTGTCCCACATGTCTGTCCCGCGCGGGGACGGCCTACCGCCGGCGGAACTTCCTCAGGTAGTGGGAGAAGCCGTACCCGCGCCGGCCGTGCTCGGTCCCGTGCGCCCTGCGCCATCCGTCGAACCGCCGGCAGCTGCCCCGCGTGTGGTCGCCGGGGTACAGCCGGTCGATGATCCGCCCCCTCGGCGCCGCACGTACGTTCAGCCAGGTCCTGACGTGTTGCACCCGGTACTTGCAGCCCGGCGCGGCCGAGACCGCCGGGGACGGGACGGCCGTGGGCGGGACGGCGGCTGCCGCGCCCGGCGCGGCGAGCCCGCCTGCGGCGAGGGCCGCGGCGACCAGGCCCGCGGCGATGGTGCCGATGCGGCCGACGAGCATGACATCCCCCTCACATCCCTGTTTGAGGCTGTATGTCCAGCGATGCTCTGATAAGTCAAGGAAAGGCGGCGTCTGTACGGAATGCAGACCCCGCCTGGGCGCGCTGGTTATCGTGGAAGAGCGACAAGGAGGACGTATGACAGCGGTGGAGCCGGTCCCTCACTGGCCGGGACGCATGATCGGCCCGGTGCACGTGCGATCCACCCCCGACGGCGGCCCGGCCGAGCAGGCCGTGTTCGTCCACGGGCTGGCGGGCTCGGCCACCAACTGGACCGACCTCATGGACGAGCTCAAGGACACCGTCACCGGCCACGCCCTCGACCTGCCCGGCGCGGGCTTCTCCCCGGCTCCGCGGGACGGCGACTACACGGTGGCCGGCCACGCCGCGGCGGTGATCGGGCTGATGGAGCACACCGGCCCGGCCCACCTGTTCGGCAACTCGCTGGGCGGCGCGGTCGCGGTGCGGGTCGCCGCGGCCAGGCCCGACCTGGTCCGCTCGCTCACGCTCGTCTCGCCCGCCCTGCCCGACCTGCTCCCCAGGTACGGGCCGGTCCGCGTGGCCGCCGCCGCCGTGCCCAGGGTGGGCGAGTGGTTCGCGGACAAGCTGCGCCTGCTCCCCGCCGAGCAGCGCATCAACGCCTCCTTCGCCATGGTCTGGGCGAACATGAACGCCGTCCACCCGGTACGCCTGGCCGACGCGGTGGAGGAGCTGCGCCGGCGCGACGACGTCCCGTACGCGGGGGAGGCCATGATCGGCTCGGCGAGGGGCATCGTGGCCGAGTACTTCCGGCGGGGCGAGGACAGCCTGTGGCGCCAGGCGGCCAAGGTGGCGGTCCCGACCCTCATCGTCCACGGCCGGCACGACCGACTGGTGCGCCCGGCCATGGCGGCGAAGGCGGCCCGTACGTTCCGGCAGGTCAGGCTCGTGCTGCTGCCGACGGCGGGGCATGTGGCGATGATGGAGATGCCCCGCGTGGTGGCGGCGGAGGCGCGCCGTCTGATCGGTGAGACGAGATTGGGGAATGCCCCACTCGCCGAGTAGGTTTCAGCTAGAGATGTGACCCCCTGAAACGGGAGCGTAGAACGTGTCGTTGCCACCGCTGGTCGAGCCGGCCACAGAGCTGACCGTAGACGAAGTGCGCCGCTACTCGCGCCACCTGATCATTCCCGATGTCGGGATGGCCGGGCAGAAGCGGCTGAAGAACGCCAAGGTGCTGTGCGTGGGCGCCGGCGGCCTGGGCTCGCCCGCCCTGATGTACCTGGCCGCGGCGGGCGTCGGCACCCTCGGCATCATCGACTTCGACGTCGTCGATGAGTCCAACCTGCAGCGCCAGATCATCCACGGCCAGTCCGACGTGGGCAGGCTGAAGGCCGAGAGCGCCGCGGCGTCGGTCCGCGAGATCAACCCCCTGGTCGAGGTCGTCGTCCACAACGCGACCCTGACCACCGAGAACGTCATGGAGATCTTCTCCGGCTACGACCTCATCGTCGACGGCACGGACAACTTCGCCACCCGCTACATGGTGAACGACGCCGCCGTGCTGCTCGGCAAGCCGTACGTCTGGGGCTCGATCTACCGCTTCGACGGCCAGGCCAGCGTGTTCTGGGCCGAGCACGGGCCCTGCTACCGCTGCCTCTACCCCGAGCCCCCGCCTCCCGGCATGGTGCCGTCGTGCGCCGAGGGCGGCGTGCTCGGCGTGCTGTGCGCGTCGATCGGCTCGATCCAGGTCAACGAGGCCATCAAGCTGCTGACGGGCATCGGCGACCCGCTCGTCGGCCGGCTGATGATCTACGACGCCCTGGAGATGAAGTACCGGGACGTCAAGGTCCGCAAGGACCCCGAGTGCGTGCTGTGCGGCAAGAACCCGACGGTCACCGAGCTGCTGGAGGACTACGAGGCGTTCTGCGGCGCGATCTCCGACGAGGCCGCGCAGGCCGCCAGCGGCTCCACGATCACCGCGCAGGAGCTCAAGTCCATGATGGACAAGGGCGACAACATCTACGTGGTCGACGTCCGCGAGATCAACGAGTACGAGATCGTCTCCATCCCGGGCGCCACGCTGATCCCCAAGGGCGAGTTCCTCAACGGCTCGGCCCTGGAGAAGCTGCCCCAGGACAAGCGCATCGTGCTCCACTGCAAGTCGGGCGCGCGCTCGGCCGAGGCCCTCGCGATCGTCAAGAACGCGGGCTTCGCCGACGCGGTGCACGTCGGTGGTGGCGTGCTGAGCTGGGTCAAGACGGTCGACCCCAGCCTGCCCAGCTACTGAGGCGTTCTCCGGGGAACCTCCCGCCGAGGCGCTTAAGGTCGGTGTCGTGAACCGCGCCCGCCCCTGGCCCACCCTGGTGGTGTCCTCCGCGCTGACCCTGGTCTGCGCGGTGGCCGCCGGGGTGGCCGGGAGCGCGGCGGGCACCGAGCTGACCCGCGGCCCGAGCGCGTCCGAGCTGCGTGCCGCCGCCACGCGCGAGGTCGCGGAACGCTGGCGTGCCTGGCCCGCCGGGCGCGTCTTCCCCGCGGCCCTGCCGTACGCGGCCGAGCAGGGCGGGCAGGAGCGGGCCGAGCGCATCGGCATCTCGCCGCACACCGGCTGCGGCGCCGGGTCCGTCGACGCGAAGGCGGTCAGGACGTTGCGCGAGGCTGGTTGCAGGGGCGTGCTGCGGGCCACCTACATCGACGCGCTGCGCGGGGTGCTCGTCACCGTGGGCGTGGTGGCGCTGCCCGACGAGTCGCGCGCGGTCCGGGCCAGGAGCGCGTTCGCCGACAACGGCAAGCCCGTGCCGGGGCTGCGGCCGCTGAGCTTCACGGGCACGGTCGCCGAACGGTTCACCCCCTCCATGCGGCAGGCCGGGTCGGTGCGCCAGGCCGGGCCGTACGTCGTGCTGACCACGGCGGGCCAGGTGGACGGCCGGCCCGCGACCACGTCCGGCGAGTCACGTCCGGCGATCTTCGCCTTCGCCACCGAGCTGTCCGAACGCGTGCTGCTCGACCTCAGCACACCCCGGATGCCCGACTGCGCGGCCGAGGGATGGCGGTGCTGAGGCGGTGCGCCGGGAAGGCGCTGTCCGCCGCCCCCGTGGCCCTCCTCGCGGTTCTTCCGGCGGCCTCGCCCGCCTACGCCGACGACGACGTGCGCGGCGGCCAGCGGGCCGTGATCGAGACGCTCGACCTGCCCGCGGCCTGGCGCGTCACCAAGGGCGCGGGGGTCACGGTGGCCGTGCTCGACTCCGGGGTCGATCCGGCCCATCGCGACCTGGCCGGCTCGGTGACCGTGGGCCGCGACTTCACCGCGGGCGCGAACCCGCCGGGCGTCGCGCCGCCGCGGCTGCACGGCACGTACATGGCCTCCCTGATCGCCGGGCACGGCCACGGGCCCGGGGGAAGGAAGGGCGTCATCGGCGTCGCGCCCGAGGCCGGCGTCCTGTCGGTGCGGGTCATCCTGGAGGACGAGGAACCGGGCTTCAGGGAGTTCAACTCGGCCGAGCGCTTCGAGGACGTCGTGGCCAGGGGCATCCGCTACGCGGTCGACCAGGGCGCGGACGTCGTCAACATGTCGATCTCCAAGGAGCTCGCGACCAGGGAGGAACGGGCGGCCATCCGGTACGCCATCGCCAAGGGCGTCGTGCTGGTGGCCGCGGCCGGCAACGACGGCGACAGGAAGACCGCCGGAGACTTCGCGCCCTACTCCTACCCGGCGTCCTTCCCCGGCGTGGTGTCGGTGGGGGCGACCGACCGGCGGCTGCGCCGGGCCACGTTCTCCAACTGGAACTCCTCGGTGCTGGTGGCCGCGCCGGGCGTGGACATCATGGGCGCGGGGCCCGGCGACGAGTACTGGGTCGGCCGGGGCACCTCGCAGGCGACCGCGCTCGTCTCGGGGGTCGCCGCCCTCATCAAGGCAAAATATCCGCAAATGTCGCCGCCACTGGTCGTCCAGGCACTCGCCGACAGCGCCGACGACCGCCCGCCCGGCGGCTACGACACCGGCACCGGCTTCGGCGTCGTCAACGCCCGCAGGGCCCTGGCCGAGGCCGCCCGCCTGGCCACGCACACCGAGACCGCGACCGGCCCGCAGGCCCAGGACCCCGCCCTGCCGCTGGCGGGCGGCCCGGCCGGGCCCATCAGGGTCACCACGAGGGACCACCGGCGGGTGACGATCTACGCGGCCGTCGCCGCGGGCGCCGCGGGCGGGGCGCTCGCGTCGCTGGCGGTCATATTCTTCCTGGTCAGACGGGTAAGACGCGACCACGGCGCACACGACGCATGATCCGCCTGCTAACGGGGACGAAATAGACACCGACCGAACGCGGGAACGAGGCCAGGGTGGTGAAGGCACGTAGGTCGACCTCAGGGCTACCGCGCGCCGGCGAGGCCACATCGGGACGCAGCAACCCGCTCGGGGCGTCGACCGGCCGCCGGTCCCGCGTGCGCGCCTGGCCCGCGGCGAACTCCCGTACGCGCACCGCGGCCAGGGAACGCGCCGAGCTGGCGGCCCTCCAGCAGGGCGTGCGCTTTCGGCGCATCTTCGTCGTGCTGGTCGGCGCGGTCGTGGCCGTGTCGGCCCTCGTGGTGCTGCTGGGCACGATCGGGCTGCTCAACGAGACGCGCTCGCGCCCGCTGACCCCGGCCGAGCAGAACCAGTACAAGCAGGAGGAGATCGCCCGGCGCTGGCAGGCGTGGCCGGCCACGGGCGTCTTCCCCGAGGAGGTCAAGTACCTCGGCCTCGACCGCGCCCAGCAGTACGCCAGGCGGGTCGGCATCGCCCCCGAGACCGACTGCGGCAAGGGCGTGGACGCCTCCGTCGCCGGGGTCCTCGACAGCCACGGGTGCGTCACGATGCTGCGCGCCACGTACGTCGACCAGACCTCCACCTTCGTCATCACCGTCGGCGTGGCCGTGCTGAAGGACGAGGAGTCCAGGGTGTCGGCGGGCGAGCAACTGGGCCAGGACGACCGGGTGGGCGTGCTGCCCGTGGCCTTCCCCGGCACCGTGACCGAACGTTTCGGCACCGAGCAGCGCCAGCGCACCGGCTGGGTGGGCGCCGGGCCGTACATCGTCTTCTCCACCGCCGGGTACGCCGACGGGCGTACCAGGGCCGCCATCCCCCCGGAGGAGATCCTGCACAGCGAGCTCTGGCCGGCGGCCAAGTCGGTCGGCAACCAGATCGCCTACTTCCTGGCGGATCCCCCCAAGGTTCCGCCGTGCACCCAGGGGAACGTGTGCTGACCGCCGTACGGGCGCTCGCGGCCACGTTGCTCGTCCTCCTCGGGCCCACGGCCGCCCCGGTCAGGGACGAGCAGCAATGGGTGCTGGACGCGCTCAACGTCGAGCAGGCGTGGAACGTGACCAAGGGCGAGGGCGTCACGGTCGCCGTCGTGGACAGCGCGGTGGACGCCGGGATCAAGGAGCTGAAGGGCCGGGTCACGACCGGGCCCGACATGAGCTCGGGCGCGGTGGCCCGCGAGGTGCGGCCGGGGCGGCACGGCACCGCCATGGCCGCGCTGATCGCCGGTTCCGGCGCCGGCGACGGGCTGATCGGCGTCGCGCCCGAGTCGCGCATCCTGTCGCTGCCCCTGGCCACCGACGACGAGCCGGCGTTCGACCTGCTGCCGCCCACGGACCTCCAGTCGCCCGAGAGCTCGCTGGCCCGCGCCCTGCGCTACGCCGCCAACCACGGCGCCCAGGTGATCAGCATGTCGATCGGCTCCTACGGGCCGGTCAGGTCCGAGCGGGAGGCGGTGTCGTACGCGCTGAGCAAGGGCGTGGTGCTGGTGGCCGCCGTCGGCAACGACGGCCAGACGCCCTACGCAAAGGAGAAGGGCACCTCGTTCTGGAGTTTCCCGGCCGGCTACTCGGGCGTGATCGGCGTCGGCGCGACCGACAAGCAGGGCAGGAAGGCCACGTTCAGCAGCGACAACCTGTCGGTCCTCGTCGGCGCGCCCGGCGTGCAGGTGCCCGTGGTCAAGCGGCCCAGCGGGTACGAGCTGTCCGACGGCACCAGCTCGGCCGCCGCGCTCGTGGCCGGCGTGGCCGCGCTGATCAAGTCGCGCTATCCCGCCCTGCCGCCCGAGCAGGTGGCCCAGGCGCTGGCCGCCAGCGCGCGGGGCCGTCCGGCCGCGGGCTACGACGACAACACCGGGTTCGGCGTGGTGGACGCCGGGGCCGCGCTCAACGCCGCCGAGCGCCTGACCGGTCAGCGGCGCAGCGTGACCGCGCCCGGAAAGGACCACTTCGGCCGGGGCGAGGACTCCCCGGTGCCGACCCGTCCTGGGGCCGATCCGTGGCGGTTGTGGCTGTACGGAGGGGGTGTGCTGGTCGCGCTGGTGACGTTCTGCGGGGCGATCATCGTTCTCAATCAGCGCAAGGAGTGATGAACCGCTCGTACTTCGCCCGCGTGGACGGTAAAGATCCGCTATGGTCGCGCGTCATGGGATACGAGCTGCGGGTGGTGCGCGAGTCGCCACTCGCCTTCGCGGAGCTCGCGAAGGCCATCGCGCCGGCCGGTTTCGAGCTGCGCGGATCTGAGGAGATCGTGGCCGGCCACGACGGCGGCCGGCACGCGGTGGCGCGCTGGCAGGGCCAGGTCGTGGGCGAGCCCGGCTCCGACTGGCAGGTGGCCCAGCTCCTGCGGCTGTCGGCCGCCCTCGGCGCCCGCCTGGTGGGCGAGGACGGCGAGGTCTACGCGCTGCGCGACGGCGTGATCGAGGTCCTGTCCGGCGGGACGGTGATGGAGATCGGCAAGTTCGACGAGATCATCGACGCGGGCCCGGCGGCATGGACCCCCTGAACCCCTTCGCCGAGCGGGTGCTCGACCTGGTCGAACGCATCCCGCCCGGCAAGGTCATGGCCTACGGCGACATCGCCGAATACCTGGGCGAGGGCGGCCCCCGCCAGGTGGGCAAGGTGATGTCCACCTTGGGCGGCGGCGTCCCGTGGTGGCGGGTCGTGCACGCCGACGGCAGCGGCGCCGCCCCCGACCACCTGCGACGATGCCTGGCCCACTGGCGCGAGGAGGGCACCCCGCTGCGCGGCGAACGGGTGGACATGAGGCGGGCGCGCTGGGACGGGCGTTCAGCCGATTTTCAGTAAGGGGCCTGACCTGCGGATTCGCTGTTGAGGCGATTCCGTGACATGTGACTCCCATTACCATGGGCTGAACACTGACAGGCCCGAAAGGCGGTGCCTCCACGATGGCCACCGGCGTCACAGCCCAGCGCCACAGCGGCGACACGCTCGCCGACCGCCTCAAGGCTGTCCAGGATCTCTGCGATCGTGGCGAGCCTCTTGAGGCGGTCATGCGTGCCGTCGGGCCCGGCGGCCGCGACGCGGCGTTCGACACCGAGGTGCTCAGCGGGCCTCTGGGGTCGCGCATCGACCTCGCGGTCAAGCGCGGCCCGGCGCGGCGGCGCGAGCTGCTCACCCTGATCCGCCCCTACCTGGCCGGCGTGGCCGCGGAGGTCAAGCGCGACCTGCCCGTCGCCCGCCGCGTCATCTGCCACCTGATCGAGCACCGTCCCGACGACGAGCTGGTCGACGGCGAGACGCTGGTCAAGGTCGTCACCGCGGCGGCCGAGCCGTCCAAGCGCATCCGCAAGGGCCTGAGCTGGTACGCCGACCTGCCCTTCCGCGACGAGCTGCCGCCCGACCTCTACCGGCTGCGCCGCGCCGACATGGTGCCGGTGACCCACATCGACGACATTGTGTGGGTCGACGGCAGGCTGCGCGTCACCGGCTTCGCGTACCTGGCGGGGCTGTCGGTGCGCAGCCGCAGGTTCAACTGGGCGACCGTGGTGCTGCGCGGGCCGCGCTGGCTGCCGCCGATCCGCATGCGCACCAAGCGGGTGCTCGCCCCCGAGGCCACCCACGGCGCGCGCGAGCCCGGCTGCAACTACGACTGGTCCGGCTTCACCGCCGAGCTGAGCCCGTGGCCGCTGCGCTGGCGCGGGGCCGTGCGCGGCATGGTCCACGCCGTGCGGCGGCGGTTGCGCCACCGTCCGGGGGTGCCCGACGCGACGACCTGGCGGGCCGAGATCGTCTTCTGGAGCCGTGGCGCGCGGGCGACCGGCCTGCTGCGCGGCTCGGCCATCGGCAGGCCCGAGCGCCCGGCCGGCCTCAAGCTGAAGCCCGGCTGGTGGGTGCGTCCGGTCTGGACGTCCGACCGCGCGCTGCAGGTCGTGCTCCAGCCCAACAGGGCCGAGCTGACCGGCGTGTCCGTCCAGGACGAACGCCTCGAACTCAAGATCTTCCTGCCCGGCCGCAGCGTGACCAAGGGCCACGCCAGGCTGGGCGGTCACCGCATCGCCGCCGACTTCACGCCGTCCGGCGGCGGCACCGAGGTGTCGATCGGCCTCGCCGTGCCCGCGCTGCTCCAGGAGAAGGACGGCCGGCGGCTCTGGGTCGAGCCCAAGGGCGACCCGGCGGCCTCCGTCATGCTCGCCGACCTGGTCGAGACGCGCACTCCGGTGGGCGACCGGGAGATCACCGTGCTCGGCGACCGGCGCGACCGCGTCGTGGTCTCCGCCCACCGCATCCGCCCGGTGATCACCTCCGCCGTCTGGGAGGGCTCCACGCTGGTGCTGCGCGGCGACTACCCCGACGCGCCCGGCCCCCGGGTGCTGACGCTGCGCCACCGGTCGGGGCTGTCGTACTCGCTGCCCATGGAGCGGTCGGGCGACGACTTCTCCGTCCGCGTGACGCCCTCGTCCATGGACCGCTTCGGCGAGCCCGTTCCGCTGGCCTCGGGCACGTGGAACATGTCCTTCCGGCACCCGTCGGGCGAGATCGTGCCGTTCCGGATGGACCACGCCGCCCTGCCGGGGCTCGACGAGGAGCCGCGTACGGTCGACAGCCGGGCGTACCGGATGATCTCCACCCGGTTCGACGTGCCGGTGATCGCGGTCGAGGAGGGGCGGCCCAACGACGAGCGCGGCGTGGCCGGCACCCACGTGCTGCGCCGCGTCTTCTACCCGGCCCAGCGCACCGAGCCGCTGCACGACGCGACCGTCTACGTCGTCAACGACGGCCGGCTCTACGCCGACAGCGTGCGCGCCATCTACGAGGAGCGGCTGCGCAGGGGCGACGACCGCGAGCACATCTGGATCGTCAAGGACGCCGCGTTCGTGCCGCCGGGCGGCGCGCGGGCCGTGCGGGCGGGCAGCCGCGAGCACCACGCCGCGCTGGCCCGCTCCAGCCACATCGTCACCAACTCGTTCCTGCCCGCCTGGTTCCGCGCCCGCGAGGACCAGGTCGTGCTGCAGACCTGGCACGGCACCCCGGCCAAGCGCATCGGCAACGACCAGCCGCACATGGCCCGCGACCCGCGTCCGCCGATCTGGTACCGGCAGGCGGCCGAGGTGCGCGGCTGGGACGTGCTGCTGTCGCAGTCGCCGTGGGCCACCACGGTGTTGCGCCGGGCCTTCGGCTACAAGGGCGAGATCCTGGAGAGCGGCCTGCCCAGGAACGACGTGCTCAACTCGCCCGAGCGCGAGGTCAGGGCCGCCGCCGTCCGCGAACGGCTCGGGCTGGCCGAGGGCAAGCGGGTGGTGCTCTACGCGCCGACCTGGCGCGACTACGACCGCAAGAACGCCATGGTCAAGCTCGACCTGGCCAAGGCCCGCGAGGCTCTGGGCGCCGACCACGAGATCCTGGTACGCGCCCATCCGATGCAGGCCATGCCCGCCGTCCCCGACATCGCGCACGACGTCACGACTTATCCGGACATGGCCGATCTGCTGCTGGTCACCGACGTCCTGGTGACCGACTACTCCTCGGTCATGTTCGACTTCGCCGCCACCGGCCGGCCCATCGTCTTCTACGGCTACGACCTGGCGAAGTACTCCTCCAAGCGGGGGCTCTACCTCGACCTGCCCGAGCACGCGCCCGGCCCGGTGCTGCCGACGTCGGCCGAGGTGATCGACGCGCTGCGCTCCATCGACGAGGTGGCCGCCGCGCACGCCGACCGCTACGAGGCCTTCCGGGCCACGTACGCGCCCAAGGACGACGGCAAGGCGACGGCCCGCGTGGTCGACCACCTGTTCTCCTGAGGGCGCGGCCTCAGAGGTCGATCGGCAGGTCCGAGAGCATGAAGGGCTTGCCGGGGTCGTACCCGAAGGGGCGCGTCGGGGCCGGAAGGCGCTCGACGAGCAGGTAGAGCAGCGCCGACAGGGTCGTGGCGCACACGATCTCGCCGGCCTCGACCAGGCGCCGGATGCTCGACAGGGGCACCCACTCGATGCGCTCGGCCTCCCAGGGGTCGCTGGGCGGGCCGATGTGGGTGGCCGCGTCGGCCCGGTAGACGTGGTTGAGGCTGTCGGTGAAGCCGTTGGTCGGCTGGACGGACATCAGCGGGCGCAGCGGCCCCGGACGCCAGCCGGTCTCCTCCTCGACCTCGCGGGCGGCCGCCGCCATCGGCATCTCGCCCTCGTCGACCTGGCCGAGCGGCACCTCCCAGCCCCAACTGTCGGTGATGAAGCGGTGGCGCCAGATCAGCAACACCCGGTCCTTGTCGTCGGTGACGACCGCGCCCGCGGCCGGCGCGGTGCGGACCAGCCGGTGATCGAGGTGCCGCCCGTCGGGCAGCTCCACATCCGCGATCCGGATGTCCAGCCACTGGTCGGCGTAGAGCGACGTCTCGGAGTGGACCTGCCAGCGCATGTGACCAACCCCCTAGCAGAGGCGCGAGTATCAACCCAACGTTACAAGAGACAACGCTGCGTGTGTGGGGCAATCGTGCGGATCGTTACATCGCCCCAGGCAGCGCAACGCCCACGGCGAAACCCTGGGCTCGGCGTGTCGCACGATATTCGGATATTTGCCTCGATACGGTAGGCGGATCGCGGGGGAGACCGGGTAAGTCGGCACGATCTGTCCGTGTGGTCTGGTGGAATCTAGTGCTGTGAGTGGTCAGACCTGGCGGTTGGTGCGGCGTGGCAGCGGAGGCCCTGTTGAGCCTCCTGTGCTGGATGAACACCAGCGTGCCGTGGTCGAGCACCGGAGCGGCCCGCTCCTCGTCCTCGCGGGGCCCGGCACGGGCAAGACGACGACGATCGTCGAGAGCGTGGTCGAGCGTATCGAACGGCGCGGGGCCGACCCCGAACGGGTGCTCATCCTCACCTTCAGCCGCAAGGCCGCCGAGGAGCTGCGCCAGCGCGTCACCGGCCGGCTGCGGCGCACCACCCGCTCGCCGATGGCGCTGACCTTCCACTCCTACGCCTACGCGCTCCTGCGCCGCGAGTCCGTGCTGGAGGGCAAGGCGCCGCCGCGCCTGCTGACCGGCCCCGAGCAGCTTCTGGAAATCCGCCGGCTGCTCCACGGCGAGCTGGAGAACGGCGCGCTCGACTGGCCGCCGTCGTTGCGCGAGGCGCTCAAGACCCGCGGCTTCGCCGAGGAGGTGCGGGACTTCCTGTCCAGAGCCGCCGAGCGCGGCCTCGACGGCGAGCGGCTGGTCGCGCTCGGCCGGCTGCACGGCAGGAGCGACTGGATCGCCACCGGCCGCTTCTACGAGCGCTACCAGGACCGGTTCGACCTCGACCCCGAGGAGACCTACGACTACGCCGAGCTGATCGGGGCCGCCTCCGCGCTGCTGACCAGGCCCGAGGTGCGCGAGCGCGAACGGGCCGCCCACGACGTCGTGTTCGTCGACGAGTACCAGGACACCGACCCGGCCCAGGAGTACCTGCTCGACCAGCTCGCCGGCGACGGGCGCGACCTGATCGCGGTGGGCGACCCCGACCAGTCGATCTACGGGTTCCGGGGCGCCGACGTCCAGGGGATCATGAAGTTCCCCGAGCGGTTCAGGACGCTCGACGGGCGCGAGGCGCCGGTGGTGGCGCTGCGCGAGTGCCGCAGGAGCGGGGCCGACCTGCTGGAGGCCTCGCGCCGGGTCGCCGCCCGCCTGCCGATCGCCCCGGCCCCCGACCACGACCAGCGGCACGGCCACCGCGACCTGGTCCCGGCGGCCGGCGCCGAGCCCGGCGACGTGCGCGTCCTGCTGGCCGACAGCACCAGCCAGGAGGCCGCGATCGTCGCCGACACGCTGCGGCGGGCGCACCTGATCGAGGGGGTGCCCTGGCACCGCATGGCGGTGCTGGTGCGCTCGGCCAAGCGCCAGGTGCCGCTGCTGCGGCGGGCGCTGGTCAACGCCGGGGTACCGACGATGATCGCCGGCGACGAGGTGCCGATCGCCCAGGAGCCGGGCGTGCGGCCGCTGCTCACGATGCTGCGGGTGGCGCTCGACCCGGCGCAGCTCGACGAGGGGGTGGCCGAGGAGCTGCTGACGGGCCCGCTCGGCGGCACGGACATGATCGGCGTACGCCGCCTGCGCCGGGCGCTCAAGATAGCCGAGAACGAGGCACTGGCAGCCGAGGAGAAGCCGGCCGCCGAGGAGGAGCCGGCCGCCGAGGAGAGGCCCGAGGCGCGGTCGTCCGGCGAGCTGCTGGTGGCGGCGATCCAGGACACCCGCGAGCTCACCCGCGTCGAGCCGCACGTCGCGCTCCCCGCCGAACGCGTCGCCAAGCTGCTCGCCGCCGCCCGCGAGGCCGCCGCGCAGGAGGGCACCGCCGAAGACCTCCTGTGGGCCGTGTGGCACGCCAGCGGCCTGGGCGGGCGCTGGGCCGAGCAGAGCCTGTCCGGCGGCTCCCGCGGCGCGCAGGCCGACCGCGACCTCGACGCGGTGGTGGCGCTGTTCGACCACGCCGCCAAGTTCGTCGACCGCATGCCCAAGGCGGGCCCCGAGGTGTTCCTCGACAACCTGGCCGCCCAGGAGATCCCGGGCGACACGCTGGCCGACCGCGCGCCCGACGGCGACGCCGTGCGGGTGCTGACGGCCCACCGTTCCAAGGGCCTGGAATGGGACATCGTGGTCGTGGCGGGCGTCCAGGAGGGGGTCTGGCCCGACCTGCGGCTGCGCGGGTCGTTGCTGGGCGCCGACGACCTGGTGGAGGTGGTCGAGGGCGCCGAGCCGAGCGCCGCGTCGCTGGCCTCCAAGCTGCTGGCCGAGGAACGGCGGCTGTTCTACGTCGCGGCCACGCGGGCCAGGCGGCGGCTGGTGGTCACGGCGGTCGGCGGCGAGGACACCGACGAGCGGCCCTCCCGGTTCCTGTCGGAGCTGATGCCGGGCGAGGTCGAATCGGCCACGGTCGACGACCGGGCGCGCTGGCTGACCATGTCGGCGCTGGTGGCCGACCTCCGCAGCGCGGTGACCGACCCCACCAAACCGGCCAAGGTCCGGCAGCGCGCCGCGCGGCAGCTCGCCCGCCTGGCCGCCGCCGGGGTCCAGGGCGCCCACCCCAACGACTGGTACGCCCTCACCCCCATCACCGACGACCGCCCGCTGAGCTGGCCGGACGACATCGTCAACATCTCCCCGTCCGCGGTCGAGAGCTTCACCAAGTGCGGCCTGCGCTGGCTCCTGGAGACGGCCGTCGGAGCCGCGGGCACCAGCACCGCCCAGGGCCTCGGCAACGTCATCCACGCGCTGGCCATGCTGGCCGCCACCGACCTGCCCGGCGAGGACGCCCTGGGCGAGCGGCTCGACCAGGTCTGGAACGAGCTCGACTTCGGCGGCGTCTGGTACAACCGCAAGCAGCGTCAGGTCGCCGAGCAGATGATCGGCAAGTTCCTGCGCTGGCAGAAGGACAACCCGCGCGAGCTGGTCGCCATCGAGGAGTCGTTCGTCGCGACGGTCTCCGAGGGCGTGCAGATCAAGGGCCGGGTCGACCGGGTCGAGCGCGACGACGACGGCCGCGCGGTGATCATCGACCTGAAGACCGGCGGCTCCAAGCCCAAGGCGGGAGAGCTCGACCGCCATCCGCAGCTCGGCGTCTACCAGCTCGCCGCGCTGCTCGGCGCGTTCGCCCGGCACGGCATGACCGAGCCCGGCGGCGCGGCGCTGGTCCAGCTCGGCAAGGCGGCCGGCAAGAACGCCGCCACCGAGCAGCGGCAGGGCGCGCTGGCCGACGACAAGAACCCCGGCTGGGCCGGGGACCTGGTCGACACCGTCGCCACGGGCATGTCGGGCCCGTTCTTCCAGGCCAAGGTGAACGACGGCTGCCGCACGTGCGCGGCGCGGGCGAGCTGCCCGGTCAACGACAACGGGGGCCAGGTGTGCTGAACCCGGTCGAACTGGCCGACAAGCTCGGCATCCTGCCGCCGACGAGCGAGCAGGCCGCGGTCATCGAGGCGCCACTCGAACCGATGGTCGTCATGGCGGGCGCGGGCTCGGGCAAGAGCGAGACGATGGCCGGGCGGGTGGTCTGGCTGGTGGCCAACGGCCTGGTCAAACCGGAGAACGTGCTGGGGCTGACGTTCACCCGCAAGGCCGCGGCCGAGCTGGCCGTCAGGGTCAGGGAGCGTCTGACCGGGCTCGCCGAGGCGGGCCTGGTCGCGCCCGGCGCGCTCGACAACGAGCCGACCGTGTCCACCTACCACGCCTACGCCGCCCGCCTGGTCACCGACCACGCCCTGCGCGAGGCGCTCGAACCCACCATGCGCCTGGTCACCCCGGCGGTGTCGTGGCAGCTCGCCTCGCGCGTGGTGGCCCTGTACGACGGGCCGATGGACAAGATCGAGCTGGGTCCGCCCTCGGTCACCGCCGCCCTGCTCGAACTCGCCGGCGAGCTGTCGGAGCACCTGCGCGCGCCCGCCGACGTACGGCGGATGGGGGAGTGGCTGGAGGCCCGGCTGGCCGCGCTGCCCGGCCGCACGACCGTGGCCCAGCGCAAGCCGGTCGGCGTGCAGGCGGCCAGGGAGCAGCTGCTGCCGCTGGTGGAGGCGTACGAACGGCTCAAGCGCCGCCGCGAGGTCATCGACTACGGCGACCAGATGTCGCTGGCCGCCCGCATCGCCGCCAACCACAAGGAAGTGGGCGAGAGCGAACGGTCCCGCTACTCCGTGGTCCTGCTCGACGAATACCAGGACACCAGCCACGCCCAGCTCGTCCTGCTGCGCTCGCTCTACGGCGGCGGCCATCCGGTCACCGCCGTCGGCGACCCCTGCCAGTCCATCTACGGCTGGCGCGGCGCCTCGGCGGGCAACCTGCGCCGCTTCCCCCGCGACTTCCGCACCCGCGCCGGTGAGGAGGCGCCGGTCCGCCAGCTCAGCGTCAGCTTCCGCAACGGCGACCGGGTCCTCGACGTCGCCGCCCGCGTCCAGCTCCCGCTGCGCATGGAGGCCCGCGAGGTCCCCGTGCTGGTGCCGGGGCCCAACCGGGTCGAGCGGGGCCGCGTCACCTGCGCCTTCCACGAGACCGCCGAGGACGAGGCGAAGTGGATCGCCGACGGCGTGGCCAGGATCCTCGGCCAGGAGACCGCCCCCGACGGCCTGCCCTGGGGCGAGAAGGAGCGCAAGAAGACGCTCGCCGTCCAGCCCCAGGACGTCGCGATCCTGGCCCGCAAGCGCTCGCAGTTCCCCGCGCTGCGCAAGGCGCTGGAGGATCGCGACATCCCGGTCGAGGTGGTCGGGCTCGGCGGCCTGCTGACCGTGCCCGAGGTCAACGACATCGTGGCGACCCTGCGCGTGCTCTACGACGCCACCGCCGGCGACGCGCTGGCCAGGCTGCTGGCCGGGCCGCGCTGGCGGGTCGGGCCGGCCGACCTGCGGGTGCTGGGGGAGTACGCCAGGGAGCTGGCCCGCGAGCTGAGCGAGAGCCACCGCGCCGACGACCCGCTCGACCAGGTGGTCGCCGACCTGGCCGAGGAGCGCGGCAGCCTGGTCGACGCGCTCGACGAGCTGCCCGACCGGCCCGAGTGGCTGGAGTCGTTCTCGCCGCTGGCCCGCACCCGGCTGGTCGCGCTCGCCCAGGAGCTGCGCAACCTGCGCGGCCACACCGCCCAGCCGCTGCCCGACCTGGTCACCGAGATCGAACGCCGGCTCGGCCTGGACATCGAGGTGGCCGCCCGCAGCGGCACGGCCGGGGCGTTCGCCGCGCGGGCCGACCTCGACGCCTTCATCGACGCGGCCGCCAGGTTCGCCGGCGACGCCGAGGACCCGACGCTGGGCGCGTTCCTGGCCTATCTCCAGGCGGCCGAGAGCGAGGAGTTCGGGCTGGAGGCGGGCCGGGTCGGCGAGAGCAACAGCGTCAAGCTGATGACCGTCCACGCCTCCAAGGGCCTGGAGTGGCCGATCGTGGTCGTGCCCGGCCTGTCGCAGCTCCTCAGCTCGAAGGGCACGATCGCGACGGGCAGCGTGTTCCCGGCCACGCCGGTGATGAACAGCCGCTGGACCGACAACCCGCGCAAGCTGCCCTACCCGCTGCGCGGCGACGCCGCCGACCTGCCCCGGCTGGGCGGGCTGAGCAAGGAGGAGCTGGCCGCGTTCGACGAGCAGTGCCGTGAGCGCGACCTGATGGAGGAGCGCCGGCTGGCGTACGTCGCCGTCACCCGGGCCCACTACCACCTCATCGCCTCCGGCTACCGCTGGGGCAGCGCCACCAAGCCGCTGGAGCCGTCGGAGTTCCTGCTGGAGATCCGCGACACGGCCGACCGGGTGTCCTACTGGGCCGGCGACCTCGCCGAGGGCGCGACGAACCCGCTGCTCGCCGAGCCGGCCGAGGCCGTCTGGCCGGTCACCCCCGAGGGCCTGCGCTACGAGTCGGTGCTTGACGGGGCCCGGCTGGTCGAGGACGCCCTGGCCGGCAACCTGGCGGACGAGGACGACGAGCCGCTGCGCCCGTTCGAGGAGGAGCGCCTGCGGGCCTGGGAGCGCGACACCGACCTGCTGCTGCGCGAGCGCGAGCTGAACCGCCGCAAACCGGCGACCGTCGTCGAGCTGCCGGCCAAGCTGACCGTGTCGTCGCTCGTCACGCTGGCCACCGACCCGGCCGAGCTGGCCCGCAGGATCCGCCGTCCGGTGCCGCGCAAGCCCGCGCCGCTGGCCCGCCGGGGCACGTCGTTCCACAAGTGGCTGGAGAGCCGGTGGGACCAGCAGCGGCTGATCGACGACTTCGACCTCGACCCGCTGGAGGAGCTGGAGGAGGCCGACGTGCGGCTGGCCGAGCTGCAGGAGCGGTTCGAGGAGAGCGAGTGGGCCGACCGGCGGCCGGTCGACCTGGAGGTGCCGTTCGAGACCATGATCGCCGACCGGCTGGTGCGGGGGCGGATGGACGCCGTGTTCGAGCTGCCCGACGGCGGTTACGAGGTGGTCGACTGGAAGACCGGCGTCCCGCCCAGGGGGAAGGCGGCCCGCACGGCCTCGGTGCAGCTCGCCGCGTACCGGCTGGCGTGGTCGCACCTGGCCGGGGTGCCGCTGGAGAAGGTGAGCGCGGCCTTCCACTACGTCCGGGCCAACAGGACCGTGCGGCCGGTCAACCTGCTCGACGCCGACGGGCTGGTCGCGCTCGTCGAGGCGGTCCCGGCCTCAGAGTCCTAGGTGGTGGAAGGCGGGCCGGGGGTGCATGAGGAAGTCGTGGTGGGAGATGTTCCAGGCGTAGGCCCCGGCCATGCCGAACACCACCCGGTCCCCCACCCGCACCGAGGTCACCACGTTCCGGGCGAAGACGTCCTTGGGGGTGCACAGCTGGCCGGCGAACGTCACTGGCTCCCCGGCGACCCCGGGCCCGCCGCCCGTGGGCAGGATCGTGAACGGCTGGTCGTGGCCCTTGGTCACCGGCGTGCGCAGGTGGTGCGTCCCGCCCAGGACGATCGCGTACGCCCGGCCGCGCACCCGCTTAACGTCCACGACCTCGGTGACGTAGTGGCCGCAGTAGGCGGTGAGCGACCTGCCGGGCTCGACCCGCAGCCGCCGCCCGGCCCGCAGCGCGGCCAGCCCCTCGCCGTAGGCCGTCCAGTCGAAGCGCTCGCCCGACGTGTACGACACCGCCATGCCCCCGCCCAGGTTGACCTCCCGATGCCCGGTCTCCAGCAGGGCCCCGGCCAGCCGGAGGAGCTGGGCGGCGTCCAGGCCGCTGGCCAGGTGGGTGTGCAGGCCGCGCAGCCGTACGCGGTCGGTGAACAGCGGCAGGCACTCGGCCAGCCCCGCCTCGTCCATGCCGAACGGGCCGTCCATCGTGAGCGCGGCCCCCTCGACCGGCAGGTCCGGGTTGGCCCGCAGCAGCACGTCCGCCTCCAGCCCGGTCGCGAGCAGGCGGCGCAGCTCGTACGGCGACTCGACGTGCAGGCGGTGGTGCGGCAGCCGCAGCTCGGCGTCGGTCTTGCCGGGCCCGCCGAGGGCCAGCCGCGCGCCCGGGAAGAGCGCGGAGACGTGCGCGTGCTCGCCCGCCGACGAGACCTCGAACCCGTCCACGTGCCGGGCCAGCACCCGCAGGAGCTCGGCGTCGGGGTTGGCCTTGACCGCGTAGTACAGCTCGACCTCGCCCAGCGCCGCGCGCACCGACGCGGCGTGCTCGTCGAGCGCGGGCAGGTCGTAGAGGTAGGCGGGCAGCGCGGGCAGCCGGGCGGCGGCCTCCAGGACACGGTTCACGCGAGCGGGTTCGCGCTCCGGGACGCGGTTCACGCGAGCGGGTTCGCGCTCCGGGACGCGGTTCACGCGAGCGGGTTCGCGATCGGGACGTAACCGGCGCTGCGATCGGCTGCCCTGGCCCACCGCACGCGCAGGTTCGCCTTGGCGGGCAGCGGCGCCCCGGCCAGCAGGTCGCGCAGCGGGAGCGGCTGCCCGAGCTCGGCGGCCTGGCGGGCGAGCAGGTCGCGGGCGGCCCGCCACAACGCGCGCAGCAGCTCGTCGTCGGGCCCCGCCAGGGTGGCGGCGATCTCGGTGAGGTGGTTGACGAACAGGCAGTAGACGACGCGGGCCCAGCCCCGCGCCGGGTCGTGGGTGAGCGCGCCGGCCACGGCCGGGTGCAGGCCGCCCAGGTCGTGGCGGCCCGCGACGAGCTTGACCCCCTCCAGGTCGCGGAAGATCGCCTGGACCGGCCGGCCGGCGGCGTCCAGGCCGACGAGCACGTTCTGCAGGTGGGGCTCCAGGACGACGCCGTGGCTGAAGTACAGGTCCACGACCGGCAGCGCGACCGCCGACACGTACGCCGTCCACCAGGCCAGGGGGTCGGCCGGGGCGGCGTCCAGGGCGAGGGCGGCGGCGAGGACCGGGGTGACGCCGGGGTCGCAGGCCGTCCACGGGCTCGCCCGGACGATCACGCCCAGGCCCTCGCGCTGCCCGCGTGCCGTGCGGTAGCCGGGCTCGGGGAGCCAGCGGACGGCCGGGTGCCGCGCCGCGACCTCGGCGATCAACGGGGCCAGCCGGGAGGTGAGCTCGACGGCCCCGGCCAGCTCGTACCAGGCGTTCTTGCGCACGCAGTTCGTGATCCGCACGTCCAGGGAGAACTTCAGGCACACCTCGGCGTCCGGGACGTACACGGTCCGCACCGACGAGGTCGGCACCGCGAGCGGGCCCGGCCCGAGATCGACCAGCTCGGGGCCGAAAGCGGGACGCAGCAGGTCGAGCTGCCATGGATGGGCGGGCAGCAGCCGGTGTCCGGCGGGCGCCGGGCCCAGCGCGTCCAGGGCCGTCAGGTCGCCCTCCTCGGCCAGCGCGTCGTCGCGTACCGCGAGCAGCCGCAGGGGGAAGGCGGCGTGGGCCTCGGGGGCGTAGCGCAGCCAGTCCGCGCCGTCGCGGGCCTTGGGGGTGGGGTGGAACGGGTGGCCGTACACGAGCGCCTGCTCCGAGGCCAGCCAGGGATCGGCGGGCGGCTCGGCCCGCGCCCTGGCCGCCAGGATCGCCGCGACGGCGTCCATGCTGGCGGTCACCTGGCCGGCGAACTCGCCGTTGGGTTCGACGACGAGGTGCGCCGCGCCGGCTCCCCGGCCTTGGCGCGCATGTTCGTCCGGCCGGCCGGCCAGGTCGGTCTCGGCCAGCCGGACCAGCTCGGCGACCGTCAGCGGCTGCCAGGAGCCGCCCTCCAGGCGTTCCGGCGGCCCGTCGAGGCGCAGCGCGGCCCCGCCGTGCGTACGGGCCCGCAGCAGCGTCCCCGCCACCCGCAGCAGCACGTACGGCGGCGCCGGCCAGACCAGCCCCCTGGGCCCGGCCACCTCGCGCACGCAGCACCGCAGCAGGGCCGCCAGCGTCGCCTCCTCGGCCGGCGCCCCGATGGCCAGGACGTCCATTCACGCTCTCCTCAGGTAGTTGGGCCCGCTGATGCCGTAGAACTTGTTCACGTCCCGCGCCCCGGACCGTTCCTTGGCCACGAGCGTCCCGGCGGTGACCATGGACTTGCCGGTGAGCCTGGCCGCGTCGAGCGTCCTGGCACGCAGCAGCCGGGCCATGGGATGGTCGCCGTGCTCGTCGAGCGCCTCGGCGAGCGTGCCGCGCACCAGGGCCGCCGCCCGCGCCGGCGGCAGCACGGCGAACGCCACCGCCGCGGCGGCCAGGTGCAGCGTGATCGTGACGAACACGTCGGCCAGCGCGTGCGGGTCGTCGGTGAGCATCCGCCCGTCGGCGAAGGCCGGCACCTCGATCCCGGCCGCCGCCAGCCTCGACGGCGAGGCCAGCAGGCCGTCGTTGTCCTTGACCAGCAGCCGCAGGTCGCCGTCCCGCAGGACGAGGGCCAGGTTCTGCTGGTGGGCCTCCAGCGCGACGCCGTACCGGACGAACAGCCGCACGTTCCAGCGCAGCAGCAGGCGCAGGTAGCGGGGCAGCACGTCCGGGCCGAGGCCGTCCAGCACGCCGGGCACCGCCAGCGCCGCGACCGGGACGATCCGGCCCTCCGGCAGCCGCCTGACCATCCACGCCAGGTACTCGTGGCCCGCGTGCGCGTAGGTCTGCTCGTCGGCCAGCAGCACGCCGGGATCGGCGAGCCGGCGCAGCAGCAGCTCGGCCCGCGCGCCGTCCTCCAGGGTGCCCGCCCTGATCGAGCGCCGGTTGCGCACGCCGAGCGTGCTCACCGGCAACGGCAGCTTGAGGTGCGTACGCGGCCCCACCTCGACGGTCCGCATGGACAGGGTGGGCCGTACGGTGACCGCCTCCTCGGCCAGCACCCGGACCCCGTCGATCTTCCGCACCTCGTCGACGGCCATCGGGTGCACCGGGAACAGCACGCCCCCGCCCGCCGGCCGCGGCACGTCCGCGGGAAGCGCCGTCCCCGCGTGGGGGACGACCGCCCACCGCAACGCGAACGAGGGCGCGAACTCCGGCGCGTACGCCACCAGGTCGCGGTCCGAGGCGCCGATCCTGGCCCGCGAGGTGGGGTAGACGGGATGGTCGGCGAAGGCCGCCAGCGACTCGTACGACGGCCGGCGCCGCAGCACCTCCCCGGCGTGCGCGTCGTGCAGCTCCAGCGCGGACAGGGCGGTCAGGCACTCGTCGAAGAAGGCCGCCACCCCTTCGGCGTCGGCCGGCTCGGACACCTCCACGAGCGTCTCCAGCACCTGCTCCAGCCCCAGCCGCTCGTCCGGCGCCACCACGAAGTCCTGGAACGGCGACCCCGGGACCATCCGGACCCACCGCCCGTCGGCCAGCAGCAGTCCGGCCCCGGCCCTGGTCCGGTCGAGACGGGCGGCCAGGCCGCCGTAGTCCTCGCGGACCAGCGCGTCCAGCACCCGGGCGGCCAGGTACGCCTCCCGCGACCTCACCCGACCACCCACGGCCGGGCCGCCCGGTACCGCTCGACGGCGGCGTCCACGCGGGCCCGGTCTGGTCCCACGGCCCGGATGACGCCCAGGTAGTCCCGGTTCGTGTGGGTCAGCTCTATGACGTCCCCGACGGCGCGCAGCGGCCGGTGCCACAGCCGTACGCCGCCGTCCTCGACGTCCTCCTCCGGCGGCCCCTCCTTGACGACGCCCGGCCGGTCGGCGACCACGCTGACCGCACAGCCGTGCCGGGACGGACGCGGCGGCTCGGGCGCCGGCTCCCCGAGGTGCGTGCGCAGGATCCACTCGAACAGCGGCACGCCCAGCACGTCGGCCAGCAGGAAGTCGCAGTGGTCGCCGATCGCCCGGTAGTTCACCTCGACGATCCGTGGGCCGGCGGGCGTCAGGACGTACTCGGTGTGGCAGGCGCCGAAGCCCACCCCGAGGGCCCGCAGCGCGGCGAGCACGTGGGCGTCGGCGGCGGGCGCCCAGTCGAGCCGCTCCTCCACGAAGTGCGGCAGCGGGCCCAGCGCGGTCGCGAAGCCGCCCAGCACCCGCGTCGCGGCGCCGTCCCCGAGGGTCTCCAGGGTCCGCAGCGGCCCTTCGAGGTACTCCTCCACGACCAGCGTCTCGCCCGGACGCCGCCGCCTGGCCGCGGCCACGGCGCGGGGGAGGTCGTCCTCGACCAGCACGACGTCCTCGCTGGCCACCCCCTCGCGGGGTTTCAGCACCACGGGCAGGGGCAGGCGCTCGGGCACCGGATCGGCGGGCGCGAGCCGCAGGGACCGCACCATCTCGACGCCGGTCTCCGCGAGCCCGCGGCGCATCAGGAACTTGTTCTTGGCGGCCAGACAGGCCCGCCAGTCCTTGCCCGGAAGTCCGAAGTACGACGCCGCGAGGGCGGTCTCCGCCTGAAGGTGGTCGGAGTTGGAGAAGATCGCGTCGGGCCTGCCCAAGTGCTCGACCGCGTCGATCAGGGCGCGCGGGTCGCGTACGTCGCAACGCACCGAGCCGGGGTGCCGCTCCGGCCGGTCGGTCAGGACGGTCACCTCGCACCCGAGGGCCCGCGCCGCGGGCAGGAAGCCGTACGTCACCGAGTCCGTCGGCTTGAGCGCGGTCAGGTAGAGCCGCAACGCGAAGGCACCCCCGCAGGAATCAGGTAAGGCTAACCTAACTCGATGATCTTAGCCTGAGAATGATCGCTCCGGGGCCCGCACACCCTAATCGGCGGCTAACTGCGAGGTCATAGGATGACAAGCGACTTGGGGAGGGGCGGCCAGTGGAAAAGACCGCGGAAGAGCAACTCATCGGCCCACTGCTCCTGGCACGGGGGACCATCGACAGATCGTCGGCGCTGCGTGCCGACGACAGATGGCTGGAGAAGGCGTGGGCCGACCCCGGTACCAGGGTGCTGGTGATCGACAACGGCCACACCCTGGTGCGGCGGGCCGGCGACGAGGTGCACGCGGTGCTCTACACCGCCGCGGAGGCGCCGCCGGGCGAGCGTTACCTGCTCGGCGTCGAGGGCGGCACGGCCTACTTCGCGGTGGCCGGGCCACTGCCCGGCACGCCGGTCGGCGACCTCAACGGCCGGGTGACGATGCCGATGAGCCTGAGCGACACACCCGAGGGCCGTCCGGTGGCGGCGGGCCTGCGCCAGGTGGGCGGGCTGCTCGGCGACCGCGACGCGGGCCTGCTGGTCCACGCGGTGGCGCTGGAGGCCTGGCACGCCACCCACCAGTTCTGCCCGCGCTGCGGCGCCCGTACGGCGGTGCAGGCCGGCGGCCACGTCCGGGTGTGCCCGAACGACTCCAGCCAGCACTTCCCGCGCGTCGACCCGGCGGTCATCATGCTGATCAGGGACGAGGACGACCGCTGCCTGCTGGCCCGCGGCCCCCAGTGGCCCGAGGGGCGCCTGTCGATCCTGGCGGGCTTCGTGGAGCCGGGCGAGTCCCTGGAGTACGCGGTGGTCCGCGAGGTCGCCGAGGAGGTCGGCGTCAACGTCGTCAACCCGCGCTACCTGGGCAGCCAGCCCTGGCCGTTCCCGCGCAGCCTCATGCTCGGCTTCTTCGCCGACGCCACCACGACCGCGCTGATCCCCGACGCCGACGAGATCGCCGAGGCGCGCTGGTTCACCCGCGACGAGCTGGTGGCCGCGCTCCGGTCGGGCGAGGTGCGCCTGCCGCCCCCGGTGTCGATAGCCCGCCGCCTGATCGAGACGTGGTACGGCGGCGAGCTCGTCGGCGACTGGTGATCAGGCCGCGCCGAGCAGGGCCTTGACCTCGCGAGCGGAGGGGTTGGTCCGGACGATCCGGCCGTGGTCGGTCTCGATCACCACGGTCGGAACGGTCTGGTTGCCGTTGTTGACGCTCATGACGAATTCGGCGGCGGCCGGGTCGCGCTCGATGTCGACCTCTTTGAACGTGATGCCTTCGCGGGCGAGCTGAGACTTCAGCCGCTTGCATGGGCCGCACCAGGTGGTGCTGTAGACCGTGAGCGCCATGTCGGGTTGTCCCTCCAAGGTCAGGAAATCAGGCGCTCGGTGCAACAACGCGGAGGCGCCCGCTTAATCCCTACCCGGGGCCCTCTAGCCGATGCGCTCGGCGATCCAGGCCTGCACCCGCTCGGCCACGCCCGGCTCCCGGTACAGGGGAGCGCTGTGGTTGGTGCCCGGCGCCGTCATGATCGTCATCGGCACGCCCACCTGGCCGAGCATCTGCTTGAGCAGCTGGCTCTGCGACGGCGGCACGAACTCGTCCTCGGAGTGCACCGTGAGCATCGGGGCGTCCCTGGCGCTGGCGTGCCAGGCCACCTCCATGCTCGCCCACACGCGCGAGCACTTGCCCTTGGGCTCGCAGCCGCCGGCCAGCCGGATCGCGGCCTCGCGCAGCTTGCGCTTGTCGTGGTTCGCGGTCTTCTCGCCGTCGGCGTACGCGCGCAGCGGCGAGATGATCGGCGACAGCCCGACCACGCCCTTCAGCCCGGCGATGCCGTTGCCGTACGTGCCGACCGAGGCGGCGATGTGCCCGCCCGCCGAGAAGCCGACGACGACGTACTTGTTCGCGTCGAAGGCCCAGCGGTCGGCGTGTTTGCGCGCCAGGGCGATGGCGGCCAGCGCGTCGGTGCGCTGCGCCGGCCAGGCGGCCTCGCCGGAGAGGCGGTAGTTGAGGTTGAAGACCGTGTACCCGAGGTCGGCGTAACTACGGGTGATCTCCTTCATGTACTTCTTGTCGCCGCCGGACCACCAGCCGCCGTGGATCAGGAAGACGCCGGGGCGCTTCTGGCCGTCGGGCGTCCACCACACGTCCATGTCCTGGTTGCGCAGGCGGCCGTAGGAAAGGGTCTCCGTGGCCAGCCCGCCCAGGCCGTCGGGGTCTGTGGGATTGGTCACCACGGGGATGGGCGGCTCGGCCGCGAACGCGACGGCAGGTGTGAGCGCCACGGCAGCGAGCACCAGCGCGCCCGCGAAAACCGCTGTTCGCACGGCCTTCCTTTCCCCCCATGCAGCATGGTCGGCCCCATTGTGGGGGAAGAGACCATTCCTTTGCATCTCGGTGACTATGAACATACGTCGGGCCGCATGTTGCCAGAATAAAGTGCTTCGGCGCCACTTGCGGGGAGGAAGATCGGGTGAACAGCGTGGATGACGTCCTCAGCGGCCTCGACCCGGAACAGCGGGAGGTCGCCGAGGCGGTGCGCGGCCCGGTGTGCGTGCTCGCCGGCGCCGGCACGGGCAAGACCAGGGCGATCACCCATCGCATCGCCCACGCCGTGCGCAGCGGGGTGGTCGACGCGCCCAGCGTGCTCGCGGTGACGTTCACCACCCGGGCGGCGGGGGAGCTGCGGCAGCGGCTGCGGGCGCTGGGGGCGCCGGGCGTCCAGGCCCGTACGTTCCACGCGGCCGCCCTGCGTCAGCTCACCTACTTCTGGCCGCGGGTGATCGGCGGCGAGGCCCCTTCGGTCATCGAGTCGAAGTTGCCGGTGCTGGTCGAAGCCTGCCGCCAGATCCGGAAAAATCCCGACCGGTCCGAGCTGCGGGACATCGCGGCCGAGGTCGAATGGGCCAAGGTCTCCCAGATCGGCCCCGAAGACTACGTGGCCGCCGCCGCCAAGCACCACCGCACGCCGCCCGGCTCGCCGGAGGAGGTGGCCCGGCTCTACGAGTCGTACGAGCGCATCCGCCGCGAACGCCACCTGGTCGACTTCGAGACCATCCTCGAACTGACCGCGGCCGTGATGACCGAGCACCAGGAGGTCGCGGCCCAGATCCGCCAGCAGTACCGCTACTTCGTCGTGGACGAGTTCCAGGACGTCAACCCGCTCCAGAAACTCCTGCTCGACACCTGGCTCGGCGGCCGGGACGACATCTGCGTGGTCGGCGACCCCAACCAGACCATCTATTCGTTCACCGGCGCCAGCCCCCGCTACCTCACCAACTTCGCCGTCGAGCACCCGAAGGCCGCCGTCATCAGGCTGGTCCGCGACTACCGTTCCACCCCGCAGGTCGTGAACCTGGCCAACCTGGTCATCGCCAAGTCCAAGACCCCCAACCGCCTCGAACTCATCGCCCAGCGCCCCGACGGCCCCAAACCGGTCTTCTCCGACTACGACGACGAGCCCGCCGAGGCCGCCGGCGTCGCGCGGGCCATCAGGAAGCTGCTGGACAAGGGGGTGCCCTCGCGCGAGATCGCCGTGCTGTTCCGGGTCAACTCCCAGTCGGAGTCCTACGAGGAGGCCCTGTCCAAGGCCGAGATCCCGTACGTGCTGCGCGGCGCCGAACGATTCTTCGAGCGTCCCGAGGTGCGGCAGGCGGTCGTGCTGCTGCGTGGCGCCGCGCGGTCGGCCGCGGGCGAGCCGCTGGCCTCGGAGGTGCACCACATCCTGACCGGGGTCGGCCTGACCCCCTCCCCGCCCGGCGGCGGCAAGGCCAGGGAGAAGTGGGAGTCGCTGAAGGCGCTGGCCGACCTGGCCGAGGACATGGCCGCCGAGGGCGCCGACCTGCCCGCGTACGTCGCCGAGCTGGAACGCCGCGCCTCCGAGCAGCACGCGCCGCCGGTGGAGGGCGTCACGCTCGCCTCGCTGCACGCCGCCAAGGGCCTGGAGTGGGACGCGGTCTTCCTGGTCGGCGTCACCGACGGCATGCTGCCGATCATCTACGCCGAGACCCCCGAGCAGATCGAGGAGGAACGCCGGCTGCTCTACGTCGGCGTCACCCGCGCCCGCGAGCACCTGTCGCTCTCCTGGGCGCTGGCCCGCGCGCCCGGCGGGCGCAAGAGCCGCCGCCCCTCCCGCTTCCTCGACGGGCTCACCGGCCGCGCCTCGACGCCGCCCCGCATCACGACCCCGGCCGCCGAACGCCGCACGGTCGCGGCTCCGGTGAGCTGCCGGGTGTGCGCCAAGACGCTGGTGGCCGCGGCCGAGCAGAAGCTCGGCCGCTGCGCGACCTGCCCCGCCGACTACGACGAGGCCCTGCTCGAGCGCCTCAAGGTCTGGCGCACGGCCACCGCCAAGGAGGCCAAGATCCCGCCGTACGTCGTCTTCACCGACGTCACCCTCCAGGCCATCGCCGAACGCGCGCCGGCCACCGAGCAGGAGCTGCTGTCGATCGCCGGCATCGGCCGGGTCAAGGTCGACCGCTACGGCGAGGCCGTCCTCGGCCTGTGCCGCGGGTGAGATCCCTCACGTACGGCCGGTCCCCTCGCACGTGAGTCCCTTTCCCACCGGGCGAAACGGTGGGACGGGGGCATTCCGGCAAGGCAGGGCGGGTTTGGGGGAACAGGCGTGGCACGTCAGACTTGTCCATGGAATGTTCGTCTGTGAGGGGGCCCTGTGAACGAGGCGCTGAAGGAGCTGCTCGATCTGCTCGACCTTGAGCAGATCGAGCTGGACATCTTCCGTGGCAGAAGCCCGGAGGAGCGCATCCAGCGCGTCTTCGGCGGCCAGGTGGCCGCGCAGGCCCTCGTGGCGGCCGGCCGCACCGTCCCCAAGGACCGGCACGTCCACTCGCTGCACGCCTACTTCATCAGGCCGGGCGACCCGTCCATCCCCATCGTCTACAACGTCGAGCGCCTGCGCGACGGCCGATCGTTCACCACCCGCCGGATCGTCGCCGTCCAGCACGGCAAGGCGATCTTCACGATGTCGGCCTCGTTCCACATCTTCGAGGAGGGCGTGGAGCACCAGGCGTCGGTGGCGCCGGTCGTGCCCGCCCCCGAGACGCTGCCGACGTTCCAGGACAGGATGTCGGAGGTGCTGGGCGACCACCCCGAGCTGCGGGAGTGGCTCTCGCGCCCGCGCCCCGTGGACGCCCGCTACGTCTCGCCCCTGACGTGGGAGGCGCACCTGAACCCCGAGCTGCGCAGCGCCCAGACCAACGTGTGGTTCCGCTACGACGCCGAGCTGCCCGACGACCCGCTGCTGCACGTCGTGCTGGCCGCGTACGCCTCGGACTTCACGCTCGTGGACACGATCCTGCTGGCCCACGGCATGGCCTGGGGGGCTTCGAACGTGATCGGCGCGTCCCTGGACCACGCGATGTGGTTCCACCGCCCGTTCCGCGCCGACGACTGGCTCCTGTACGCCCAGGAGGCCCCCTGGTCGGCGGGCGCCCGTGGGCTCGCGCGCGGCGAGATGTTCACCGCGTCGGGCGATCTCGTGGTCTCCGTCGTCCAGGAGGCGATGATCCGCGTGGCGAAGTAGTCGGTTCGCAGCACGTTGTGACACCGTGGTTGTGTCACAAAATCGCAGGTAGAAAATATGTTGCCCCTTCCTGGCTTCCCGGTTTAGGGTCATGGACAAGCGAGTCGGACACTCCTGTTTCCGACGATCTGATGAGTGGAGGTGAGCCCCGGTGATGAGCATCCAGATGTCGGCCACGCAGTGGCTCTCTTCCGCGCGCCGTGACTCGGTGAGGCTCGCCGATGGGCCGGCCAAGCTGCGGCAGGAGAAGTCTGCCCGTATCCAGGCCCCCGCCGTCCGTGCGAGGGCTCACGCGGGTGTCGCCGCTCCGCAAGGCGTTCCTGTCTATGGCGCAGGTATCGCTGCCCCGACCAACCAGCTCACCAAGGGTGGACTGTGCGGTCCGCAACCCTGGAGGGATGCTCCGGTCATAACCTGACCGGCACATAGCAGCCCCCAGGCCGCGGATCCGCACACAGGATCCGCGGCCTTCTTGTTTTTCCGCGATCCCCGACCACCTCCGAGGTGCCCGACCAAGATCAAAAAGCTCGATCAAAAGGAGAAGCAGATGGGGGCCAAGACGATCATGGACCTGATCGACGAAGCCAAGATCCCCTGTCGTACCGACCCTGACCTGTGGTTCGCAGAGTCACCCGAGGACGTCGAGTTCGCCAAGGCTCTCTGCGGCGGTTGCCCGATCCAGCAGGCCTGCCTGGCCCGCGCGCTGGAGCGCGAGGAGCCCTGGGGCGTCTGGGGCGGCGAACTGATCCTCAGGGGAACGGTTGTTCCCCGCAAGCGTCCGCGCGGGCGTCCCCGCAAGCACCCGGTCGCTGCCTGACCACCCACCAGCCCTACGAGCGAGAGAGAACAAGAACACCGATGAGCACTTCTTCCACCAGGAGCCTGGCCGTGCCGTATCTGTTTCATGACTTGGTCAACGACCGAATACAAACTCTCCACCGGGAAGCGGAGGAGCAGCGTCTCATCCTGCGCGTAAGCCGCGTACAGCGGGCGCGACGCGAGGTCAAGCGGGCCAACGACCGCTTGCGGAAGGCGCTGAGCCAGCAGGTGTGATCGCGGAGGTCCTGCCGCCGGCGCAGGATCTCCTGATCCCCACCTGCCTCTGAAGAGCCGGGCGCACCCAGCGCCCGGCTCTTTCCATGCCCAGCCCTCTGCACTCGGCCGGGCGAGTTGCTGGACCGTACCCCAAGAAGATCACCCGGGGTGATCGTGGCCACTAGCAGGGCGACCCCTCAGCGCGTCAGGCAGATTCGCGTTCACCTGTCCTGACGTCCGGCACCGGCGAGGCGTCACGGGCACGCCGGACTCTGCGTTTTGTCGGGTGAATTGTGAGACGTCCGTCCTCGGCTGATGAGGGGCGGGATCTCTGCCTTCTGTTGGGTGGGCTGTGGTCGGTCGCCTGGGAGTCCGGCGCACCCTGCAATCGAGGGCCTTGGCCCGTCTCCTTCCCGTGATTCGCGATCCGGACCTCGGGTGGCTTCCCTTGCGCGGCCGGGAACCGGGCCTTCCATTCGTTTGTCTTCGGTGCCTCAGCGCTTTCCGGCATGTCGGGCTCGTGTCGGGGAGGGTTCATGGGCCGGAGGGCGCTGTGAGCTGGTCGGCCGACGGTCCCGGCCGACCTCGGGCCGACGTACGATGGCGCATGTGACCAGCAGACCCGCCGAAGCGCAGCACCTGCGTGACCTCGCCCTGCTGCGCCGCGTTCGCGACCGCATCGACCGCGACTACGCACAGCCGCTCGACGTCGAAGCCCTGGCCCGTGGCGTGAACATGTCAGCCGGCCACCTCAGCCGCGAGTTCCGCCGCGCGTACGGCGAGGCCCCGTACGGCTATCTGATGACCCGCCGCATCGAACGCGCGATGGCGCTCCTGCGCCGCGGCGACATGAGCGTCACCGAGGTGTGCTTCGCGGTCGGCTGTTCCTCGCTGGGCAGCTTCAGCACCCGCTTCACCGAGTTGGTCGGCGTCCCTCCCAGCGTCTACCGTCGCCGCGCGGCGAGCGCGACCGCGGGGATGCCGTCGTGCGTGGCGAAACAGGTGACCAGACCCATCAGGAACCGAGAGACCGCGCTTACCTGACCCCAATTAGCGTGACTTCCATGGACATCACCATCCACTCCAGCTTCCTCCCGCACACCGACCCGGAAGCCTCCCTAACCTTCTACCGCGACGCCCTCGGCTTCGAGGTACGCAACGACGTCGGCTACAAGGGGATGCGCTGGCTCACGGTAGGCCCCGCCGGGCAGCCGGACACCTCCATCGTCCTGCAACCACCGGTCGCGAACGGCTACGGCATCACCGACGACGAACGCCGTACCATCACCGAGATGATGGCCAAGGGCACCTACGCCGGCGTGAACCTGGCCACCAACGACCTCGACGCCACCTTCGAACGCCTGAAGACCAGCGGCGCCGAGATCGTCCAGGAGCCGATGGACCAGCCGTACGGCGTCCGCGACTGCGCCGTCCGCGACCCTTCCGGCAACCTGATCCGCATCCAGGAACGCCACCCCTGACCGCACCCGGCACCATCACCCCGGACCCGTCCTTGAGACCGTCCCCCCGGCCCGCATCCAGGAGCGTCATCCCTGATCCGCGGGGTCTTCGGGGTTCTCCTCTGACCCGCATCCAGGAGCGTCATCCCTATCCGCAGGGTCTGGGGTCGTCCCTTGGCGTAGGTTCGGAACGTCATCCTTGATCCGCACTCGGCATCATCGCCCCGGACGCGTCTTTGGGGCCGTCCTCTGACCCGCATCTAGAAACGCACCCTTGAACCGCAGGGTCTTTGGGGTCGTCCCTTGGCGTAGGTTCGGAACGTCATCCCTGATCCGCAGTCAGCACCATCACCCCTGGCACGTCCTTTAGGGGCATCCTCTTGACCGGCGATCAGGAACGTCAGCCCTACCTCGCCGGCCGAGCGATGACCTTGCCGCGCGCAACCCTCAAGCGACACCATTGCGACGTCGGCCAACACCTTTCCGAGGCCCCGCCTGCGACCGGTACGACGGGCGCGCTGCGCGGATGCGGGCAAGCGCACCGACGTCCAGGCACGGCGTCTGATGGGGATCTGCCACCCCAGCGACCTCTCCGCCCCAACCCGTACGGATCTCACGAGGACCAGTCCAGCCCGGACAAACGGCCACCCCTGCCTGCGCCTCCCCTGACGCCCAAGCTCGATCGACAGTTGGCGGTGCCCATACAGGAGCACCTTTGCGCTGCTGAAAGGCCCATGGCACGATGGCGACGTGATCTCGATCCGAAGGGACGATGCCGCGTAGGCCGCCAGGCATCGTGCGCGCCATGCATCGTTCAGGGGCTCAGGCCCCAAAGCTCAGCGGCCACCTTGACACCACCCGGTCCGGCACTGGAGACGTCAGGAGGCGATGGTCTCCGTCGACCGCCCGGGCGCTTGAGCGTTATGAGGAGTTCCTGCGCAAGCCGGCTAAGCGGTTGCTGCTTCCGCGGGCGGACTGTCCGTGTTGTGATCTGGTCTACTCCCGTGACTTCCTGCAGTCGGAGATCGACCGTTTGCCGGCACACGAGCGAACTGAACTACGCCGCATCGTGAGCAGGCTTGACCGACGGTTGCGCCGTCGCACTCTTCCCGATCCGGACCTCGAACCGACAGAGCGGCACCTGGGCGCCTGGTGGCGCCGAAGGCTACACGAACGGACCTGAACGGCAGATCACCGACGGCCTGCTGCGGATCCGTACCCTCCTACCGAAGCCCGAAGCCCGAAGCCCGAAGCCCGAAGCCCGAAGCCCGAAGCCCGAAGCCCGAAGCCCGAAGCCCGAAGCCCGAAGCCCGAAGCCCGAAGCCCGAAG
>NZ_JBEXYU010000050.1:0-19298 GCF_040631115.1 Nonomuraea sp. NPDC005692 | reverse complement strand
CGAAGTCGGGAGTGAGGGCGACGGTCGAGGAAGACCAACAACACCCTCCCGGCAAGACGTCCTGTTGGCTGCGTAGGAAAGCTGCGTAGGAAGACGAGGATGAGGCCGATGTCCTCGCCCTCTCCCCGCCATCCCGCGGCGCGGCTTGAGCGCATCGGCAGTAGATGCTGCGGTCACCCTCGCTTCCCGGCGAGCCAGCCGTGCATCTCCTGAGCCGGCGGCGCATCTCTACGCTAGCCGTACATCTCCACAAGCAAGGCGCCGTCTCCGCCCACAAAGCGCAAGCGCAAGCGCCGCCTGATCAGCCGATCGCCAGTGCCTCGCCGTTCGGGTCGTCGGTGAAGCCCGGAACCCAGCGGATCACCTCGTCACGGAAACGCGCCGTGGTGCCGAGCTGGCAGAGGACCCCGACACCGGCCGCATGCACCCGATGGATGAGCACGTACGACGGCGGCAGGTTGAGCTGGCGAACCACGTTCGTCGGGCGGAGGTCGGTGACGCTGGCGGCCTGGGCCTGCAGCCACTCCCGGCTGAAGGTGAACTCCTCCACGGCCGTCGGCTCCACGTACGGCGCCAGGAAAGCGCGCAGGGCGTCGGGGTCGATGTCGATGTCCTGACGGATGAAGCCCTCGTCACGGAGACCCGTCATCACGGTGTCCATGTCGCCCTGGTTGAAGATGCGCGTGAGCTGCCCGAAGACCTTCGGATACCCGCCGGGCAACCGGTTGACCGCGCCGAAGTCGAGGACGCCGAGCTTGCCGTTGGCCAGCACGCGGAAGTTGCCCGGATGGGGATCGGCGTGCAGCATGCCGACCCGGGCAGGCGAGCAGAACAGGAACCGGACGAACAGCAGCCCCGCGTGATCACGCTCCTCCTTGCTGCCCTCGGTGATCACCCGCGACAGGGGAGTGCCGTCCATCCACTCGCTGACCAGCACCATCTCGTTGGCCGCCACCACATCAGGAACGTGGAAGTCGGGATCGCCGTTGTACTCCAGCGCGAAGGCGTGCTGTGCCTCGGCCTCGCGAAGGTAGTCGAGCTCCTCGGCGATCCGCTCGCGCAGCTCGGCCAGCAGCGCCTTCATGTCGAGGCCGGGCAGCAACGCCCCGAACATCTTTCCCAGCCGGGCCAGCTGTGTGAAGTCGCCGAGCAGCGCCTTGCCCGCCCCCGGGTACTGGATCTTGACGGCCACCTCGCGCCCGTCGTTCCAGACGGCCTTGTGCACCTGGCCGATCGAGGCGGCGGCCGTGGGCCGGTCGTCGAACGAGAGGAAGTGTTTGCGCCAATCGTCCCCCAGCTGCTCGGCGAGCACCTTGTGGACGGTGGCGACCGGCAGCGGAGGAGCGGCGTCCTGCAGTTTCGTGAAGGTCGCCCGGTAGGGGCCGACGATCTCCGGCGGAAGCGCCGCCTCGAAGATCGACAGTGCCTGCCCGAGCTTCATCGCCCCGCCCTTGAGCTCGCCGAGCACCTTGAAGATCTGCTCGGCGGTGCGCTGCTGAACCTCCTGGGCCACGATTTCTGCTGACTTGCCGCCGATGCGCTTGCCGAGGCCGAGGGCGGCCCGCCCGGCGAACCCGAGCGGAAGGGTGGCCAACTTGGCTGAGCGGGTGACTGCCCGGCGCGGAAGATCGCTCACACTCATGCGCGGAACCTCGCCCGAGATGCCGCTTCCCCCCTTCGTGGTCGTCCCCTGAGCACGTCAGTCGCTGGTAGGTGACATGTCCATTGTTAGCGAATATGGATTGTTTCGCATACAACGACATTGCGGATGACCGCTCCACGACCGTCTTTTCCAGCACCAATCAGGCATTACGTCCATTGTGCCGTTCGTCACAGAGGTCGCCCGGCCTTCGAGATGAGCAAGCGCCTGGCCGGTCGCGGCGGCCGCGACGAGCGTGGCGAGAGTCGCGTCGCAGGCGATCTCGCCGGGCGGATAGCCGCCCAGCCTGGCGGTGACGATCGGCCAGGCGGGATCGTGATCGCGGCGCGTCAGGTCGAGACAGTGGAGGCATGTCGTCTCCCCGGGAAACACCAGCGGGCCGACGGACCCGTGCCCTTCGAAGGCCGACACCAGCAGATGCGGGATGCCGAAGTCGGCCAGCTCGTTGACCAGCACCCCGTCCAAGGGTCCCACAGGCGCCAGGATGGCGAGATCGGGACGTGCCGTGCCGTCCCCCAGATGCGGAGCTCCGGCCAGGATGTTGGAGGACGGAACGGCGTCCTGGCTAACCTCCGCCGGAGTGGGCGGCACCGTCGGAACGAGTGGCGTGGCAGGCGAGACCCGCGCGGCGGCGATGCCGGACGGCGTGACGTCCGCCCGTCTGGGCTGTGCAGGCGTGCCACCGGACGGTGTGACGCCCGGCCGCCTGCGTTGTGCGGTCGTGCCGTCGGACCGCCTGGGCTGTGCGGTCGTATCGCCGGACGGCGTAGGCCCGCTGCGTGCTGGCCGGCCGGTCGCGTCACCGGCGGGCGTCGCGTTCCGACCGCCGGGTCGAGGGGGTGAGGTGCGGTCGCGCGGAGGCGGAACGGACGGCACGTTCTTCGGCGGGGGAGAGAGCAGCCGCCGGGCGACCGCCGCCGCCCCCTCCTCCCGGGACAGCCCCACCTCGGCCCACGTCAGCCCGCCCGGCGTGATGTCCCCCGGCCGGACCGGCCCGGGATCGATCACCCGGATGTCGCCGACCCCGCCGGCCGCGAGCAGGGCGACGACCTGCGCTCCCACGCGCCCGGCACCGTAGACCCGGACCTTCGCCTCCCGCCGACGCCGCAACAGCTCGACGCCGCCCTCCGGGGTATTGGAGGCCAGGTCGAGCGCGTCGAGGTCGGGTTTCAGTCGATCCCGCTCGGCGAGGGAGAGCTCCCGCAGCGGCGCCGGGAACGGGCCGGCGTCGTGCAGGGCGCCCCGCGTGGCGAGGTAGTCGAGCAGAGCCTGGGCGCACGGCTCATCGAGACCGGCCGCCGCCGCGTCGCGCATCACCCTCCGCAGATCGCGGGTGCCGTCGAGCCCCTCGATCCACTGACGCACCGATCTCGTCAGGCCGGTCAGCGTGATGGCCCGGAGGGGATGCACGCCGTACTGCAGGGTGTGCTCGTCGCGGAGGATTCGCCGGAGGGCCGGCTTCACACGTGGCCTCATGGCCGGAAGGTTCGCACGTCCGACCAAGATCCCGAGCCGGTTCCGCGCCGCCTGTGGACAACCCCCCACCACAACGCCCGCCCTGTGGACAACACCCCACCGCGGAGCGCCCCGAGGCAAGCTGAAGACCGCATCCGCACCTGAGGCAAGCCGCGTCCTCACCCAGCCAAGCCGCGCACCGCAACCACATCCGCGCCCCGCGGAGCGTTACGCTTCGCCGCATGAGCGAGATCTTGGTCGACCGCACAGACGACGGAGTCGTCGTCCTCACCCTCAACCGCCCGGACCTCCGCAACGCCATGACCGACACCATGACGGCCGAATGGCGCGAAATCATGACAACCCTGGCCGCCGACCGCGACCTGCGCTGCGTCGTCGTCACCGGAGCGGGAAGCGCGTTCTCCTCGGGCGGTGACCTGTCTTGGATCGGCGAGCGGGGCGCCGAGGCCGTGCCGCCGCTGCGCGACCGCATGCTCGCCTTCTACCGTACCTGGCTGATGATCGCCGACCTGGAGGTGCCCACCGTCGCCGCGGTCAACGGCCCCGCCGTCGGCGCGGGCCTGTGCGTGGCCCTGGCCTGCGACCTCGTCTACGCCGCCGACGACGCCAAACTGCTGGCCCCCTTCACCCAGCTCGGGCTCCACCCGGGCATGGCCGCCACCTACCTGCTGCCCAGAAGAGCCGGTACGGCACTGGCCCGGGAGATGCTCCTGACGGGCCGTCTCCTTACGGGTACGGAAGCGGCAGATAAAGGCTTGGTAAATCAATCTTTCCCGAAGAATGACCTTCTCTCCGAGGTTTCGGTCATCGCCAAGAAGATCGCAGAGATGGCTCCAGTCGCCACCCGCCTCACAAAGGTCGCCCTGAACCAAGACCATCAAGACCTGGCAGCCGCTCTGAGGTGGGAATCCTTGGCCCAGCCCGTGACCATGGCATCATCCGACCTGCTGGAGGGCCTGGCGGCGCATCGGGAAAGGCGCATGCCCAAATTCACCGGCTCTTAATCATCTGACCAGCGAAAACAACGTCCACCCTCTGTGGAATTTCGCCAGTCTCGGCTAACGTGCTTATGTGCCCCCCGAGACAGTCGAGGTCCGTCGCAGTTCTCGTCGCCGGCGTACGGTCTCCGCCTACCGCGACGGCGACAAGACGATCGTGCTCCTGCCCGCCTGGCTGAGCGGCGAAGACGCGGATGAATGGGTGAGCCGGATGCTCGACCGGCTGGCCGCCAAGGAAGAACGACGAAGGCCGACCGACGAGGCCCTGCTCGAACGGGCGAGGGAACTGTCGGTGAAGTACCTCAACGGCCGGCCCGACCCCGTGAGCGTTCGATGGGTCGACAACCAGCAGCATCGCTGGGGCTCCTGCACCCCGGAGAACGGCACGATAAGGATCTCGACCCGGCTCAAGGGCCTGCCCGAGTGGGTCATCAACTACGTCATCATCCACGAGCTGGCGCACCTGATCGTGCCGAGCCATGGCCCGGGGTTCTGGGCGCTGGTAGAACAGTATCCGAAGGCGGAGCGGGCGCGCGGGTTCCTCGAAGGATTCTCCGCGGCGGCCCACACGGCACCGGAGGAGTGTTGACGCGCATCGTCGCCGTCCTGGTACGCGGCCGCATGGCCGAAGCGGCGCCCCCCGGCGTCGATCCACGGCAGTTCCTGGAGGCCGTGGCCGAGGACACCTACGAAATGGTCGCCGGTCTGGAGTTCGTCACCCCGGTCCTGATCACGGCCGTCCCCGGCCTCGACGACATCGTCTGGCCCGGCACGGAGATCATCACGGTCGACGAGGACGAGCCGCTGCGAGCCGTCCTCGGCCGCCTGTCCGGCGACCAGGCCGCGGTGATCAACGCCGACGCGCCCGACCTGCCCTCGCTGCTGGTCGGCAAGCTGTTCAGGGAGCTGGGCCGGGCCGAGATCACCGTCTGCCCGGCGGCGGACGGCGGCGCGGTGGCGCTGGCCTGCTCACTGCCGCTCCCTGCCTGGGCCGACCCCGACCTCGACGCCCCCGACGTCGTCGCCGTCCTCAGAGCTCAGGCCCCGGGCCCGCGCAGGGTCGCCACGATCTCCGGATGGCACCGCCTGCGCACGCACGACGACGTCGAACGCCTCGACCCGGGCCTCGAAGGCTGGGACAACACCCGAGCCCTGATCGCCGGCCGCTGACCCTCCGTCAGGGCACGGTGAGCTCGGCCAGCACGGCCCGGTGGTCGGTGCCCGGCACATCGCGCACGCTGACCTCCCTGACGCCCACCCGCTCGTCCACCAGCACGTGGTCGATGGTGATGATCGGCGGCACCCGCTTGTTGGCCGGCCACGTGGGGATCAGCCCCGCGCCCACCTGGTCGGCCGCGTCCTTGTACCCACGGGCCAGCAGCCTGCGCAGCGAGGCGTGGTCGAGCGAGGCGTTGAAGTCGCCGGCGAGGATCCGCACGGTTTCGCCGCCGGCGGAAGGAAGGCTGGAGAGCGCCTCGTTCCAGTTGACCACGTTGGGGCCGAGCGGCGGGTAGGGATGGACGTCGACGAACTCGATCGGCTTCCCACCCGGCAGCGACACCATGGCCGCGGGCATCTTGTGGCCCACCGGAGGCACAACGTCGTCGAGCGGCTGGAGCGGGTGCCTGGAGTAGAGGCCGCTCCCGCCGGCGTCCCATTCGTCCTCGAGCACGCGGTGGGGCATGAGCTCCTTCAGGCCGGCCGCGTCCATGTCGGCCACGGCGCCGGGGGTCAGCTCCTGGGTGCTCAGCACGTCGGGCCCGAACTCGCGCACCAGGTTCACGATCACCTGCGCGTCCGCCTTGCCGAACAACATGTTGATGGTCATGACCTTGAACGGCCTGCCGGTCGTGGCCTCGGCCGTGCCCAGCGCGCGGGGCAGGACGCTGAACCCGAGCGCGGTCGTGGCGAGCAGCGCGACGGCTGTCGCGGCCCGCTTGCGCCCGACCGCGGCGATCAGGAGGGGGACCAGGGACCCGGCCGCCGCGTACGGCGTCGCCGTCATGAGCTGCGTGGGCAGCGAACCTCGTTCCAGCCCGGCCACCCTGGCCACCGCCCAGGCCGCGAAGGGTGTCACGGCCAGCCAGGTCAGGAGGTTGCCGGGCAGCTTCCGCGGCTTGCGGGCAGGCGTCACGATCGTGCCGCCAACGGCAGATGTCTCCACGCGGCCCCCCTTGGAACGATGCGAAGGACTCTAGCCGAGCGAACGCGAGCGCGAGCCGAGCGCGGCGCGTCCGCGTGCGGCCAGCCGGCGCGTGGCCTCGTCGGACAGCTCGGGGATCTCGTCGACGGGAAACCAGCGCAGGTCGAGCGACTCGTCGCTCATGACGGCCTCGGCGCCTGGAGGGGCCACGGCCGCGTACTCGACGTCGAGGTGCCAGCTGCGCGGCGGATGGCACCAGACCTCGTGCTTGTCCACGGCCAGCGGGCCGGGCAGCAGCTCAAGTCCGGCGATTCCCGACTCCTCGGTGGCCTCGCGCAGCGCCACCGCCTCCAGCGTGGCGTCGAAGTCCTCGCAGTGGCCGCCCATGGGCAGCCACTGCCCGGCCTTCGGATGCAGCGTGAGCAGCACCCGGGCGCCGTCGTGGCTGAGCACGGCGGTGGTGGCCGTCAGGTGGCCGGGTGCGCACGCGCGCCACATGGCGTCGTCGTACGTTCGCAGATGGCCGAGGAACTCGACGCGCAGCGCCTCCTCCTCGGGGGTCGGCGCGGTCCAGGAGGACAGCACCGCCACCGCGTCGTCGTGCAGGGTCACCGGCCGCCGTCCTGGTCGCCGTTCTCGTCGTCGGGCTTGGCCTCCAACTGGGAGATGTCCCAGGCGGCCTCGCCGCGTACGAACGCGTCGGGGTCGTCGAGGTCTTCGGCCGTCGGCATGAGGTCGGGGTGGCCCCACAGGGCGTCGCGCCCGTCGACGCCGCGCTCGGTCTCCAGCGCGCGCCACAGCGCCGCGGCCTCGCGCAGCCGCCGGGGCCGCAACTCCAGCCCGACCAGCGTGCCGAACGTCAGCTCCGCGGGCCCACCGGTCGCCCGGCGCCTGCGTACGGTCTCCGCCAGCGCGACCGCCGAGGGCAGCTTGCCGTCGGCGGCCCGGTCGACCACCGTGGCCACCCACCCCTCGACCAGGGCGAGCATCGTCTCCAGACGGGCCAGGGCGGCCTTCTGCCGCTCGGTCTCCTCGGGCTTGAGCAGCGCGCCGCCGCTCAGCGCCTCCTGGATGGCCTCGGGGTTGTTGATGTCGAGCCCGCGGATCTGCTCCTCCAGCGCGGAGGTGTCCACGGTGATGCCCCTGGCGTATTCCTCGACGGCCCCGAGCAGGTGCGAACGCAGCCACGGGACGTGCTGGAACAACCGGTGGTGCGCGGCCTCGCGCAGCGCCAGATAGAGCCGGATCTCGTCGGCGGGGATCTCGAGGCCCTCACTGAAGGACGAGATGCCGCCGGGCAGCAGCGCCGCGGTGCCGGACAGCGGCAGGCCGATGTCGGTCGTGCCGATCACCTCGCGCGCCAGCGAGCCGAGCGCCTGGCCGATCTGCTGACCGACCATCATGCCGCCCATCTGCTTGAGCATGCCCATCAGCGGCCCGGCCATCTGCTGGGCCTCCGGAGGCAGCCCGGAGCCGCCGAGCGCGCCGCCCATGGTCTCGACCATGCGTTCGGCCACGGGCTCGCAAAGCTTCCGCCAGACGGGGACCGTGTTCTCGATCCACTCCGACCGGCTCCAGGCCTGCGGGTTGGACACGCCGCTCGGCAGCGTCGTCGCCTCGTTCAGCCACAGGTCGGCCAGGCTCAGCGCCTCGACGATCTGTCGGCGCTCGCCTTCCATGACGCTCGGATCGCCTTGGGCGACCACGGCGTGTCGTGCGATGTTCTTGGCCATGTCCCAGTTGACAGGGCCTGAACCCTGGGGCGCCGACAACATGTCGGCGAACTGGCGCATCGCCTGAGCCATTTGCTCAGGGTTGCCGAACATGGCGAACGGGTTCTCGTTAGGGTCGTTTTCGCGACCTGGCAGGTCAGTCACCGCTCTACCTCGTGCAGGATGGAGGAGTCCACATCCGCCACGTTAGTCGTCCTACGGCGGATCAGTGCAAAGTGAGGACCTGGTGCCTACCTCGAAACGCCCGCGTCAACCCGTCGTCGCCGTCACCGGCGCGGCCTCCGGCATCGGCCGCGAGTTGCTCGTGAGGCTCGCATCCTCCGCGGATTTCCGCAGAGTGGTGGCCATCGACGAGGAGCGCGGCGACGTTCAGGAAGCCACGTGGAGAGTGATCGACGTACGGGATCCGCTCTTGGCGAACCGGATCTCCGACATCGACGTCCTGGTCCATCTGGCCGGTGACTACGCCGTCGACTCCGACCCGGGGGAGCGGCGCGCGTACAACCTCAGAGCAGCCCAGACGGTGCTCACCGCCTGCGCCGCCGCCCGCGTGCGGCGGGTGATCCTGGTCACCAGCGCCATGGTCTACGGCGCCGCGGCCGACAACGAGGTCCCCCTGCCGGAGGACTCCCCGGTGGCCGCCGAGCCCGACACCGGCGTCGTGGGCGACTACCTGGAGATCGAGTCGCTGGTCCGCAGGTCGCTGCGCAGCCACCCGGGCCTGGACGTCACGGTGCTGCGCCCGGCGGCGGTCGTCGGTCCGGGCGTCGACACGGTCATCACCCGGCACTTCGAGTCGCCGAGGCTGCTCACGGTCAAGGGCTGCAACCCCAACTGGCAGTTCTGCCACATCGACGACCTCATCTCGGCGCTGGAGCTGGCCGCCAAGGGGGCCGTCACCGGGGTGGTGGCCGTGGGCTCCGACGGCTGGCTGGAGCAGGAGCAGGTCGAGGAACTGTCCGGGATCCGGCGGTTCGAGCTGCCGGCCGGGCTGACGTTCGGCACCGCGCAGCGCCTGCACCGGCTCGGCATCACCCCGGCCCCCGCCACCGACCTGCACTATGTCGTCTATCCGTGGGTCGTCGACTGCTCGGCGCTGCGCGAGGCGGGCTGGAAGCCCGCGTGGACCAACGAGGCCGCCTTCCGGCAGCTCCTCGAGCTCCGCGAGAACAGGACCACCGTGGTCGGCAGGCGGCTGCCGGTCAAGGAGGCCACGCTCACCGCGGCCGGCGCGACGGTGGCCGTCATCGGCACCGCGGCGATCGTCCGGCAGGTCCGTAAAAAGCGTCGCCAGTAGGAACGTGAGGTTAGGCTCTTTCCGTGGACGTCATCCGGTTGCTCGGCATTCGTGACACCCCGTTGTCCGTGGACGAGGTGCTGGCCGCGGTGGGAGACCACGCGGCGGGCGGCACCGCGATCTTCATCGGCACCGTGCGCGAACAGGACCACGGCAAACCCGTGACCCGGCTCTCCTACTCCGCCCATCCCTCGGCGCCCGACGAGCTGCGCCGGGTGGCCGAGAAGGTCGCGGCCGACTTCCCGGTCACCGCGATGGCCGCCGTCCACCGGGTCGGCGACCTGGGGCTCGGCGACACGGCGGTGATCGTCGCCGTGGCCTCGCCACACCGCGACGAGGCGTTCAGGGCCTCACGCAGGCTCATCGACGACCTCAAGGCGGAGGTCCCCATCTGGAAACACCAGGTGTTCGCCGATGGCGAGACCGAGTGGGTCGGCGCCTGCGAATAAGCTCATCACCATGTCACGACGCGTCCTCACCCTGCTGCTCGCGGGCTTCTTCGTGCTCGCGCTGGGCGTCCTGGGCGCGTTCCGGCCGGTCCCGTACGTCGTGCTGAGTCCCGGCCCCACCGAGAACACCATCGGCGAGATCGACAAGAAGCCGGTGATCTCGATCAACGGCCGGCAGACCTATCCCACCAGCGGCGCGCTGAGCCTGGTCACGGTGGCCTACCAGGGCGGCCCGGCCGCCCAGATCGACCTGCTGACCGCGTTGCGCGGCTGGATCGACCCGACCGTCGCGGTGGTCCCGCAGGAGACGATCTTCCCGCCCGGCCGCGACGCGAAGAAGGTCGACGAGGAGAACGCGGTCGAGATGACCAACTCCCAAGACTCCGCCAAGGCCGCCGCGCTCAACGAGCTCAAGATCCACTACGACCGGGTCGTCACGGTGCTGTCCACCGAGAAGGGCAAGCCCGCCGACGGCAAGCTGCAGAAGGGCGACCAGATCAACGCGGTCGACGGCAAGCCGGCCACCGACTCTCAGTTCGTCGGAGACACCGTCAAGGCGCACAAGCCAGGCGAGACCGTGACCTTCAACGTGACCAGGGGCAGCCAGAAGCTCGACGTGTCGCTGCAGCCGATCGCCAGCAAGGACGGCAAGCCCCTCGTCGGTGTGCTCATGCAGGAGAAGTTCAAGTTCCCCTTCGACGTCGAGATCAACGTGGGCGACGTCGGCGGGCCGAGCGCCGGGCTGATGTTCTCGCTCGGCATACTCGACAAGCTGACCCCCGGCGAGATCACCGGCGGCAAGCGCATCGCCGGCACCGGCACCATCGACACCGAGGGCCAGGTCGGGCCGATCGGCGGCATCGCCCAGAAGATGGTGGGGGCCCGCGACTCGGGCGCGACCATCTTCCTCACCCCCGCGGACAACTGCGCGGAGGCCATGAAGGCCGTGCCCGACGGCTTGCGGCTGGTCAAGGCCGACACGTTGCACGACGCGGTGCTCGCGCTCGACGCGCTGCGCACCGGGAAGGGCAATGTGCCCGCTTGTGAGGCCGGATGAAACTTCCGGCGAGCGTCGTGCGTTAGCCGTACGGCTGGCGCTGCAGTGTAAGTTGCCAGACACGGACCGTTTCTTCATCACGACGAGGGGTTGGCCTTGAGCTTCCGGACCCCAGGGGCCGGCAGGGCGATGCGCTTGCCACGCCGGCCGCGGCTGCTTCTGCCTGTGGCCATCGCGCTGGTCGCGATCGTGGCCCTGTTTTTTCTCTTTTCTGGGATTTATACCGACTACCTGTGGTTTGACACGACCAACTACACGTCGGTCTTCTCCGGGGTGCTGCTGACCCAGATCGTGCTGTTCCTCGTCGGAGCGGTGCTCATGGTCGGCATCACGGGCGGCAACATGCTGCTGGCCTTCCGCACCCGGCCGATGTTCGGCCCCGCCGTGTTCGGCGGCGGCAGCGGAGCCGACCGCTATCGCATGGCGCTCGACCCCCACCGCAAGCTGATCTTCATCGTCGGCATGGGCCTGCTCGCGCTCTTCTCCGGCTCCTCGTTCGCGGGGCAGTGGAAGACGTGGCTGCAGTTCGTGAACGGAGCCTCGTTCGGCAAGAAGGACGAGCTGTTCGGCATGGACATCTCGTTCTTCATGTTCGACTACCCGTTCATCAGGATGGTGCTGAACTTCCTGTTCACCGCCGTGATCATCTCGATCGTCCTGGCCACGATCACCCACTACCTCTACGGCGGTTTCCGGCTGCAGTCGCCGGGCGTGCACGCCTCCAGGGCCGCGCGGATCCACCTTTCCGTGCTGCTCGGCGTGTTCGTCCTGCTCAAGGCCGTCGCCTACTACATCGACCGGTTCGGTCTGGTCTTCTCCGACCGCGGCTACGTGCACGGCGCGTCCTACACCGACGTCAACGCGGTGCTCCCGGCCAAGAACATCCTCGCGATCATCGCGTTGATCTGCGCCGCGCTGTTCTTCGCCGGCGTCGTGCGCTCCGGCGGCATGCTGCCCGGCGTCTCGTTCGGCCTGCTCGTGCTCTCGGCCATCCTGATCGGCGGCGTCTACCCGGCGCTGGTCGAGCAGTTCCAGGTCAAGCCCAACCAGCAGGGCAAGGAAGCCCTCTACATCGACCGGAACATCCAAGCCACCCGATCAGCCTACGACGTGCAGAACGCCGAAGTGATCGACTACAACGCCCAGGCCGACCCGACCAAGGTCAGCGCCGGCGGCGACGAGTCGGTGACCGGCGTGCGCCTGCTCGACCCGGCGCTGGTGTCGTCCACGTTCGAGCAGACGCAGCGCATCCGCGGCTTCTACGGCTTCCCCGACCAGCTCGACGTCGACCGCTACCCCGGCAAGGACGGCAAACTGGTCGACCACGTGGTCGGCGTCCGCGAGCTGCTCGGCCCGCCCGCGCCCCAGAACAACTGGATCAACCGCGCGCTGGTCTACACCCACGGCTACGGTTTCGTCGCCGCGCCGGGCAACCAGGTCGACGCGGGCGGTCTGCCCGCCTACGACAGCAAGGACATGCCGGTCACCGGCGACCTCGCGGCCTCGACCGGGCTCAAGGAGTCGCGCGTCTACTTCGGCGAGAACCCCGGCTCCTCCGAGTACGTCATCGCCGGCGGCAACCCCAAGACCCCGCAGGAGCTCGACTACCCGGTCTCCGGCGGCCAGACCGGACAGCAGAACACCACCTACACCGGCAAGGGCGGCGTGCCGATCGGCTCGGCACTCAACCGGCTCGTCTACGCCGCCAAGTACGGCGAGATGAACATCCTGTTGTCGGGCGACGTCAACGACAACTCCAAGATCCTCTACGTGCGCAACCCGCGGGAGCGGGTGGAGAAGGTCGCGCCGTTCCTGACCCTCGACGGCAACGCCTACCCGGCGATCGTCGACGGCCGGATCACCTGGATCCTCGACGGGTACACCACCTCCAACGCGTACCCGTACTCGCAGAGCGAGAGCCTCGGCGACATGACCCGCGACCTGGCCACCGACCGCCGCGTGGTCGCCCAGCAGCCGCAGGACGAGATCAACTACATCCGCAACTCGGTCAAGGCCACGGTCGACGCCTACGACGGCACGGTCACGCTCTACGCCTGGGACGGCAACGACCCGGTGCTGAAGACGTGGTCCAACGCCTTCCCCGGCACGATCAAGCCCGCCTCGCAGATGACCCCCGACCTCCAGGCGCACATCCGCTACCCGGAAGACCTGTTCAAGGTGCAGCGCTACATGCTGTCGCGCTACCACGTCACCAACGCGGCCGCCTTCTACAGCGCCCAGGACTTCTGGAACATCCCCAGCGACCCGTCGCAGGGCAACCAGTCGGTCAAGCAGCCGCCGTACTACCTGACGGCGACGATGCCCGACGAGTCCGAGCCGTCGTTCTCGCTGACCACGACGTTCGTCCCGAGGGAAGGCCCCAACCTGGCGGCCTTCATGGCGGCGGGCTCCACGGTGGGCAAGGACTACGGCAAGCTGCGCATCCTGCGCATGCCGTCCAACACCACGGTCCCCGGCCCCGGTCAGGCCCAGAACAACTTCCAGAACAAGTTCTCGGGCGAACTTGGCCCCCTCGGCCTCGGCCAGGCCAACGTCAGGTACGGCAACCTGCTGACCCTGCCCTACGCGAACGGCCTGATCTACATCGAGCCCGTCTACGTGCAGACCAAGGCCGGCACCGGCCAGGAGCCGTACCCGATCCTGCGGCGGGTGCTGGTGGCGTTCGGCAACAAGGTCGGCTCGGGCGACACCCTCGACCAGGCGCTGGAGCAGGTCTTCGGCGGCGAGCAGCAACAGCCGAACACCCAGCCCCAGCAGACCACGCCCAACCAGACGAACACGTCGGCGATGAACACCGCCATCTCCAACGCCCAGAAGGCCTACGAGGACGCCCAGAAGGCCCTCCAGGCCAGCCCCCCGAACTGGGACGAGTACGGCAAGGCGCAGAAGCGGCTGGAGGAGGCGCTGAAGCAGATCGAGAGCGCCAACGCCAAGCCGGCGGCCACCCCGTCGCCCTCGGCCTCTCCCTCCGCCTCACCGTCGGCGACGCCGTCCGCGTCACCGCCGGCCACGTCCACACCGACGCCGACACCCTCGGGCACGCAGGCGGGAGGCACCACCTAGCCCATTCGGTTTGCGCCCGCCCCCCGTCGCCGATAGTCTTGAGAAGCAAGACAGCGACGCGGGGTGGAGCAGTTCGGTAGCTCGCTGGGCTCATAACCCAGAGGTCGCAGGTTCAAATCCTGCCCCCGCTACCAAGATTCGAGGTCCTGGCCGACGGCCAGGGCCTCGTTGCTTTTTCAGCGGCCCCGCAGGTCCCACCCGGCATCGTCCGTCTCAAGAAACTCGAATGGTCGCCGTTGCCCTCCTGCCCCCCGACCCCTGGGCGCCGGTGGCGTTGTAAAGAGGTATCGGGCGGCGCCAGGAGCCGATCCTTCATGTCCGCCCAGGTCATCGGCCCACATGGGCAGCATGAGACCCATGGTCACGTCGCCGACGCGCCCGGACAAGCCCGGCCGGGTCGGAGGACTCCGGAAGGGCGGTATAGTTGATAACAACACACCGACGCGGGGTGGAGCAGTTCGGTAGCTCGCTGGGCTCATAACCCAGAGGTCGCAGGTTCAAATCCTGTCCCCGCTACCAATCCGAAGTCCCCGGTCGCCACACGGCGACCGGGGACTTCGTCGTTTCCGGACAAGTCTTGTCCTGCGGCCGCAGGTGCTGATTACATGATTACATGACGGAAAAAGACGTCCCGACCATCTACGAGTGGGCGGGCGGGACCGAGGCGTTCGAACGGCTGACCGCGGCGTTCTACCGGACCGTCCTCAAGGACGACCTCATCGGGCCGCTGTTCGCCCACATGGACCCCGACCACCCCAAATACGTCGCCATGTGGCTCAGCGAGGTCTTCGGCGGCCCTGACCGGTACACCCACGAACGCGGCGGATATTCCCACATGCTCGCCCACCACCTGGGCCGGGCCATCACCGAACCGCAGCGCCGCCGCTGGGTGAACCTCCTCATGGACGCCGCCGACGAGGTCGGCCTGCCCGACGACCCCGAGTTCAGGGCCGCGTTCGCCGGCTACATCGAATGGGGCACCCGGCTGGCCGTGCACAACTCCCAGCCCGGCGCGACCCCGCCTCCGGAGGCGCCGGTTCCGCACTGGGGCTGGGGAGTCGCTCCGCCATACCAGCCGTAACCTGGAGGAATGGGAAGCACGTCGCGCGGGCGGCTGCGGGTCTACCTGGGTGCGGCGCCCGGCGTCGGCAAGACCTACGCCATGCTCAGCGAGGCACGACGGGCCAAGGAACGCGGACGTGACGTGGTCGTGGGCCATGTCGAGACCCACGGCCGCGACCAGGTCGCCCGCCTGCTCGACGGGCTGGAGATCGTGCCGGGGCGCACCGTCGTCCATCGCGGCGCCACGTTCACCGAGCTCGACACCGACGCGGTCATCGCCCGCCGCCCCGCGGCCGTGCTGGTCGACGAGCTCGCCCACACCAACACGCCCGGTTCCCGGCACGCCAAACGCTGGCAGGACGTCCAGGACATCCTGGACGCCGGCATCGACGTCGTCTCCACGCTCAACATCCAGCACCTGGAGTCTCTGCGCGACGTGGCCGAGCAGATCACCGGCCTGCCGCAGCGGGAGACCGTCCCCGACGATCTCGTCCGGCGGGCCGACCGGCTCGAACTCGTCGACATGTCACCCGAGGCCCTGCGCCGCCGCCTCGCCCACGGCAACGTCTACCCGCCCGAACGCGTCGACGCCGCCCTCGCCAACTACTTCCGCGTCGGCAACCTGTCCGCCCTGCGGGAGCTCGCCCTGCTCTGGGTGGCGGACCGGGTCGACCGGCAGCTCATCGCGTACCGGGCCGACCATGACATAGCGGGCACCTGGGAGGCCCGCGAACGTGTCGTCGTCGCCCTCACCGGCGGCCCTGAGGGCGACACCCTCGTCCGCCGCGCCGCCCGCATCGCGGCCAGGACCAAGGGCGCCGACCTGCTCGCCGTGCACGTCACCCGGGCCGACGCCCTGTCCACCGCGAGCGACCCGGCCAACCTGGTCCGCCAGCGCAAACTCGTCGAGGACCTCGGCGGCACCTACCACCAGGTCGTGGGCGACGACATCCCGCGCGCGCTGATCGCGTTCGCCGACGGCGTGAACGCCTCGCAACTCGTCCTCGGCGCCTCCCGGCGAGGACGGCTCGCGCAGCTGCTCACCCGCGGCGTGGGCATGACGACGGCCACGCTGTCCGGCTCGATCGACGTGCACATGGTCCCGCACGAGGCCGTCAGCGGAAGCTCCCGCCGGCCGCCGTCCGGGGGAGCGCTGACACGTCGGCGCAGGGCGGCCGGATGGGCGCTGACCCTGGCCGCCATGCCGGCGCTCACCGCCGTGATCGCGCCGCTCGACCTGAGCCTGCCCAGCGAGATCCTGCTCTTCCTGCTGTTGGTGGTCGGCGTCGCGCTGGTGGGCGGGATGTGGCCGGCGCTCACAGCGGCGGTGCTCGCGTTCGGGCTGCTCAACTGGTTCTTCACACCGCCGGTGCACACCCTGACCATCGCCGAGCCTGAGAACGTGCTCTCGCTGGCCATCTTCGTCCTGGTCGCCGCCATGGTGAGCACGGTCGTGGACCTGGCCGCCCGGCGCAGCAGGGAAGCGGCCCGGTCCAGGGCGGACGCCGAGGTGCTCTCCACACTGGCCGGACACGTGCTGCGCGGGGAGTCCGCGCTGGCCTCGCTGCTCGGGCGGTTGCGCGAGACGTTCGGGCTGACCGCGGTGACCCTGCTCGAAAGGGACGATCCATCGGATGACTGGCGCATCGTCGCCACGTCCGGCGGCCCCCCGATCACCACCCCGCCCGCCACCACCCCAAACCACACCGGCCCGGATGGCGGGAGCGACGTGGTCACCATCGACGACCGGCTGGTGCTCGCGACCCGCGGCCGGCTGCTCGACGCCAGCGACCGCCGCGTCCTGGAGGCGTTCGCCGCAGAGGCCGCCGTCGCCCTGCGCCAGGAACGCCTGCGGGAGGCGGCCGAGCGCGCCGAACCGCTGGCCGAGGCCGACCGCATGCGCACCGCGTTGCTCGCCGCCGTCGGCCACGACCTGCGCACCCCCCTGGCCTCGGCCATGGCGTCCGTGGAGAGCCTGCGCAACACCGACATCATCTGGTCCGACGACGACCGCGCCGAACTGCTGGCCACCGCCGACGAGTCCCTGATCAAACTGAACCGCCTCGTGGCGAACCTGCTCGACATGAGCCGTCTCCAGGCCGGCGTCCTGGGCGTCACATTGCGGCCCGTCGCCGTCGAGGACGTGCTGCCACGCGCCATCGACGACCTCGGCCCGCTGCGCGACCGGGTCAACAGTGACATCCCGGCCGACCTGCCGGAGTTCCAGGCCGACCCGGCGCTGCTCGAACGCGTCCTGGTGAATTTGATGGCCAACGCCGTCCGCTACAGCCCCGAAGCCGAGCCCGTGCTCGTCGCCGCGAGCTGGCACGGCGAACATGTCGAACTGCGTGTCATCGACAGGGGGCCAGGAATCCCCACAGAAGCGCATGAAAGGGTGTTCATGCCCTTCCAGCGACTCGGCGACCGCGACAACCACACCGGCGTGGGCCTCGGCCTCGCGCTCTCGCGCGGCCTCACCGAGGCGATGGGCGGCACGCTGCTCCTTGAGGACACCCCCGGAGGAGGGCTCACCATGACGGTTTCACTGAGGAGGGCCCTGTGACCCGCGTGCTCGTCGTCGACGATGAGCCCCAGATCCTGCGTGCTCTGCGCATCAATTTGGCGGCCAGGCACTACGAGGTCGCGGTCGCCCCCGACGGCGCATCGGCGCTGCGCCAGGCCGCCGACTGGCATCCCGACCTGGTCGTCCTCGACCTCGGCCTGCCCGATCTCGACGGCGTGGAGGTGATCCAGGGGCTGCGCGGCTGGACGAAGGTCCCGATCATCGTGTTGTCGGGGCGTACCGACAGCACGGACAAGGTGGACGCGCTCGACGCCGGTGCCGACGACTACGTCACCAAGCCGTTCGGCATCGACGAGCTGCTGGCCCGCATCCGCGCGGTGACCCGCCGCATGAACCAGCACGAAGAGGAACCCGCGACAGTGCGGCTGGGCGATCACGTGATCGACCTCGCAGGCAAGACGATCTCAGGGGGCGTACGGCTGACGCCGACGGAGTGGCACTTCCTGGAGATCCTGCTTCGCAATCCCGGCAAACTGATCAGCCAGCGACACCTGCTGACCGAGGTGTGGGGCACCGGCTATCTGAAGGAGACGCACTACTTGCGCCAGTACATGGCCCAACTGCGCCGCAAGCTCGAACGCGACCCGGCCCACCCCGTGCACCTGCTGACCGAGCCCGGAATGGGATACCGGTTTCAGCCCTCCTGATCCCTGACCAGGACGACCGCCTTGAGCACGGCCCACCCGAGCAGCAAGGCCCCGAAGAGCACCTGAGCGGCACGCACCCACAGGGAAGACGTCTGGTCCGCATAGATCACAACACCGATCCACATCAGACCAAATATCCCGACCAGGATGATTGCCGACCAGTTCAGCCCACGTTGCCACATAAGCGCAGTCTTACAGCCAGGTCGCCAAGGCCAGGTATGGCCACAGTCCTCATCCGGTCGAAGCCTTGAGCCCCTGAGGGATCAGCCCTGAGTGATCAGTGGCTGGGGCCGGCCGGTTCAGCGGGGGAGCGTCCGGTGCGCGCCGACGCACCGCCGCAGGCGCATCCCGCGCATCCGCACGACCGGCGGCTGTTGCTGTTGCTGCCCCTCCTGCATGCAGGCGAGCAGCGCCTCAGCCGTACGGGCGTCGGACAGGATCTGCTGCACGGCGTCCTCGTCCTCGGGCAGCTGGCCGCGCTCGGCCAGCTCGCGCGTGAGGAAGGCGAGCGGGTCGGGCGCGCCGACCATGTCCGCGGCCACGGTCGTCCGCGCCGCCGTGAGCAGCCGCAGGTAATGGGTACGCAGGACGGCCTCGCGCACCCGTGCCTGTTCGAGGTCGTCGATCAGGGTCCGGGCGATGCGCAGGAGGTCTCCCGCATGGGTCGCCGGATCGGCGAGAAAGGCACGGATGTCGTCGAACTCCGAGCGGGTCATGGCGGGCACCTCCGAGAGCGCAGTCTGCTCGTGGCTACCTTCGTACCGAGGGGCGATTGCGGATGACTTGCTGACCGCTTGACTTCGGGTGTCGTACGGGCGGCGATGACCAAGGTTTGAAGATCTTGTGGCCAGGGAAGGACCCTACGATTACCTGTGTGGCGCGAACTAGGTGCGGGAGACTGCTAGAGTTGCTTCGCGCAGGGCGGCCGAGGGGCTCGCAAGAGCCTCAACAGAAGCCCGGCAAATCCCACTTCCTTCTGGTTCATACAAGACGGTTCAGAGCGGTCTGAATGAGCTGGTAAGTTAGAGGGGTTGTCCCGGAAGCGGGGCGCGACTTAATTCCAGCAGGTCGAGCAAGTCCGGTCAATTTGACAGAGACTTGAACGGCT
>NZ_JBEXYU010000049.1:0-57815 GCF_040631115.1 Nonomuraea sp. NPDC005692 | reverse complement strand
TACTCGATACGAGTGGGTTTGAGTGGTGTTAAGTCGTGTGCTCTTCCGATGCGGCCGCCTCGACCGGGGAGCCGGCGCCGGGGCGCGGCGGCGAGCCCGCCGCGCCCGGGTTGTCGGACACCTGCCGGTCTCCTTACTTCGCGCCGAGGTCGGCGACGTCCACGGTCCAAACCGGGTGGTACTCCAGGCCCGTCACGGACGCGGCCGACACGATGTTCTGGCTCGGCTGGATCAGCGGCACGAACGGACCGGAGGTGTTGAGCTTGGTCTGCAGGTCGGCGTAGGCCGCCTTGCGCGCCTCGTCGCCGATCGCGGTCGCGGCCTTGTCAGTGGCCGCCTCGATCTCCTTGGCCGCGCCTTCCTTCCAGCCGGCCCGCAGGCCCACGGTCTTGCCGGGCGCGAAGGCCAGGTAGTCGCTCGGGTCCGGGTAGTCGGGGCCCCAGTACCACAGGCCCATCTCCTCCTTGCCGTTGCGGTAGTTGTCCAGCGCGGTCGTCACCGGCGCGGGCTGGAGGTCCACCGTGATGCCGACCTCCTTGAGGTTGGCCTGGACGCGCTCGGCCAGCGGCTGGAACGACAGGCCGTTGACGGTCAGCTCGCTCGGGAACTCCAGCTTGACGGTCGGGTTCGACACGCCGCTGGCCGCCAGGGCCGCCTTGGCGCCCTCGACGTCCCGCTTGGGGGCCTGCTCGGGCGGCAGCGCGCCGAGCAGCTGCGACGGGATCACGCCCGGCGCCTGCGTCGAACCCTCGCCGGCCAGCTCCAGCAGGCCCGCGTAGTCCACGCCCTTGCGCACGGCCTCGACGAACTTGGCGTTCGGCGTGGTCTTGCTGACGCCCGAGTCCTGGTTGGCCAGCAGGAAGATGACGTTCGCCGAGGCGGTCTTCTTCACCTGCAGGGTGGAGGGCATGTTGGTGACCTGGTCACCGGACAGGTTCAGCGCCACCTGGCTGTCGCCGCGCTGCACGTTGAGCTTCTGCGTGGCGGCCTCGACGTTGCGGATGACGACCTTGTCGTAGGCCGGCTTGGTGCCGTAGTACTTGGGGTTCGCCTTGAGCGTGACCTGGCTGCTCACGTTGAACGACTCGATCGTGTACGGGCCGGACCCCGCCGAGGAGGCGTTCAGGTACTGCTCGGCCTTGTCCTGGGCGTCGGCCGTCGCGCCGTGCTCCTTGGCGACCTTGCTGTTGAGGATGCCCAGCGCCGGGTTCGGCAGGATGTAGGGCAGCGCCGGGTTCGGCGCCTTCGACGTCAGCGTGATCGTCGAGTCGTCGGTCTTGGCCACCTCGACGCCGTCCAGCAGGAACGACGGGGTGCCCTTCATGTCACGCACGCGGTTGAGCGAGAACACCACGTCGTCGGCGGTGATCGGCGAGCCGTCGGCGAAGGTGGGGCCCTTCTTGAGCTTGAGCGTCAGCGTCTTGCCGTCCTCGCTCAGCTCGTAGGACTCGGCCAGCGCCGGGACCGGCTTGGTCACGTCGGAACCGTCGAAGGTCAGCAGCGTCTCGTAGACGGCCTTGCCGACGATGAGCCCGGTCGGCTCGTAGGTGCGGCCGGGGTCGGCCGTCTTGAGGTCGAACGACGTGTCGATGACGAGCGTCTTCCCACCGCCACCGGAGGCCGCCGGGGTCTGCGAGGTGCCGCCGCTTCCGCAGGCGGCGAGGGCGAGCGCACCGGCGAGCAGCACTGCCGCCGTCTGCGAGCGGTTCGCCATGGGGTCCTCCAAATTGGACGTTCGGGAGAAGGATGTCGAGGATTGTCCGGCAGAACGTCCAGGTCATGTGCGGTCCGTGAGACGGATATAAATGGTCGAGGTGTAATGATGAGTGATATTTCCAGAAATGGTGCCAGCGGCAGCGGTCAGCCTGGACGGATCGGCATCGGTCTCGAGCTGGACGACGTCCACATGAAGATCCTTGAGGTCCTGCGCGAGAACGGCAGGATCTCGGTCGCCGCGCTGGCCGAACGGGTGGGCATCTCCCGCGCGAACGCCTACACGCGCTTCGAGGCGCTGCGCGCCGACGGCGCGATCAAGCGCTTCACCGCGGAGATCGACCACGTGCGCGCCGGGCTCGGCATCACCGCGCTGATCTTCGTGACCGTGCGCCAGCAGATGTGGAAGCAGTTCAGGGCCGAACTGGCCCGGATGCCCGAGGTCGAGTACTGCGCGATCACCACCGGCCAGCACGACGCCATGATCCAGGTACGGGTCTCCGACGTGGCCGCCGTGCACACCATGGTGACCGACCGCCTGGCCAACATCCCGGCGGTCAAGGCCACCGAGACCGTGTTCATCCTGGACGAAGTGCTCAGGCGGCCGTACGTGCTGCCGTCCGACCGGGACGCCTCCCGTCCCGCGCGGCGGACACCCCAGGAGACGCAAGGGGACGTGCCGCTCGGCAAGATGCGCTTCGTCGGCGCCGCCGAAGGACGCGCCGCCCTGCGCAAGGACGGCTAGCCACCGCCCTGCGCAAGGACGGCTAGCCACCGGCCTGCGCAAGGACGGTTGGCCATCGGGCTGCGCGAGGACGGTTGGGCGCCGCCCCCTCGCCGGGGCGGCCGGTGCGTCGCCTGCTCCCGGCCTGCTCCCGGCCGGCCCTCTGTCGGAGGGCCGCCCGTCAGTGGCCGGTCAGGGGGCCGGGACCTCGGCGCACACGCTGACGTGCAGCGTGTCGTCGCCGTCGAAGCGGAACTCCTCGACCAGGCGCAGCAGCCCGTCCTCGCCCCGCTCGACTCGGCTGCTGCTCTGGCCGCCCGCCTTGCCGCCCGCCTTGAGCGCATGGGCGTAGGAGATGGAGACGTCGGCGCCGTCGCGCGTCCCGACGAAGCGGCCGTGGGTCACGGTGTCGCCCGTGTAGCTGCCCCACACCACGCCGTCGGCCTCCCAGTACAGGAACTCCGTCGGGCTGTCGGGGTCCACCGCGCTCGCCGTCGAGCTCACCATCACGAATTTACGGCCGTTGAGATTCACGCCGTCCATAGTCACCATTTTTCTGGATCATCACCGACCGGCTGGACGTTTGGTCAGAACGCCCGGTCATGATCAACGATCCGTCCAGCGGCGGCGCCGCCCCGGACCCCCGCGCGAGCAGGTTCTCGGCCTCCGGCGCCGCCCGGCGGCGCCCGACACGCTCGCCCGCGACTTTACCTGCCGGTAGCTGACACCAGCGTTGCATAGTGTGATAGTCATGTAACACTGTGTATTCGAGAAGATTTGGGAGATCTTCATGCTGGCGTACACGCTCTCGATCGTGGCGGCCGTGGGCGTGGTGGCGCTCACCGCGCTGGTGTTCCGGCTCACGAAGAAGGGCAGCGAGGACGCCGAGCCCGACGGGGTCTCGGCCGGTCACGCCGGGTCGATGTTGTCGGCCCTGTTCCTGCTGGTGTTCGCGATCGCGATCATCGTGCCGTGGACCACCGCCGACGCCGCCCGCCAGAACGCCCAAGCCGAGAGCCAGGCCGCGATCGACGCCTACTGGGCCGCGGCCGACCTGCCCGGCACGGCTCAGCAGACGGTCCGCACCGCGCTGCGCGACTACATCACCTTCGTGGTCAGAGACGAGTGGCCGCTGATGGCCGAGGGCCGGATGGACCCGGTCGGCGCCGCCCGGCTCGACGCCATGCGCAGCCGGGTGAGCGCCGTCGCCGCCAAGACCGACGACGACAAGGACGCCCGCGACACCGTGCTCGAACGCGTCGCCGCGATCGCCTCCGCCCGTTCGCAGCGCTCGATGGACGCCGCCGCCACCCCGCCCCAGGGGCTGCTGTTCCTGACCGTGCTCACCGGTCTGCTGGTCGTCGTCTTCCCCTACCTGGCCGGCGCGCGGCCACGCGGCCTGGCGTTCCTGCCGCTGCTCGCGATGGCCGCGATGCTCGGCTTCGGCACCTATCTGACCTGGGACATCTCCCACGCCTTCGCCGGGCCGCTGGCGGTCGGGCCGCAGGCGTTCCAGGGCGCGCTGCAGGAGTTCTCCCGCATCGCCGGGGGAATGTGACCGTGGGCGCCAGGCGCGCGCCGCTGCTGCTGGCCGCCGCTCTGCTCGCCGCGAGCGCGGCCGGTCCGGCGGCGGCCGACCTGCAATCCCCGGCGTCCGGCATGCGCGCACGTCCGTCGCAACTCCCGAGCCCGGGGATCACGATCCACGGGAGGCCGGGGAGCGACGGCCGTGGCGGGCCGGTGGTGTCGGTGCCGGGTGCGCAGATCTGGGACGATCCGGGGCCGCGCGTGTCGGTGCCGGGCGCGCAGATCTGGGACGACCCGGGGCCGCGCGTGTCGGTGCCGGGCGCGCAGATCTGGGACGACCCGGAGCCGCGGGCGTCGGTGTCCATGCGGCCCGGCGGGCGGGCGCCGCGGACGGGCGTCCCCGTGCCGCGCGTGTCGATCGGCCCTGACTCGGTGTGCGTGTACGGGCCGAGCGGCAGCGTCGAGGTGGGCGACTGCCACGTCCGCCCGTCCCCGCCGCCTCCGCCTCCGCCGCCTCGCTCGTCGCCGCGGCCGACACCGCGCCCCACGCTGACGCCCGCTCCGCCGCACACGCGGAGGCCGGTGCACCGTCCCACGCCCCGGCCGGTGCGCGTGGCACCTCCGGTGCGGGTGCCCGTCCAGGAGGTCAGGCCGACGCCCAAGCCCACCCCGACGGTCGCGGTGCGCAAGCGGGTCAAGCAGGTTCAGGCGCCGCCGAGGCGCAAGAACCCGCTCGGCACCGTCCTGGTCATGGTGGTCCTGGTGACGGCGATCGCCTCCACGACCGCGGTCGCGTTCAGGGTCCGCTGACGCCTCCGGCGGGGTCGGGCTCGACGGCGGTGGCCGGTGCGCGCCGGGATGCGAGGATGGCGGTGTGTCCGAGCGTGACGAGGAACCGCCCACCGGGGGCGGTTGTGGCGGGGAGTCGCTGACCGGTGGTGGCGGTGACCGGGAGCGGGTGACCGGTGGCGGCCCTGACGAGGGGTTGCTCACCGGGGGTGGTTGTGACGGGGAGTTGCTGACCGGGGGGGTTGTGACGGGGAGTTGCTGACCGGGGGCGGCGTCAACCAGGTGGTGCGGGTCGGTGCCACCGTGCGCCGCCCGACCGGCCCGTGGACGCCGTCCGTGCACGCGCTGCTCGCCCACCTGGCCGCCCGCGGCTTCACGGGCGCGCCGGCCGGGCACGGGATCGACGCCCAGGGCCGGGAGGTGCTCGACTTCGTCCCCGGCGAGGTGCCCGATCATCCGTTGCCCGCGTACGCCCGTTCCGACCGGGCCCTGCGCGACGTCGCCCGGCTGCTGCGCCGCTACCACGACGCCACCGACGGGTTCCCGCCCGACGCCGGGGCCGCCTGGTATTTCCCGCCGCGTGAACCCGCCGAGGTCATCTGCCATGGGGACGTCGCGCCGTACAACTGCGTGTTCCGCGACGGGCGGCCGGTGGCCCTGATCGACTTCGACACCGCCCACCCGGGGCCGCGCATGTGGGACGTCGCCTACGCCGCCTACCGGTTCGTCCCGCTGAGCGATCCCCGCCACGACGGGGCTGGTCCGGTGGAGGAGCAGGCACGCAGGCTGCGGCTGTTCGCCGACGCCTACGGCCTGGCCGAAGGTGACCGTCCGGCGCTGCCCGCCACGGCCGCCGACCGGCTGGCGCACCTCGTACGGCACATGCGCGAACGCGCGGCGGCCGGGGACCGGGCCTTCGCCGCGCACATCGCCCGCGGCGACGACGCGCTGTACGACGCCGACCGCGAGCACGTCCTGTGCCACCGCGCCCTGTTCGCGGCGGCCCTGACCGAGCCGCCACCCGCGTGACCCGGCCGGGCCTCGCCATGGGAACGGCGGGCCTCGCCGCCCGGACCGGCCGGGTGGGAAGAGCGGGCGGGCGCGCGGGGTTGCACTCGACCGTGGAGACGACCGAGGTTGTGGTGATCGGGGCTGGGCAGGCGGGGCTGTCCAGCGCGTACTTCCTGCGGCGGTTCGGGATCGGGACGATCGTGCTCGACGCGGCCGCGGGGCCCGGAGGCGCGTGGCGGCATCGGTCGCCGTCGCTGACCATGGACAAGGTGCACGGGATCTTCGACCTGCCCGGCGTGCCGGACGGGGTGGAGGCGGCCGGTGACCGGCCCGCGGCGGAGGTCGTCCCGGAGTACTACGGCGACTACGAGCGGCGGGTGGGGCTGGAGGTCCTGCGGCCGGTCAAGGTGACGGCCGTCCGGGAGGGGGAGGACGGACGGCTGGTCGTGGCGGCGGACGTGGGGGAGTGGGCAGCCAGGGCCGTGGTCAACGCGACCGGCACCTGGACCCGTCCGTACTGGCCGTACTACCCGGGGGCGGCCGGCTTCCTGGGCGAGCAGCTTCACTACGCGGGGTATCGGGGGCCGGCGGCGTTCGCCGGTCGGCGGGTGGTCGTGGTCGGGGGTGGTGCCTCGGCGATGCACGTCTTGTCGGAGGTGGCCGGTGTCGCCGCCGGCACCGTCTGGGTCACCCGGCGTCCGCCCGTCTTCCGGGGCGACGACTTCGGCGAGGACGCCCGGCGTGAGGCCGTCGCCCTGGTGGAGGCGCGGGTGCGGGCCGGGTTGCCGCCGCAGAGCGTGGTCAGCGTCACCGGGCTCGGGTACAGCGTCGTCGTGCGGGAGGCGATGGCCAAGGGGGCGCTGGAGCGGCTGCCGATGTTCCGCCGCCTCACCCCGTACGGCGTGGAATGGGCCGACGGGCGGCAGACCGCGGCGGACGTCGTCGTGTGGGCCACCGGCTTCCGGTCGGCGCTCGACCACCTCGCGCCGCTGCGCCTGCGTGAGCCGGGCGGCGGCATCAAGGTGGACGGGACGCGGGTCGTCCGGGAGCCGCGGCTGCAACTCGTCGGTTACGGGCCCTCGGCCAGCACGGTCGGCGCCAACCGCGCGGGCCGCACCGCCGCCGGCAACATCCGTGCCCTCCTGACCCCACGCCCGGCGGTCCGGGCCGCCTGACCTCGCGACCGGCCCTTTCCGCGGCCTGGCCTCGCGTCCAGCGGACCGGGCCGCCTGGCCCCGCGTCCGGCCCTTCCCACGGCCTCACTTCGTTTCCGGCGGTTCGGGCTGTGTGCCCTTGCGGCGTGTCACCCGACTGCGCGTCCGGTGGCCTGGTCCGGTGTGTGGTGGGCTGGGCCCGTTTTGCCGGGTCCGGGCCCGGTCCTGCGCGGGGGGTCAGTTCTCGGCGACGCCGAAGGCGGTCCAGCCGAGGTCGGGGAAGCCTGCCGCCTTGGCGACGGCGGCCGAGGCGGTGTTGCTGACCGCGTGCATGTACGTCGGCACCGCCCCCTCGTCCAGCACCCGCCGCGCCGCCTGCGCCACCAGCCGTCTGGCCAGGCCGCGTCCCCGGGCCTCGGGCGCGGTCACCACCGACAGCTCCCGTCCGAAGCGGTCGTGCCGCTTGATGCCCACTCCGGCCAGGTGTTCGCCGGTCTCGGGATCCACGGCCACCAGCACCTCGCCGCCGAACACGCGCAGCCATCCGGGCACGGCGTCGTCCGTCGCGGGCACCCACTCACCGGCGTCGGGCAGGGACGCGGGCTCGGTGGTCCACCGGAAGACGGCGTCGAACCAGCCGCGATCCCCATATCCGATCAGCTCGGGGATCTCCCGGACCGTCCGCGCGGCGCGCACCCGCGCGACGTGCTCGGGCGGCACCGACAACATCGCCCCCTCCGGGGTGCCGACGCCGATGGCCGGGTGCACGCGGCCATCCCAGGCGGGCAGCGTACGCAGCGGCGAGCCCGTGACGTCGAGGTTTCCCGTGGGCGGCCAGGCCCCGAGCCATTCGCGCAGATGATCGGTGAGAGCCACGGACCTACTATAGGAAGTAGGAAAAATACCGATTGCGACAGGGGGTCGGTTACTCCTGCGAAGGGGCTCGACACGGCGTGTTACCTTCGGCTAGCGTCCTGACATAAGGATCTTTATCCGGTCAGGAGGGCCCGACATGGCTGTTCCCGGTTACACGGAGATCCGGGAACTCGGTCACGGAGGAACCGGCCGCGTCATGCTCGCCGTACGCGACTCCGACGGCTTACCGGTCGCGATCAAGCACCTGTCCGAAGCCCTGCGCGCGGACGGCGAGTTCGCCGCCCGCTTCCGCGCCGAGGCCGGGGTCATCGGCGAGATCGACAGCCCCCACACCGCCCGCCTGCTGGACTACGTCGAGGCCGGGGACACGTCCGTCATCGTGATGGAGCTGGTCGACGGCGTCACGCTGCGCCGCCTGATCGCCGCCGAGGGCGGCACCGGCGTGGAGGCCGCGCTCACCCTGCTGAAGGGGGCCCTGCTCGGCCTCGCCGAGGCGCACCGGCGCGGGGTGGCGCACCGCGACTTCAAGCCCGAGAACGTCATCATCACCCCGGACGGCGACAGCAAGCTGGTCGACTTCGGCGTCGCGGCCCGGTTCGGCGAGACCGGCGCCCTGGCCGGCACCCCCGCCTACATGTCCCCCGAGCAGTGGGAGGACGCCCCGGCCGGCCCGGCCTGCGACGTGTACGCCGCCGCCCTGGTGTTCTACGAATGCCTCACCGGCCGCCGCCCGTTCACCGCCGCGAACCTGGCCGCCCTGGCCTTCCAGCACCAGCACATGCCGCCCCCGCTGGAGCACGTGGACGGACGCCTGCGCGGGCTCGTCGAGCACGGCCTGGCCAAGGACCCCGCCCACCGGCCTGCCTCGGCCGAGGCGTTCCTCGCCGAGCTGGAGGAGGTGGCGCGCGGGACGTACGGCGCGGGATGGGAGCTGCGCGGGCGGTCCGGCCTGGCCGTGCTGGCGATGCCGTTCGCCGCGCTGCTGCCGTCGGCCGGGACCGGCGGGGGGATGGTCGAGGGCCTCGGCGGAGGGATCATCGGGGGGAGCGGTGCGGAGAACGGCGCCGCGACTGGCACCAGCGTGGTGCGCAGCTCGTTGGGGGCGCCGGCCAAGCTCGCGGTGACCGGCGGGCTGGTGCTGGCGACGGCGGCGGCGGTGGCGTCGACGTTCGTGATCTGGAGCGGCTCGCCCTCGCTCGACAGCGGCACCGCGATGCCGCCGGAGTCCATGGGGAGCTCGTTCACGACGCCGCCCGTCTCGCCGGATCCGGTGCTGCCCGTGCCGAGCGGGTCCTGGACGGTCTCGCCGCCCGCGACGGCCACCGCCGGGCCCAGCGGGCATCCGACCGTGCCGACCGCGGCGACCGTGCCGACCGCGGGGCCCGCGTCGTCCGCGCCTCCGGCGCCGCCCGCCACGAGGGCCTCGAACAGCCGGCCGCCGAGGCCGACCAGCGGGCCGTCGGAGTCGGGGCCGCCGAAGTCCGGGCCGCCGAAGTCGGAGCCGCCTTCGGAGCCGCCGCCCACGCGGTCGTCGCCGCCGTCCACCCGGCAGTCCGCCACCGGCGGCCCGGTTCCCAGGCCGCCCGCCACGAGCGCCCCCGCTCCTGAGCCCTCCGCCAAGCCGCCCGCCAAGAGCCACGAACCGCTCCTGTCCGTCTCGGTCGGGTTGTCGCTCGGCGGGTCGCTGCTCGGCCGCGGCGGGGGCGGGCTGCTGGACGCCGACCTCGACGTCGGGCTGGGCTCCAGCCTGCTCGGCATGCTCGTGGTGCCCGGGTCTGCCCTGCTCGGAGGGCGTATCGCGGTCAGACGCGCACGAAAATCACGCAGTCAGGAAAAGTCATGAGTTGCGGGGAATGAGGCTTGATCCCCTACTATCAGCGTCGGAAAGAGGGCGTCCCGGACTCTGATTAGCTCCTGACCGGACCCTGCCCTGCGGCTCAGGCTAAGGAGGACAGTGGCGGTCGCCTCCCCCGCCGTGGGCCACGTGGCGCGGGCCGTGGTCGCCGTACTCGCCGGGCTGCTGCTGATGGCGGGCAACGCCTCAGCCGGGCACACGGCCCCCAAGCCCTCGGTGAAGCAGCTCAAGAAGGAGCTGGCCGCGCTGAGCAAGGAGTCGGACCGGCTCATCGAGGAGTACTACAACAGCCGCCGCGCCCAGCAGCAGGCCGAGAAGACGGAGAAGAGCGCGCGCGAGCGGCTGGCCGCCGCCCAGGAGGTCTACGACCGGGAGTCCCTCCAGCTCAGGACGCTGGCCGTGGCCCAGTACATCGGCGGCGAACCCAACCAGATCGCCCTGTTCGCCGGCAGCCAGAACCCGGACGCGCTGCTGAGCCGCCTGGCGCTCAGCCGTCACCTCATCGACGTCCAGGACGCCCGGCTGCGCGGCTACGCCAAGGTCAGGGACGAGCGCCGCAAGGCCGAGCAGGAGGCCGCCGCCCGCGCCGAGGAGCTCGGGACCGCGGTGTCCGACCTGGAGCGGCGCAAGGAGAAGGCCGAGAAGCTGATCGAGAAGATCAGGGACCGGATCGACAAGCTCTACACGGCCCCGGGCGTGCGCCGCCCGGACGGCACGTGGGTGCCGCAGCTCCCGGACGGCTCCGAGAACATCACGCCCCGCATGCGCCTGGTCAAGACGCTGATCAAGGAACGGTTCGTGGTGCCGTACGGGATCGGCTGCTTCCGGACGATCCAGGACGGCGGCGAGCACCCGCTCGGCCGGGCCTGCGACTTCATGCTCAGCCACGGCGGCGCGATGCCGTCGGCGGCCGAGGTCAAGCGCGGCTACGAGATCGCCGACTGGGCCATCAAGAACTCCCGGCGCCTCGGGATCATGTACATCATCTACCGCCAGCGCATCTGGCACGCCAGGACGGGCACCTGGCGGACGATGTCCAACCGCGGCGGCACGACGGCCAACCACTTCGACCATCCGCACATCTCGGTCTACTAGCTCGCTCCGGGGCGTACCCGCCCGCGCGGCTTCAGGCGGATGGAGGGCAGCGCCGGGGCGGGCAGCGGCTCGCCGTCGAAGCCCTCGACGGCGCCGAAGCCCTCGCCCTCCGCCCACTCCTTCCGGAAGGCGGCGATCTCCTCGTGGGAGCGCCCCACGAAGTTCCACCACATGACGATCTCCTCGCCGAACGGCTCGCCGCCGATCAGCAGCACCCGCCCGCGCCCCGACAGCCGCAACGTCTCGGGGCCCGGCGGCAGGTAGCGCAGCGCCCCCGGCACGGCCTGCTCGACCTCGCCGTCGAGCAGCAGCAGCCCGTGCTCGAAGGCGGGGTCGAGCGGCACCTCGCCCGCGCCGTCGACCGTCACCTCGGCGCCCACCAGAGGGGTGTAGGTGGTGGCGGGCGAGGTCACGCCGCCGAGCGTGCCCATGATCACGGTGGCGTCGAAGCCGGGGCCGGACAACACGGGCAGGGTGGCGTGGTGCTCGAAGGCGGGGGCCGTGCGCCGGTGGGCCTCCGGCAGGGCCACCCAGAGCTGGACGCCGTGCAGCGTCGTGCCGGGCGACTCCTCCGAGTGGGAGATGCCGCGCCCGGCCGTCATCAGGTTGAGCCGGCCGGGGCGCACCCGGCTCAGGCTGCCGACGCTGTCGCGGTGGAGCACCTCGCCCGCGACCAGCCAGGTCACCGTCTGCAGGCCGGTGTGCGGGTGGGGCGGCACGCGCATCAGCGCCGGCTCGGGGCCGTAGGCGTCGACGAAGCACCAGGCGCCGACCATCCGGCGGTGCACGCCGGGCAGCGTCCTGCTCACCCGCATCGCGCGCGGGCCGCCCAGCGGCACCTCGCGTCCGGTCAGCACCTCGCTCCGGTCGCCGGCGTCGGCGGCGCAGCGGAGTTCGCGGGGGTCACGTTCCATGTTGCTCACCCCATGACTGTAGGGGGCCGTACGACCCCCCACATCCGGCGTCTTTCGGACGTGACGGCTATCCCAGGGTCTCCCACCAGCCGTCGACGGACTGGACGGCGGTCACGTCCACGCCCTCGCCCGGCCGGGGCACCACGATCTCGACGTCGCGCGCCTTCGCCTCCCGCCACAGCCGGTCGACCGGCTCGGCCCACGGGTGCAGCGCCAGCGTGAACGTCGCCCAGTGGACCGGCAGCAGCAGCTTGCCGCCGAGGTCGAGGTGGGCGTTGACGGCCTCCTCCGGGTTCATGTGGATGTCGGGCCAGGCCGGGCTGTAGGCGCCGATCGGCATCAACGTCAGGTCGAACGGCCCGTGCGTGGCCCCGATGCCCCGGTAGCCCTGGAAGTATCCTGAGTCGCCGGCGTAGAACACCCGCTTGCTCGCCCCGGCCACCACCCACGAGCCCCACAGGGTGTCGTTCCTGGTGAAGGCCCGCCCCGAGAAGTGCCGGGCGGCGGTGGCGACGAAGCGCAGGCCCGCCACCTCGGCCTCTTCGTCCCAGTCGAGCTCGATGATCCGGTACAGCGGCACGCCCCACCGCTCCAGGTGCGCGCCGATGCCCAGCGGGACCAGGAACGGCGCCTTCTGGGTGCGCGTGAGCGAGCGCACGGTGGCCATGTCGAGGTGGTCATAGTGGTCGTGCGAGATCGCGATCGCGTCGACCTGCGGCAGGTCGCCGATGTCCAGCGGCAGCGGGTGGTGCCGCTTGGGGCCGACGAGCTGGGAGGGGGAGACCCGGTTGCTCCACACCGGGTCGAACAGCACCCGCCTGCCCTCGATCTCCACCAGGGTGGAGGCGTGGCCGTACCAGACCGCGCGCAGGCCGTCGGCCGGCGGCGGGCCGGACGGCGGAAGGCGCAGCGGGATGGGCCCGGCCGGATGTCGTTGCTCCTTGTTCCTGGCCATCTCGGCCAGCAGGCCCACGGGGGGCGTGGTCATCAGGGCGGTCGGCTCGGACATGGGGTTGACGAACGTGTCGCCCCTGAACTGCGGCGAACGCCGCATCCTGCCCACCCGGTCCGGCCCTGACGTCAAAGGTCGCACGCCCAGCTCGGCCGGTATCCCGCGCAACGCCCACCCGGCCGCGGCGGCGAGCGCGCCGCCCGCAAGGATCCGCCGTGCGGTCCGCATTCCTGCCATTGCCCACACTCCCCTGGAGATGATGTCCATCCCGCCCAACCGGGCGGGATTCCCCGGTGTTCCCGTTCTACGATATATCGCGATAGTTCATACCGTCTTGATCGCTCCGCCGTCGATGACGTAGTCGGCGCCGTTCACGCTCGCGGCGTGCGGCGAGGCCAGGTACGTCACCAGGGAGGCGACTTCTTCCGGTTCGACGAACCTACCGGTCGTCATTCCGGTGACCGACGGCAGCCCCGCGAGCAACTGCTCGTGCTCCATGCCGAGCGAGGCCGCCAGGGCGGCGCCGTACCCGTCGGGGGCCTCCCACAGCGAGGTGCGCGCGGCGCCGGGGGAGATGGTGGCGACGCGCACCCCTTGCGGGCCGAACTCCTCGGCCAGGGCCTTGCCGAACGCCGTCAGCGCGGCCTTGGCGGTGGTGTAGACGACCGGACCCATGTGCGGCACGCGGGCGCCGTTGGACGAGATGTTGATCACAGTGCCGCCGCGCCGCAACAGGCTGGGCATCGCGGCCCTGGTGGCCCGCACGGCGCTGAGGAAGTTCAGGTCGTACGACTGGCGCCAGGCGTCGTCGTCGAAGCCGAGGAAGCCGTTGAGCTGCCCCTCGCCGCCGTCGCCGCCGCCCACGTTGTTGACCAGGAGATCGATCTCGCCCAGCTCGGCCAGCGCGCGTTCGGCCAGCTCCACCGGGCCCGCCGCGGTGGACAGGTCGGCGGGCACGGTGATCGCGCCGGTGCGCTCCAGCTCGGGGGAGATCGTACGGGCCGCGGCCACGACCCGCATGCCCTCCGCCGTCAGCGCCTCGACGATCGCCAGCCCCAGCCCCCTGCTCGCGCCGGTGACGACGGCGGTCTTGCCGGTGAGTCGCATGTCCATGTGAATCGCCCTTCTTGCATCAGTGGTGATGCGATGACTCTAGAACTTGCAACACTGATGACGCAACTCCGTCTTGAACGGGTACTGTCATGTACCCTCTGGGGTGTGAGTGGGACGACGCGGGCCCTGCGGTCCGACGCGGAGCGGACCGTCCGGACGATCCTGGAGGCCGCCGAACGGGTGCTCAGCAGGAACCCGGCGGCCAGCATGGAGCAGATCGCCGAGGCGGCCGGGGTGGCGCGCACGACCGTCCACCGGCGCTTCGCCTCCAGGGAGGCGCTGGTGGAGGCGATGACCGAGTGGGCCACCCGGCAGTTCGCCGCCGCCGTGGACGCCGCCCGTCCCGAACAGGCGCCGCCCCTGGTCGCGCTCTACCAGGTGACGGCCAACGTGCTGCGGGTGAAGATCGACTGGGGGTTCGCGATGAGCCGCGGGCCGTCGGCGGGGGCCGAGGTGGCCCAGGTGCACTCCGAGGTCGAGGCGAGGTGCGACCAGCTGTTCCGGCAGGCGCGGGTGGCCGGGGTGCTGCGGGAGGACGTGGAGCCGGAGTGGGCCCGGCGGGTGTACTACGCGCTGATCCACGAGGCGGCACAGAGCCGCGACGGCGAGCCGGAGGCGCTGGCGGGCCGGCTGGTGGACACCTTGCTGCGCGGCGTGGGCCCGGGCCACGGCCTTCCCCCCACCCCGAGCCCTCCCGCCGCCCCGCCCGCCTCCCCGAGCCCTTCGGAGTAGGAGGTTCGTTCGGTCAGGGGTTGCGGGCCAGGGCGTCGCGGCGCTCGTCCGGGCGGCGTTCCGGGTGGGGCCACGGGTTCGGACGGCAGCGGCCCAGCGACTTCGACTGCTGGACCATCACCGGAGCCGGCAGGCCGGGGCCCGGGCAGGCGCGATGGCCGTGCCCCAGGCTGTGGCCGACCTCGTGGCTGATGAGGTAGTCGCGGTAGGCGGCCAGGTCGCCGTCGTACTGCGGGACGCCGTCGGCCCAGCGGAGCGCGTTGATGACCGAGCGCGTCCCGTTCCAACATGACAACGTGCCGCCGGTGCGCAACGGCAGGCACTGGCGGACGGTCAGCCCCGGGCTGGACAGTGCCACCCGCACCCGTACCGGGCCGTGGTCGACGCGCTGGAAGCGGGCCCATCCGCGCGGGTCGTTGAGTGTCCGGTGCACGGCGGCCGCGAACACGGGCCCGTCGATCGGCAGGCCGCGTTCGACCTCCACCAGGTACCGCACCACCTCGCCCTCTCCCGGCCGGGCGGGCGCGCCGCCGGGCACCACGGCGTACGAGCCCGAGGCGGCGTACGGCACCTTGACGTGCTCGGCGGGAAGGGGGATCGGCGCGGGGACCGAGGGGAGCGGCGGAGGTGTGGCGGCGGGAGCGGCCCGTTGAGTGGGGGGCTCGGGCCCTTCCGTTCGTTCCGGGGCGGAGGCGCATCCGGCGGCCAGCAGCAGGATGATCAGCAGCGCGAACAGCGGCAACGCGGCCTCCCCACGAGATCACGGTGGGGAGAAATCCACCATATCCGCGCAGTGTCGCCTGGATCATGCCGGGGTCTGGCCAAGGGGTCGCGCGGACAGGCGCGCGACTGCCGCGCCTCGGCTGTTCTTACGAGGCGATCGCCGACACCATCTGTACCTCGACGAGATCGCCGTGGACGGCTCCCTCACCAAGGCTCCCGGAGGTGGAGTGGCGGCCGGGCGTTACCTGGCACGTCGGACGCACCCACTCCTGCCAGCGGACGCCCGCTGCTGCGAGCGGCGCGAATCGCCGGCCATGACCGCGCCCTGCCCGTACGGTCTCCTACGACCCCGGGTGGAAGCCCGGAGAGCCCAGCTCCGCGAACCAGCTCAGTGGCTCGGGCGCGGTGAACGCGGTGGTCATCGCGTCCAGCCAGGCGGCGAACGTGGGGAAGTCCGGGGTGGAGTTGTCCGGGTCCTCCCAGCTCCCGTCCTCGACGTAGCGTGCGCGCCCTTCCTGGTCGTCGTAGTGGTGGTAATAGACCGGGTATTCGCCGTCCGCGTCCGGCTGGGTGACGTCGAAGCACCAGACCGCCTCGTTGTCCGCGTCCGCGAGGGCGAAGCCGACCAGGTGGTTGGTGGACAGCCACCGGCCGTCGCCGCGGTCCACACCCTCGGGCATGTGCACGAGATCGGAGTTCAGCTCGACGATGGCGTCGTCACCGACGACGACGAACTCGATGTACTCGTTGGACGAGACGTCCCGGCGCTTGCAGGCAAAGGTGTTGTGCTCGGCGAGGAAAGCCCGGTAGCTGGGCGGAGCCGTCCAGTCGACGGTTCCGAAATGGGGCTTCAGCCCAGTCTCGCGGTTGCGGACGGCTTCGGCGGAGGCGGGTTCCGACGCCGTGATGATGACCGTTCCGGATTCGGCGGCGCGGTGAAGGATTGCCAGACTCTCGTGTATCGACATCGCGGTCCTTGATCGGGGGATCGTACGGCTATGTGGGCGTGGCTCATCAACTGTCAGGTGCCTGATTGTGGCCGATGACCACGATCGGCGGAGTGGGCACCTCCTGTCCGGGCCCGCGGACAGCCTCCGTCCGCACCGATCCGCGTGGCCTTTTACGCCGACCTACCGCCAACCCCCGCCATCCGGACGCGGCACGCCCCGCTCACGTCCTGGGTCGGCCTGCCGTCTGGGGGCGGCGTCGTCGGTGTCGGCGCCCGATGGACGCCTTTCCTCCATCGCGGGGACCTTCGCCGGGCGTCCACCAGCCGGCCTGGTCGGCGCGGGGGTCCGCGCCGGCCCGCGGTTTCGGCGGGCCTGCTGGTGGTCAGACGGTGCGGGGGGCGTAGGGGGTGAGGTCGATGGGGGGTTGTTCGTCGAGGGCGAGCTTGGCGACGAGTTCGCCGGTGAACGGGCCCGCCGTCAGCCCGTACGCGCTCAGCCCCGTCGCCACGACCACCCGCGGCGTGAGCCGGCCGATGAGCGCGGGGCCGGGGGCGTTGACCGGGCGCAGGCCGACCCTGGTCTCCGACACCGTCGCCCCGAACAGGCCGGGCGCCACCCGCAACCCCGCCTCGATCACCTCTTCGAGCCCGCCCATCGTGACCCGGGGCGCGAACCCGACGTCCTCCACGGTCGCGCCGATCACCACCCGCGAGCCGGGGAACCCCAGCAGGTACGGCCCGCTCCTGGGCAGCACGATGGGCCAGAACGCGGTGTCCACGCCGTCGAGGGTGGCGTGCAGGATCTGCCCGCGCCGGGGGAACACCGGCAGCTCCACCCCGAGCGGACGGCACACCTCGCCCGTCCACGCCCCGGCCGCCACGATCACGACGTCCGCCTCCAGCGGGACGCCCTCGTCGGCGGGCACGCGTTCGGCCACGAAAGGGGCGGCGGGTTCGGCCGGTGGGACGGGCACGACCGGCTCCACGGGCGGGGCGGGCGCGGGGGCCGGGGCGGGGCCGCCGGGGGAGCCGTCCGGAGGGCCGCCGAAGGGCGCGTCGCCCGCTGCGCCGACCGGTCCCTCGTCGGACGCCTCGAACGGGCTCTCGGTCAGGCCGCCGGTGGCGGACGGCGTGTCGCCCGGCGCGTGGGGAGCGGCCTGGCGCCAGGAGGTGGTCCGGCCGCTCACCGCGCCGGCTCCCGGCCCCGGCTGGGCCCACTGCGGCCCGTTCCCCGCCGGGATGTCCTCGTCGGCGGCGTGCAGGCGCACTTGTCCGTCGGGGGTGAGGACGGCGCTGCCGTGCAGCACCTCGGCGCCCCGGGCGACGGCGGCGCGCAGCAGCGCGTCGCGTACGGCGCTGCCGTCCACCCGGGCGGCCCCCGGCACGAGGAGCGCGCTGAGGTCGTCGGACAGCGGCGGGAACAGGTCGGACGGCGTGAGCACGTCGGTGACCTCGCCCATCTCGGGCGCGTCGGCGTAGCGGCGGCGCAGCAGGGCCCGCACCGGTTCGAGGTCGACCGGGTCCTCCGCCACGAGCAGGGCCCCGACCTTGGCGTAACCGATGTCCTCGCCCAGGGCCTCGACCAGCCTGGGGTAGTGGCGGGCGCCCTCGCTGGTCAGCCGGTACCAGGAGTCGTCCTCCGGATGGTCCACCCACGGGCACACGATGCCCGCGCCCGCCTGGGTCGCCTGGCCCTGGGAGCCGCGGTCCACCACGGTCACGGCCACGCCGCGGCCGCTCAGGTAGTAGGCGGCGCTCGCCCCGACGATCCCGCTGCCGATCACCACAACACGCATGCCCACATGATCGCAGGCGCGAGCGATCTCGGACGATGACCGGATCGTGCGCTTACCATCCGGATACTCCCTCACGCCCATCCACGGGGCTACGGGGACCGCTCGCTGCTACAGGACCGTCTGCTCCTACAGGACCGCCCGCCACCAACTGCAGGACCGCCACCAACCACAGGAACGCCCGCCACTGCGGGAGCGGGCCGGTGCGGGCAAGACCTGTGTGGGCAGGACCGGGGCGGGCAGGACCGCGGCGGGCACGGGCGCGGGTCGGGGCGGGCGCCGACCGCACCGGGTCAGCCCACGCCCCACCCGTGCTTCTGCATGAGGACGGAGGCCACTCGCGCGAACCGGTCGCCGTCGAGCACCGCGCCCTCGCGGCGGATGTCGTCCTCGTCCAGCACGAAGACCCGGTCGAGCCGCAGGTACGACACCCGCCCGTCGCGGCCCCACGCGCCGACCTCCAGCCAGTCGGAGCCGTCGTCGCCCTTGCTGGACAACATCATGCCGAGCAGCCTGCGCCCCGTACGGCCCACGACCAGCAGCGGCCGGTCCTTGCCCCGCGACGGATCCTCCTCGTACGGCACCCACGCCCACACGATCTCCCCCGGATCGGCCAGGCCGTCGAGGTCGGGGGAGTAGGCCAGAGAGACGGGACCGCTGAGCGAGTGGACCTCGCGTACGACGCCCCGGGCGGGCCGGGGGTCCTCACCTAGATCACGCATTGGGGGAGCTTACGGCGGCAGGCGACCCGAAATCCACCCGCCCGAGGGCAGCGGGGGAGGTCAGCAGGCGGCGTAGGACCGTCGGGGTGTGGCCGACGTGGCGGCGGATCGTACGGGTCAGGTGGGCCTGGTCGGCGAACCCGAGGTCGGCGGCGAGCGCGGCCAGGCCGGTCTCGCCGCTCTCCAGGCGGTCGAGCGCCCGGCTCACGCGCACCCGGTTGCGGTAGTGGGTCAGCGAGACGCCCAGCTCGCGGGTGAAGGCCCGGCTGAGCCGGTAGGGGGAGACGGCCAGGAACTCGGCCAGCGGCAACAGGCCGGCGGCCGCCGGATGATCGGCCGAGATCGCCTCGCGGGCGGCGGCGGCGATGGCCGCGGTGGAGCGGGCGGGGGACGGGGCGGGCCGATGCGCCGCGGCCGCCCCCTCTGTGGTGGCCGGGGTGGCGGGCCCGGCCAGCTGGTTGAGGGTGGCGCCGGTCAGCGACAGCAGGGATTCCACCAGGGCGAAGTCGGGGTCTCCCACGCGGGCTGCGGCCAGCAGGCGGCGGTGCGCGAGCTCGAAGCGGGCGTCGACGTAGACCGTCGAGCGGGCCAGGCGGGTGGCGTCGCCCGCCAGCGTGCGCCAGAGGGCGGGGGACAGGGAGAGGGAGGTGCAGACGTCGCCGCCCGCCGGGTGGGCGAAGCGTTCCTCCTCGCCGGGCGCCCCGAGGTAGGCCATCGTCGGGTCGACGGCGGCCTGGCGGCCGTCGGCCATGCGGCGGAACGCGCCCCGGTGGACCAGCACCATGCGGTGGGCCCGGCCCACCTCGGGCCGTGACCATCCGCGGTGGTCGTCGACGCAGGTCACCAGGTCGAGGGTGAAGCCCTTCCCACGGACCAGCAGCTTGGAGGATCGCACCCGCCGAACGTTACGCCCCACCACCGACAATCTCGCCCTCGGCACGGCTCGGGGCCTTCGACGACCTCTGCGGCCTCCGGGGTACGCGTCGGCTGGGGTACACGGAGGAGGCATGGCGGTATGCGGCGGGCGTAGGGCGCGGGGGGGCGTGCGGCGTGGGCCGGGTGCGGCGGAGGCGTGTGGTTGCGAGGGGGGGGCGGCCGGTGGGCGGCGGTGGGGTGGGCGGCTGGGTGCAAGGATGTTCAAGACCCTGGGGGGGCGTCACCGGCAGGGTGGTGGCATGACAACAGGGATGTCCTCCATGGTCTTCGACTGCGCCGACCCCGTCGCCCTGGCCGGCTTCTACGCCAAGGCGACCGGCTGGCAGGTAGGCGACTCCGACTCCGACTACGCCACCGTCACCGGCGGCCCCGTGCCGCTGGCCTTCCAGCGGATCGACGGCTACCGAGGACCGGGCTGGCCCAACGACGGCAAGCACGTGCACCTCGACCTCACCGTCCCCGACGTGGAGGAGGCCAGGCGGACGCTGGTCGCCCTGGGCGCCACCCTGCCCGACCACCAGCCGGGCGGCGACGACTGGACGGTCGTGCTCGACCCCGAGGGCCACCCGTTCTGCGTGATGCCGGGCTAGAGCTCGGCGAAGAACGACCTGACGTCCTCGGCCAGCAGGTCGGGGGCCTGCAGGGCGGCGTAGTGGCCGCCGCGCGCCGGCTCCGACCAGCGCACCACGTTGTGGGAGCGCTCGGCGTAGCGGCGGACCGTGCTGTCGCCGGGGAAGACGGCCACGGCCGTCGGCGTCCTGCCGGGCTCGGCGGGCGGCGCCCAGTCGCCGCCGCTCTCGCGGTACAGGCGCGCGGAGGAGCCGGCGGTGCCGGTCAGCCAGGTGATGGTGACGTTGGTCAGGACGTCGTCGGGGGCGACCCCGCCGGCGTCCTGGCCCCAGCTCGCGAACGCGTCCAGGTGCCAGGCGAGCTGGCCGGCCGGGGAGTCGGCCAGGGCGTAGGCGAGGGTCTGCGGCCTGGTGCTCTGGACGGCGGCGTACCCGGAGAACTCGCGGTGCCAGCGCTCGATCCGCCGGGCGCGTTCGGTCTCGGCCTCGGTCAGGCCGTCCAGGTCGTCGGAGACGAACGCCGTGAGCGCGTTCAGGTGAACACCCGCCACGCGCTCAGGGGCCATCCGGGCCAGGGCGGGCGAGACGAGCGAGCCGAAGTCGCCGCCCTGCAGGCCGTACCGGTCGTAGCCGAGACGGTCCATGAGCTCGATCCAGGCGGCGGCGACCCGGCGCACGCCCCAGCCGGTCTCGGCGGTGGGGCCGGAGAAGGCGAACCCGGGCACTGACGGGATGACGAGGTGGAAGTCGCGGCTGAGCGGCTCGGCCACGCGGGAGAAGTCGGCGAACGTGCTCGGCCAGCCGTGCGTCAGCAGCAGCGGCAGCGCGCCGGGGCGTGGCGAACGTACGTGGGCGAAGTGCACGCGCTGGCCGTCGATCTCGGTCGTGAGCTGCGGCAGCTCGTTGAGCCGCGCCTCGTGCGCCCGCCAGTCGTAGCCGTCCAGCCAGTACGCGGCCAGCTCGCGCACGGCCTCGGGCGGCACGCCGTACGACCAGCCGACCCCCTCCAGGGCGTCCGGCCACCGCGTACGGCCCAGCCGCGCCCGCAGGTCGTCGAGCGCGGACTGCGGGATGTCGATGACGAATCGGTTCATGCCGCCCACGCTAGGCAGCATTGCGGCCAGGATCGGGCCACAATGGACCCGTGCTCGACACCTCGGCGCGGCTCCTGCGCCTGCTCTCGCTCCTGCAGACCCGGCGCGAGTGGCCCGGCGCGGAGCTGTCGCAACGGCTCGGCGTGGCCCCGCGCACGCTGCGCCGCGACATCGACCGGCTGCGCAGCCTCGGCTACCCGGTGGGCTCCACGCCGGGGGTGGCCGGCGGCTACCGGCTCGGCCCCGGCGCGGAGCTGCCGCCGCTGCTGCTCGACGACGAGGAGGCCGTGGCGGTCGCGGTCGGCCTGCGCACGGCCGCCGGCGGCACGGTGACCGGCATCGAGGAGACCTCGCTGCGCGCCCTGGCCAAGCTCGAACAGGTGCTGCCCGCCCGCCTGCGGCAGCGCGTGAACGCCCTGCAGACGCACACCGTGCGCGTCGGCGGGCGGGGCCCGACGGTCGACCCCGAGCTGCTGACCCGCATCACCGCCGCCTGCCGCGACCGCGAGCAGCTCCGCTTCGACTACACCGACCACGAGGGCGCCGTCACGCTGCGCAAGGCCGAGCCGCACAGCCTGGTCAGCAAGGGCAGCCGCTGGTACCTGGTCGGCTGGGACGTCGACCGCCACGACTGGCGCACGTACCGGGCCGACCGGATCGAGGTGCGCACGCCCAACGGCCCGCGTTTCGCCCCGCGCGAGCCGCCGGAGGCCGACGTCGCCGCCTGGGTGCGGCACCGGCTCGGCCACCAGATGTGGCCGGTCCAGGCCCGCTTCCTGATCCGCGCCCCGGCCGGACGGCTGGCCGGCCGCATCGGCGGCGAGGTCGAGCCGGTGGACGAGACCACCTGCGTGCTCACCATGCGCGGCGACGACCTGCACCTGATGGCCGTGGCCGTGGCCTTCCTCGACCTCGACTTCGAGGTGCTCGAACCGGCCGAGCTGAAGGAGCGCCTGCACGCGCTGGGACGGCGGCTGCTCTCTTCCAGAATATGATTCGGTCATGGCGACGTCAGCGTTCTTCACGCGCAAGGAGGGCGAGTTCGTGCCCGCCCCGCACGCGCGCAGCCCCTGGTCCCCCGACATGCTCCACGGCCGTCTGCTCGGCGGCCTGGCGGCCGGCGCCCTGGAGGAGCGGCACGCCGAGCCCGGCCTGCACTTCGCCAGGCTGACCGTCGACCTGTTCCGCAACAGCCCCATGCTGCCGGTCACGGTGGTGACCACCCTGGTCAGGGACGGGCGGCGGATCCGGGTCGCCGACGCCGTGCTCTCCACCGAACAGGGCGTGATCGGCCGGGCCTCGGCCGTGCTGCTCCGGCAGGGCGAGCAGCCCGGCGGCCGGCTGCCGCACACGCCAGCCTGGGACGAGCCGCCGCCCGCCGGCGACCCGGCCGAGGGGCAGGGCTGGAAGCCGCCGTTCGACCTGTGGCGGCTGACCGAGTGGGGGCAGGGCGGGCGCGACCGGGTGTGGCTGCGGGAGACCCACCCGCTGGTGGACGACGAGCCGCTGACACCGCTCACCCGCGCCGCCCTGGCCGCCGACTTCGCCAGCCCGCTGGCCAACGTCGGCTCGGCGGGCGTCAGCTTCATCAACGCCGACTACACGCTGACGCTCGCCCGGCTGCCCGAGGGCGAGCTGATCGGCGTCGAGGCCACCGGGCACCTCAGCGCCGGCGGCGTCGCGACCGGCCAGGTCACCCTGCACGACACGGCCGGCCCGATCGGGTTCTGCGCGGTCACGGCGGTGGCCAACCCGGTCGCCCTGACCGGCCGCTGACGTCCGCCCAGCCCTGGGGGCGGTCAGGCGGGGTGCTCGGCGCGGTCGCCCGACCAGTCGGTGTGGAAGACGCCCTCCCGGTCCACCCGGTGGTAGGTGTGCGCGCCGAAGTAGTCGCGCAGCCCCTGCACCAGCGCGGCCGGCAGGCGGTCGCGGCGCAGCCCGTCGTAGTAGGCCAGCGCGGAGGAGAAGCCCGGCGTCGGCACGCCGATCCGCACGGCCGTGGTCACCACGCGCCGCCACGCGTCCTGTGCGGCGTTCAGCACGGCGGCGAAGGTCGGGTCGGCCAGCAGCGTCGGCAGCTGCCGGTCGGCGTCGTAGGCGGCGCGGATGCGGTCGAGGAACTTGGCCCTGATGATGCAGCCGCCGCGCCAGATGGTGGCCATGGCGCCCGGGTCGACGTCCCAGCCGTACTCCTTGGAGGCGGCGGCGATCTGGTCGAAGCCCTGCGCGTAGGCGACGATCTTGGACGCGTACAGGGCCTGGCGCACGTCCTCGATCAGCTCGCGGCCGCCGACGCCGGACAGCTGCGGGCCCTCCAGCGACGCGGCGGCGGCCCGCTGCTCCGGGTGGCCCGACAACGCGCGGGCGAAGACCGCCTCGGCGATGCCGGTCACCGGCACGCCCAGGTCGAGCGCGCTCTGCACGGTCCAGCGGCCGGTGCCCTTCTGCTCGGCCTGGTCCACCACGACGTCCACGAACGGCCTGCCCGTGGCCGCGTCGACCTGCTCCAGCACCTCGGCGGTGATCTCGATCAGGTACGAGTCCAGGTCGCCCCGGTTCCACTCCCTGAACACCTCGGCCAGCTCGGCCGGCGTCGCCCCCAGGGCCTGGCGCAGCAGGTCGTAGGACTCGGCGATGAGCTGCATGTCCGAGTACTCGATGCCGTTGTGGACCATCTTCACGAAGTGCCCCGCGCCGTCGGGGCCGACGTGCACCGCGCACGGCACCCCGTCCACCTTGGCGGAGATGTCCTGCAGGATCGGGCCCAGCGCCTCCCACGACTCCTTCGAGCCGCCCGGCATGATGCTCGGGCCGAGCAGCGCGCCCTCCTCGCCGCCGGAGATGCCGGTGCCGACGAAATGGATGCCGCGCTCGCGCAGCGCCGCCTCACGCCGCCGGGTGTCCTGGAAATGCGCGTTGCCACCGTCGACGATCATGTCGCCCGGCTCCATCAGCTCGGCCAGCTGGTCGATCACCGCGTCGGTGCCGGGGCCGGCCTTCACCATGATGATCGCCCGCCGCGGCCGCTTCAGCGACGCCACGAAAGCGGCCAGCTCCTCGGCCGGCACGAACGTGCCCTCCCCGCCGAACTCCCTGACCAGCTGCTGGGTGCGGGCCGTCGTGCGGTTGTGCACGGCGACGGCGTATCCGTGCCTGGCCAGGTTCCTGGCCAGGTTGCGCCCCATGGTGGCCAGGCCGGTCACGCCGATGTCTGCCAAATCCATCTCAATGCTCCTCTGTGGGGGATACGCACGATCAAGCTGGGAGGTTCGGCGAGATATTCCCCCTTCGCTCAGGACGGGGAGCGCACGCCGAGCTCGTCCAGCCTGTCGAGCATGTCCGCCGGATCGGCGTACACGCGGAAGGCTCCGGCGCGTTCGAGCTCGTCCCTGCCATATCCACCGGACAGCAGCCCGATGCCGAGCGCGCCCGCCCGGCGGGCGGCCAGCAGGTCCCAGACGCTGTCGCCCACCACCATCGCATGCAGCGGGTCCACCTGGACGAGCGCCGCACCGGCCAGGAACAGATCCGGGTCCGGCTTGGCCCGCCGCACCAGGTCGCGGGTGACCATCGGGGTGTCCTCCGGCAGGCCGAGCATGCCCAGCGCGAGCCGGGCCGTACGGGCGTAGCCGCTGGTCGCGATGGCCCACGGCACGCCGCGCGCGGTCAGCTCGCCGAGCAGCTCGGCCGCCCCCGGCAGCGGCCGGACCGACTCCACCTGCTGCTCGTACGCCTCGGCGTGGGTGACCTGCAACTGGTCGATCTGCTCCTGGCTCAGCTTCAGCCCGGTCTCGCGCAGCAGCGCGCTGACGAACAGGCCGCCGCTCATGCCGATGCGCCGGTGGATGCGCCACACCGACAGGTCGATCCCCATCCCGGACAGCGCCTGCCGCCAGGCGATGACGTGCTGGTAGACGCTGTCGATCAGGGTGCCGTCCAGGTCGAACAGGAACGCGGGCGTGGGGGCCTGCGGGAAGTCGTTCATGACGTCCATGACACCATGGGAGGTATGCGGATCATCATCGCGGGTGGGCACGGCAAGATCGCGCTGCGGCTGGCCGAGCGGCTCAGGTCCGGCGCGGTCGGCCTGGTGCGCAACCCCGCGCACGTGGCCGACGTCGAGGCCACGGGGGCCGCGGCCGTGCTGTGCGACCTGGAGAAGGCCACCGCCGACGAGGTGGCGGAGATCCTGCGCGACGCCGACGCCGTGATCTTCGCGGCCGGCGCCGGTCCGGGCAGCGGCGCGGCCCGCAAGGACACCGTCGACCGGGCCGCGTCCGTCCTGATGGCCGACGCCGCCGAGCGGGCGGGCGTGCGGCGGTTCATCCAGATCTCCTCGATAGGCGCGGGGCGCCCGCCCGCGCCGGGCAGCGACCCGGTCTGGGCCGCCTACATCGAGGCCAAGACCGCCGCCGAGGACGACCTGCGCGCCCGCGACGGCCTGGCCTGGACGATCCTGCGCCCCGGCCGCCTGACCGACGAGCCCGGCACGGGCCTGGTCCGGCTGGCCCCCGAGGTGCCGCCCGGCTCGGTGCCGCGCGACGACGTGGCCGCCGTCGTCATGGCGCTGCTGGAGAACCCGGGCACCGCGCATCGCACGCTGGAGCTCGTCTCCGGCGAAACGCCCGTCATCGACCTGGTGGCCACTGAGTAATACGTCCCCTTTGCCGATTGCTGGCTATGAGTTGCGGCTTCTTCGGCTAGATGTCCCCCTGATGCACTAGGGGGAGATCAATGTCCGACATGCCGTTCAGGTCGTTCTTCGGGGGAGATCCGTTCAGGGGGTTCGAGGAGCTCACCGGACGGGTGTTCGGCGGGATGGAAGGCTGGCCGCCGTCGCGTCCCAGCGTGCAGCGGGTCGACGTGGGCAAGCTGCTCAGCGCCTCGGCCAGGGAGGTGCTCAGCCGGGCCCTGGAGGTGGCCGGGCAGCGCGGCGCGCAGGACATGGACGTCCTGGACATCCTCGACGCGCTGACCGAGTCCGACGCCACCCGTCCCCTGATGCAGGCGGCGGGCGTCGACCTCGGCAGGCTGCGCGACCGCATCGACGCCCTGACCGGACCCGGCACCGGGACCGAGCCGCCCACCACGCTCACCCCGGCGGCCAAACGCGCCGTCCTGGACGCCCAGCGCATCTCCCGCGCCCTCCAGTCCTCCTACATCGGCCCCGAGCACCTGCTGCTCGCCGTGGCCGCCAACCCCGACTCCGGCGCCGCCCGCCTGCTCCAGGAGCAGGGCGTCTCGGCCAACGAGCTGCAGCAGGCCATCATGTCCGGCGCGTCCCGTCAGCAGCACGGCGACGGGCGGCAGCCCACCGACACCCCCGCGCTCGACGAGTACGGCCGCGACCTGACCGAGGAGGCCAGGCAGGGCAGGATCGACCCGGTCGTCGGTCGTGAGGACGAGATCGAGCAGGCCATCGAGGTGCTCTCGCGGCGCACCAAGAACAACCCGTGCCTGATCGGCGAGCCCGGCGTCGGCAAGACCGCCATCGTCGAGGGCATCGCCCAGCGCATCGTCAACGGCAGCGTGCCCGACACGCTCAAGGACCGCCGCGTCGTCGCGCTCGACCTGACCGGCATGGTCGCCGGGTCGAAGTACCGGGGCGAGTTCGAGGAGCGCATCAAGAAGGTCATCGACGAGGTGCGCGCGCACGCCGACGAGACCATCGTCTTCATCGACGAGGTGCACACCCTGGTCGGCGCCGGCTCGGCCGAGGGCGGCATGGACGCGGCCAACATCCTCAAGCCCGCCCTGGCCCGCGGCGAGCTGCACGTCATCGCCGCCACCACCATCGACGAGTACCGCAAGAACATCGAGAAGGACGCCGCGCTCGAACGCCGTTTCCAGCCCATCCTGGTCAGCGAGCCCACCGTCGAGCAGACGGTCGAGATCCTGGCCGGGCTGCGCGACGCGTACGAGGCCCACCATCAGGTGCGCATCACCGACGAGGCCCTGGACGCCGCCGCCAACCTCTCTGCCCGCTACATCCCCGACCGTTTCCTGCCCGACAAGGCCATCGACCTGATGGACCAGGCCTCGGCCTGGGTCCGGCTGCGCTCACGCGCCCCCGACAGCGACGTGCGCGAGCTGGAGGAACGCCTCGACGCGCTGCGCCGCGACAAGGACCAGGCGGTCACCTCCGACGACTTCGACCGGGCCAAGGAGCTCACCGTCCAGATCGACAAGCTCCGTCCCGAGCTGGATCGCGCCCGGCAGGGCCACGACACCGTCCCGCAGGTCATGGTGGAGGACATCGCCGAGGTCGTCTCCCGGCGTACCGGCATTCCCGTCACCCAGCTCACCGAGCAGGAGCGCGAGCGCCTGATGCGGCTGGAGGAGCACCTGCACGAGCGGGTCATCGGCCAGGACGAGGCCGTCGTCGCGATCGCCGAGGCGGTGCGCAGGGCCAGGGCGGGCCTGTCGGACCCCAACCGGCCCATCGGCAGCTTCCTGTTCCTCGGCCCGACCGGGGTCGGCAAGACCGAGCTGGCCAGGGCGCTGGCCGCCGCGCTGTTCGGCGGCGAGGACCACATGGTGCGCATCGACATGAGCGAGTTCCAGGAGCGGCACACCGTCTCCCGCCTGATCGGCGCGCCCCCCGGGTACGTCGGCTACGAGGAGGCCGGCCAGCTCACCGAGGCCGTCCGCCGCCGCCCGCACGGCGTCGTCCTGCTCGACGAGATCGAGAAGGCCCACCCCGACGTCATGAACATCCTGCTGCAGATGCTCGACGACGGCCGGCTGACCGACGGCCAGGGCCGCACGGTCGACTTCACCAACACCATCGTCATCATGACCAGCAACATCGGCGCCCAGCTCATCCTGGACGCCGAGGGCGACACCCCGCAGCTCCAGGACGAGCTCATGGACCTGCTGCGCCACTCCCTGCGCCCCGAGCTGCTCAACCGCATCGACGAGGTGATCGTCTTCAAGCGGCTGGAACGCGAGCAGCTGCGCCAGATCGTGGACCTGCTGCTGGAGCGCACCCGGCAGCGGCTGCGCGGCCAGGACGTCACCCTGGAGGTCAGCGACGAGGCCAAGGACTGGCTGGCCCGGCGCGGCTACCAGCCCGAGTTCGGCGCCCGCCCGCTGCGTCGCACCGTGCAGCGGGAACTGGACAACCGCCTGTCCACGATGCTGCTGACCGGCGAGGTGGGCGAGGGCGGCAAGGTCACGGTGGACGTCGAGGACGACCGGCTCCGGCTCAGGGCCCACAACCCCGAGCCGGTCGGCTGACCGGTCAGCGCCGCGGCGCGCGGACGCGCTCGCGGCACTCCTCCAGGGTGAGGGCCGCCAGCGCCTCGCGGACGACGGGCACGCACACCGGGGCCATCGACAGGCTCGACACCCCGAGCCCCACCAGCAGCGGCGCGACCGCCGGGTCGCCGGCGGCCTCGCCGCACACCCCGACCGGCTTGCCCGCCCGCAGCCCGGCCTCGGCGCACATGCCGACCAGCCGCAGCAGGGCGGGCTGAGCCGGGTCGAGCAGGTCGGACAGGCCGGGATGCTGCCGGTCGGCGGCGAAGGTGTACTGGGCCAGGTCGTTGGTGCCGACGCTGAGGAAGTCCACCTCGGCCAGCAGCTCGTCGGCCTGGAGGGCGGCGGCGGGCACCTCGACCATCACGCCCGCGCGGGCGATGCCGCGGGCGCGCACGCGGCAGGCGAAGTCGGCCGCCTCGCGCGCGGTGGTCACCATGGGGGCCATCACCCGCACGTCGGCGCCCGTGGCGCGGGCGGCCTCGGCGATGGCGTCGAGCTGGGCGTCCAGGACGCCGGGCAGCACGCGGTCGACGCGCAGGCCGCGCACGCCCAGCGCCGGGTTGGGCTCGGCCGGCAGGCCGAGGAAGGGCAGCGGCTTGTCGGTGCCGGCGTCGAGCGTGCGCACGGTCACCGGCCCGCCCCCGGCGAACACCTCCGCGTACGCGGCGACCTGCTCCTCGTGGGAGGGCGGCCGCCTGCGGTCGAGGAACAGGAACTCGGTGCGGAACAGGCCCACGCCCTCCGCGCCCGGCCGCAGGTCCGCGGCCGAGCCGATGTTGTGCAGCAGCCTCACCGGGTGGCCGTCGGCGGTCCTGCCGGGGCCCGCGCCGGCCGCCAGCCGCTCCCGGTCGCGCCGGTCGGACTCCTGTACGCGGTCGGCCTCCGGGCCGGTGAGGCCGACCGTGACCTCGCCGGTGACGCCGTCCACGCCGATCATCGTCCCGTCGGGGACGTCCAGGACGCCCGCGCAGGCCACCACGGCGGGCAGGCCCCGGCCGCGGGCCAGGATCGCGGTGTGGCTGGTGGGCCCGCCGCGCTCGGTGACCAGCGCCAGCACCCGCGGGCCCAGGCCGGCGGTGTCGGCGGGCGACAGGTCCCCGGCCACCAGCACGAACGGATGGCCGGGGTCGGGCACGCCCGGCATGGGCAGGCCCAGGGCGGCGGCCACCGCGCGGGACCTGAGGTCGTCGAGGTCGGCGGCCCGTTCGGCGAGGTAGCCGCCCAGCGCGGCCAGGGCCTCCTGGTGCGCGGAGAAGGCGGCGTCCAGGGCGTGGGGGGCGTCCAGGCCGTCGTCGCGCACGTGCGCCTCGGCCTGTTCGCGCAGCTCCGGGTCGGCGGCCATCATGGCCAGCGCCTCCAGGATCTCGGCCGCTTCGGCCTCCGCGTGGGCGGCGCGGCGTTCCAGGTCGGCGGCGAGGGCGTCGAGGGCCTTCGCGGCGGCGGCCGTCTCGGCGCCGGGGTCGGCGACCCGGCGGGGGGCGGGCAGCACGGGCGGGGCCGCCATCCGCACCACGGGCCCGGCGGCCCGGCCCTGGCTGACTCCCACGCCCTTCAGCGTCGCCTCAGGCATCGCACGCCTCACCGGCCCCGGCCCCAGTCGCCGCAGCCGCGCCGGGCGCGGGGGCGGCGTCGAGGTCGCGGGAGAGCAGGGCGGCCAGCGCGTCGAGCGCCTCCTCGGCCCCCGCGCCCTCGGCCTCCAGCGTCACCACCGTGCCCTGCACCGCGCCCAGCGACAACACCCCCAGCATGCTGCCGGCCGGCACCGACTTCTCGCCGAGCCGCACCCGCACCGGCACCCCGAGCCGGGCCGCCTCCCGCACGAACACCTTCGCCGGACGCGCGTGCAGGCCGCCGGCGCAGGCCACGGCCACCGTTCGACTCGCCATCGCCAACCTCCTTCAGGGTTCTATCGTCACCTTGATCGCCTTGCCCGTGCTGACGAGGTCGATCCCGTCGAGCACCCGGGGCAGCGGCAGCCGGTGGGTGATCAGGTCGGACACCACGACGGCGCCCTCGGCCACCAGGCGCAGGGCCTCGGCGTTGTGCGCGGGGCTGGAGCCGTTCGCGCCCACGATGGTCAGCTCCCGGTAGTGGACCAGGTTGGCGTCGAGGGCGATGACCGGGTCGTCCTTCGGCAGCCCGCCGAAGAAGCTCACGCGCCCCTGCCGGGCGGCCATCCGGACCGCCTGCTCCTGGGCCGCGCCGGAGGCCGCCGCGGTGATCACGACGTCGGCGCCGCGGCCGCCGGTCAGCTTGAGCACCTGTGCGACGGCGTCGGAGTCGATCACCGCGTCGGGACGCACCAGCTCGGCCGCCATCGCCAGCCGCTCGGCGTTGACGTCGACGAGGAAGATCCGGGACGCGCCGCGCGCCCGCGCCAGCCGTACGTGCAGGCAGCCGATCGGGCCCGCGCCCATCACCACCACGTCGTCGCCCGGGCCCACCCCGGCCAGCGACTGGCCGTTGAGCACGCAGGCCAGCGGCTCGGCCACCGACGCCTCGCCGTACCCGACGCCGTCGGGTACGGCGTTCACCCCGTTCACGGCCACCACCTTGGCCGGGACGACCACGTACTCGGCGAAGCCGCCGTCGTAGTGGTAGCCCATCGACTCCTGGCGCGGGCAGACGGTCAGGCGGCCCCGGCGGCACTCCACGCACGTCCCGCACGGGATGGCGGCGATCACCTGCACCCGCGCCCCGGTGCCCACGACCTCGCCGGCGATCTCGTGGCCCATGACGCGCGGCGGCCTGATGTGGTGGTGGCCGTACCGGAAGATCTTGGCGTCGGTGCCGCAGGTCGAGCAGTTGCGCACCCGGATCTTCAGCTCGCCCGGCCCGGCCGGCGGCTCCGGCGCGTCCTCGATCCTGATGTCGCCCGGGGCGTGGAACCTGGCTACCTTCACGTCAGCTCCTTCAGCACCTGGCCCGGCTCCGTCGCCTCGCGCAACGCCCTGGCCCGGTCGGGGTCGAGCAGGATCTCGGCCAGCGCCGCCAGCAGCGGCACGTGCCCGTCGCCGGCGGCGGCGATGCCCACGCACAGCGTGACGCGCTCGCCGTCCCAGTCGATCCCGCCGGGGAAGCGCACGACGCAGATCGCGTCGCGGGTGACGTCCCGCTTGGCGGCGGCCGTGCCGTGCGGGACGGCCACCCCCTCGCCGACGTAGGTGGAGATCGTGCGCTCGCGTTCGAGCATCGCCTCGACGTACGGCTCCGCGACCGCCCCCACCTCCACCAGCACCCGCCCGCACCGGCGGACGGCCTCCTCGCGCGAGGCCGCGCTCTCGTGCAGCCGGATCGCCCGCGCGTCGAGCAGGTCCTCACGCATCGACGGTGCCGCCGTTCCTGATGGTGTTCACCAGCCCGGTCACCGCCGGGTCGCCGAGGAAGACCTGGAAGGACACCAGCGCCTTGCCCGGCGCGGCGGCCCTGGCCCTGGCGGCCAGCCCGGAGTGGCACACGACGACGTCGGCGTCGGCGGGGATGGAGTTCACCGGGGTGTGCTCGACGGTGACGCCGCTCCCCTTGAGCTGCTTGCGGAGCTGGGAGGCGAGCATGACGCTGCTGCCCATGCCCGCGTCGCAGGCCACGACGATCTTGTGGATGTCCTTGCTGTCGATGCCGGCCACGGCTCACGCCTCCTTGCTGACGGGTTCGGTCCTGACGGGTTCGGTGCTCGCGGGCTCAGGGGGCGGCGGGTCCGCGACGGCGTCCCGCGGGCCGGGGACGTCCGGCTCGGGCTCCTTCTCGCCCCGGCCGAAGCCCAGCAGCACGGCGGCGACGGCGAACGACACGGCCGTGGCCACCGCGATCCCGGCGATCGAGCCGAGCCAGCCGCCGCGCGGCGTCACCGCGAGGTAGGCGAAGATGCTGCCGGGCGAGGGGGTGGCGACCAGGCCCGCGCCGGTGATCATGAAGGTGAACACGCCGGCCGCCCCGCCCGCGATGACGGCCAGGATGAGCCGTGGCTTCATCAGCACGTACGGGAAGTAGATCTCGTGGATGCCGCCGAAGAAGTGGATGATCATCGCGGCGGGCGTGCTCGGCCGCAGCGGACGCGTCCCGAACAGCAGGTACGCCACCAGCAGCCCGAGCCCAGGGCCGGGGTTCGACTCCAGCATGAACAGGATCGATCTGCCCTGCCGCACCGCCTCGGCCACCCCCAGCGGCCCCAGCACGCCGTGGTTGACCGCGTTGTTCAGGAACAGCACCTTGGCCGGCTCGATCAGCACCGAGGCCACCGGCAGCAGGTTGTTGGTGATCAGCCACTCGACCGCCTGGCCCGCCACGTCGGTGACGACCCGGACGACCGGCCCGATGCCCAGCACCCCGGCCACGGCCATCGCGGCGCCCACGATGCCGGCGGTGAAGTTGTCCACCAGCATCTCGAACCCGGCCCGGGTCCGCTGCTCAGTGAACTTGTCCACATATTTCAGAGTCACGGCGGCGAGCGGGCCGACGATCATCGCGCCGAGGAACATCGGGATGTCCGAGCCCACGACCACGCCCATCGCCGCCACCGCGCCGACGACCGCGCCGCGCTGCCCGTGGACCATGCGGCCGCCGGTGTAGGCGATGAGGATCGGCAGCAGGGCCTTGATGACCGGGTCGACCAGCGCGGCCAGCTCCTTGTCCGGCAGCCAGCCGGTGGGGATGAACAGCGCGGTGATCAGGCCCCAGGCGATGAACGCGCCGATGTTCGGCATGATCATCCCGGCCAGGTGGCCGCCTAGGCGCTGGATGGTGGCCTTGACTCCGGTGCCGTGGACCGGAGGGGTGTAAGTGTCGGCCATGGACGTGCTCCTTCGGGGGGATGAGCAGTGGATCAGCCGTACGGTGAGGGGGCGACCGGCTCCGGGACGGGCGGCGCGTGCGGGACGGTGAGCGGGCGGGCCGGGTCGTGGGCTCCCGTGCGCACCCCGGCGCGGTCGATGTCGGCGGGGCCGGGCATCCTGCTGCCGGGCAGCCGGACCGCCGCCGCGCCCCACGCCAGCGCCTCGGCCAGGGCGGGGACACCGTGCCCGCCCGCGGCCAGGAACCCGGCCAGCATGGCGTCACCGGCGCCGACGGAGCTGCGCGGGCCGGTGACCGCGGCCTCGCCGTACCAGACGCCGTCGTCCTCGACGAGGACGGCGCCGTCGGCCCCGAGGCTGGCCAGCACCGTACGGGCGCCCGCGGCGCGCAGCCCGGCCGCCGCCTCGACCACGTCGCCGACCCGGCACAAGGGGCGGCCGGTCACCGCGGCCAGCTCGTCGAGGTTGGGCTTGACCAGCGCCGGACCGGCCTCCAGCGCACGGGCGAGGGCCGGGCCGCTGGTGTCCACGGCGACGTGCAGGCCCGCGGCGGCGAAGCGGCGGCACAGCCGGGCGTAGACGTCGGCGGGCACCCCGGGCGGCAGGCTGCCCGAGGCCACCACCCAGTCCGCCTCCCGCGCCGCGGCCAGTACGGTCTCGGCGACCGTGTCCAGCTCGGCCGCCGACAGCGCGGGCCCCGGCTCGTTGATCTTGGTGACGGTGCCGTCGGGCTCGGCGAGCGTGACGTTGGACCGGGTCGTGCCCGCCACGGGGACGGTGACCATGTCCAGGCCCTCGGCGGCCAGCAGGCGGACGAGCTGCGCGCCCTCGTCCCCGGCGAAGGGCAGCACGGCGCGGGCGGCGACGCCGTTGGCCAGCAGCGCCCGCGAGACGTTGACGCCCTTGCCGCCCGGGTCGAGCCGGGCACGGGCGGCCCGGATCACCGCGCCCCTGGCCAGGGCGGCGATCTCGATCGTGCGGTCGAGGCTCGGGTTGAGCGTCAACGTGAGGATCACGCGCGGATCACCTCCGGCCCGGCCGCGGCGACGTCGGCGGCCAGCGCCGGGTCGATCCCGGCGTCGGTGATCACCACGTCGATCTCGCCCAGCTCGGCGAACGTGGCCAGGTAGGTGTTGCCGAACTTGGTGTGGTCGGCCAGCAGCACGCTGCGCTGCGCGGCCCGGACCATGGCCCGCTTGATCGCCGCCTCGGCCGGGTCGGGCGTGGTCAGGCCCCGGGCGGGCGAGCAGCCGTTGGTGCCCATGAACGCGACGTCGACGTTGAGGTGGGCCAGCGGGCGCAGCGCCCAGTCGTCGACCGTGGCCAGCGTCTTGCCGCGCAGCCGCCCGCCCAGCACGATCACCTGGAGGTTGGCCCGCGAGGCCAGGACGGTGGCCAGCGGCGGCGAGTTGACGATCACGGTGAGCTCGCGGTCGGCGGGCAGCGCCTGGACCAGGCGGCCGGTGGTGGTGCCGGCGTCGATGATGATCGAGCCGTCCTCGGGCAGCTCGGCCAGGGCCGCCTTGGCGATGCGCTCCTTCTCCGCGGTCATCACCTCGTCGCGGGCGGCCAGCGCGGGCTCGAACCCCAGGCGTTCCACGGGGATCGCGCCGCCGTGCACCCGGCGCAGCACGCCCGCCCGCTCCAGCGCGGTCAGGTCGCGGCGGATCGTCTCGGTGGTCACGTCGAGCTCGGCGGCCAGCCTCACCACGTCGACGCGGCCCGCGTCCCGTGCTCTGCGGAGGATCTCCTGCTGCCGCTCCTCGGCGTACATGATGTTGGTTCACCGCCGTTTCTATTTGGTTTCTCCTGTGTTTATACCCGCTTTCGTTGGACGGTCAAGGGGTGGACGACACAATCTGGTAGTTATAGGCGGGTGCGAATCAAGCCCCTGGCCGCCGCGGCGGCGGTCGTCCCCGTCGTCGCCCTGGCCACGCCCGCCCACGCCGCCGTCGCCCGCCCGATCCAGGTGCCAGCGGGCACCACGGCGGCCTGGGTGGTGTTCGACCGGAAGGCCGGCAAGATCGTCGCCGTCCGGAACGCCCACCGCAAGTTCCGCTCGGCGTCGGTCGTCAAGATCCTCATCGCGATCGACTACCTGGAGCGGCGCAAGAGCGTGCCGCCGGCCGACGCCCGGCTGCTGAAGATCATGCTGCGCTCCAGCGACGACGACGCCGCCTCGGCGTTCTGGGATCGTGACGGCAAGGGGCAGATCATCGTCCGGACCGCCCGCCGGCTCGGCCTGTCCGACACCACCCCGCCGCCCGCCTCAAAGCCGGGCTTCTGGGGCTACACCTCGCTCAGCGCGTACGACGTCGTCCGGACCTACCGCTACCTGCTCGACACCGCCGACGCCCGGGTGCGCGACCTCATCCTCGGCCACCTGCGCGCCTCCACGCCGTGCGGCACCGACGGCTTCGACCAGACCTTCGGCATCCCGCGCGCGGTGCCGAGGCCCTGGGCGGTCAAGCAGGGCTGGTCGGGGTTCGGCACGACGCCGCCCGGCAAGTGCGACCCCAAGGCGCTGGCCGCGCCCGTCTCGTGGATCGCGCAGCGCGCGACCGGCTCGGGCGTGCCCGACTACGGGCGGCCCGTGCTGCACACGACGGGCCTGGCCGGCACCGGCGACCGCCTGGTCATGGCGGTGCTCACCGCCCACCCGGCGGGCAGCGCGTGGAGCGGCTCGGTCAAGCGCGTCACCGACCTGACCTCGGCCCTCTATCGCTCGGTGTCGTGACCACGGCGGAACGGCTTCAGGGGCCGGTCTGGAGCTGCTGTTCCAGGCGGACCTTCTTCGGGACGCACATGCGCCACGCCTCCAGCACCAGCTCGCGCATCTCCGTCGCGTCGAGGGCGTCCATGCGGGCGACCACCCAGTTGAAGCGCAGATCGGACTCGCCGGGCATGAGGAACTTGGCCGGCTCGGCCGCCACCAGGGCCTCGCGTTCCTCCTTCGGGAACCCGAAGCCCATCAGCGTCTCGTCCCGCGAGAACGCCACGTAGACGATCTTTCCCACGCGGAACTTGACCCGGTCCCGGATCAGGTGCTCGGACGAGCGCGGAAGGGTGCGCGCGAAGCGCCGGACGTCCTCGACTGTGATCACACAGCCACGTTAGCGGTTGCCCTCCGCGGCCGAGATGTCGGCGAGCGCGGAGTCCGGGTCGCGCTCGACCGCCAGGTCGCCCAGGCTCACGATGCCGACGGGACGGCCGTCCTCGACGACCGGAAGGCGGCGCACGGCGTGCGAGCGCATGATCTGCACGGCCTGGTCGATGCTCGTGTCCGGCCCGACCGCCTCGACCGACGGGCTGCACGCCTCCCTGACCGGCGTCTCCGGCCCCCGCTCGTCGGCCACCACGCGGATCGTGATGTCCCGGTCGGTGACGATGCCCTTCATGCGCCCGTTCTCGTTGACGATCACCGCGCCAGCGTCGTTGTCGCGCATGAGCGCCGCGGCTGCCGACACCGGCTGGTCGCACTCGACCGTCGCCGGGTGGGAAGTCATCACGTCTGCCACGGTCTCTGCCATGGGATCCTCCTGATTGCTCACGTCCCGGCCGCTTACTACCCGGGCAGGGGGAGAGCTCACAGGGCTTTGTCGGATCCCGGCGTCCGGCCATGCGTGTCCGGTACGTCCGTGGAGCAGCCCTTTACCGGGCCTCAGAGCGTCTTCGCCGCCAGGCGGATCTCCGCCAGCAGGATCGCCAGGTCGTCCTTGGTGGTGTCGGGATGCAGGAAGCAGGCCCGCAGCGCGTCCCGGCCGCCGAGGCGGGTGCCGGTGAGGAAGGCGTTGCCGCGCGCCTGGACCGCGCCCGGCAGGGCCCGGTTGAGCGCGTCGAGCCCGCCGGGTCCGCCGGATCCGTCGGTCGCGGGCGTGTGGCGGAAGGCCGTGATGGAGGTGGCGACCGGCGCGAGCAGCTCGAAGTCCGCGGCCTGCTCGACCATGGCGGCCAGCGTGCGCGCCAGGCCGCCGGTGTGCTCGACCAGGCGCGTGACGCCCTCCCTGCCCAGGTACGACAGCGTCGCCCAGGTCTTCAGCGCCCGGAACGGACGGGTCTGCTCGGGCCCGTACTCGGCGAACCAGCCCAGGTCGTCGGCGTTGTCGTCGACCAGGTACGACGGCACCAGGCTGAAGGCGGCCCGCGCGGCGGCCGGGTCGCGCAGCAGCGCGCAGCCGCAGCCGACCGGGACGCCGAGCCACTTGTGCGGGTCGAGGGCCAGCGAGTCGGCCCGGTCCAGGCCCGCGTAGGCGGGCGCCGAGCGCGCGTCGAGCACGCCGAGCGCGCCGTAGGCGCCGTCCACGTGGAACCAGAGCCCGTGCTCGGCGGCCACGTCGGCGATGGCGTCGAGCGGATCGACCGCGCCGGAGTTGACGGTGCCCGCGCTGCCCGCCACGCAGAACGGCCGCAGGCCCGCCGCCAGGTCGTCGGCGATCATCGTGCGCAGCGCGCCGACGTCCATGCGGAAGGAGGCGTCCACCGGCACCTTCCGGACGTTCCGGGCGCCGAGGCCGAGCAGCTGGGCCGCCTTGTGCAGGCAGCTGTGGCCCTCCTCGGTGACGTACAGGACCATGGGCGGGCGGCCGTGCAGGCCCTCCTCGCGGGCGTCCCAGCCGTCGGCGAGCGCGGCGTGCTGCCGGGCGGCGGCCAGGCAGACGATCGTGGCCATCGACGCGCCGCTGGTCAGCAGGCCGCCGCCGGGCGGGTGGTGGAAGCCGACCAGCTCGGCCAGCCAGCGCACCACCGTACGCTCCAGCAGCGGGCCCGCGTGGTCGCCGCCCGCGCAGCTCGGGTTGAGCGCGGCGGCCAGCGGCTCGACGAGCACGCCCGCGGGGGAGGGCGGCGAGTTCACCCAGCCGAAGAAGCGCGGGTGCCCGTTGCCCATCGGGTACGGCAGCACATGGGCGCCCACGTCGTCGAGCAGCGCGTCGAGGGGACGCCCGGCTTCGGGCAGCGGCAGCTCGGCCAGCCAGGCGCGCTCGGCGGCGGGCACCGGCCGCCAGACCGGCCCGGCCGGGACGCCCTCCAGATGGGCGGCCGCGATCTCGGCCGCCCTGACGCCGGCGCGGCGCAGCTCATCCATGCGGGGCTTCCCTCCAGGTCTCGTGATGCCTGCTCTCATGGCCGCCGCCCAGCTCCATGGCCAGGTAGAAGACGCAGTCGGCGGTCCCGTCGTTGGCGAAGGCGTGGCGGTGGTCGCCGGGGTAGGCGGCCGAGTCGCCGGCCGCCAGCTCGTACGGCCGGTCGTCGATCGTCAGGCGCAGCGTGCCGCGCTCGACTGCCAGGTACTCGCGCGAGCCCCGGACGTGCGGGGCGAACTCGCCCGCGTCCACGCCGGGGCCGATCGTGGTCCGCATGAACTCGAACTCCACGTCGGCCAGCACCGGCGACAACACCCGCCGTTCCCAGCCCGACGGGTCGCGCAGCACCCGCTGCCGGTCGTGCCGCAGCACGCGCACGTCCTCGCGGGCCGGTTCGTCGAGGAGCCGGGAGATGGACGTGCCGAGGGCCGTGGCCAGGCGGTCGAGCACCAGCACGGTCGGCGACTTGGCGCCGCGCTCGACGTCGGAGACCATGCTCCTGCTGATGCCGCTCAGCTCGGCCAGGCGCTCGACGGACAACCCGCGTCCGCGCCGCTCGGCGCGGATGCGCCCGCCCAGCTCGGCCAGGGACAGCCCGCTGGACAGTACGCCTTCACCTTGCATTCCTCCACTATAGCGGAGAAATGTCCTCTTTAGCGGCCTTGGTCTGCTCGTACGCTGCCAGCACCTGCTTGCGGCGTTTGGCCGACAGGCGGTCGATGTACAGGTAGCCGTCGAGGTGGTCGGTCTCGTGCTGGAGGCAGCGCGCCAGCAGGCCGGTGCCCTCGACCGTGACCGGCCGCCCCTCGGTGTCGAAACCGTGGACGGTGGCGTGGTCGGGCCGGGGGAGCGGGGCGAACTGGCCGGGGACCGACAGGCAGCCCTCGTCGTCGGGGTCGAGGCGGCGCTCACCGAGGCCGGGCAGCTCGAGGGCCGGGTTGACGACGACGCCCTTGTGGGCGACGCCCTCGGCGTCGGGGCAGTCGTAGACGAACACGCGCAGCGGCACGCCGATCTGGTTGGCGGCCAGGCCCACGCCCTCGGCCGCGTACATGCTCGCGAACATGTCGTCGACCAGCGCCGCCAGCTCGCCGTCGAACCGGGTGACCGGCTCGCACGGATTGTGCAGCACCGGATCGCCCACGTGCACGATCGGCCGGACCTCTCCCACGACCACGCCTTCCTTTTGCCAGGACATTGCCGTGACCAGTCTACGAGCGACGCCGGACGACCCAGGCCGTCTCATATAGAAAGACGGTCCCTCTCGAAAGGTGAGACTCGCGTTAAGGTCGGAGCACACATCGTCGTGAAGGAGTCTTTCGATGGACGCCGTCTACACCCATGGGCACCACGAGTCCGTCCTGCGCTCGCACCGGTGGCGCACCGCGGAGAACTCGGCCGCGTACCTGCTGCCGCACCTGCGGCCCGCGATGAGGCTCCTCGACGTGGGCAGCGGGCCCGGCACGATCACCGCGGACCTGGCCGCGCTGGTGGGCCACGTGACGGCGTCGGAGGTGACCGCGGACGCCCTGGCGCTGGCCAGGGCCGAGATCGGCGCGCGCGGTCTGGGCAACGTGGACTTCGCCGTCGCCGACGCGCACGCCCTCGACTTCCCCGACGACACCTTCTGCGTGGTCCACGCCCACCAGGTGCTCCAGCACGTGGGCGACCCGGTGCGGGCGCTGCGCGAGATGCGCCGGGTGACCAAACCCGGCGGGTACGTCGCGGCCAGGGACAGCGACTACTCGGCCTTCGCCTGGTACCCGCGCCTGCCCGCGCTGGACGACTGGATGGCCCTGTACCAGCGGCTCGCCCGCCAGAACGGCGGCGAGCCGGACGCCGGGCGGCGCCTGCTGTCCTGGGCCCGCGCCGCCGGCTTCCAGGAGGTCACCGCCACCTCCTCCACCTGGTGCTTCGCCACCCCCGAGGACCGCGCATGGTGGGGCGGCATGTGGGCCGACCGCGTCCGGCGGTCGGCCCTGGCCGAGCAGGCGCTCGCCACGGGCGCGGCCACCGAGTCCGATCTGGAGCGCATGGCCGAAGGCTGGCTGGAATGGGCCGCAGACGACGACGCCTGGCTCTCGGTGCTGCACGGCGAGATCCTCTGCCGCCCCTGACCCGCGGGGCGGGCGACGGGCCGCCCGTGATCCGCCGGGAGGGTGACGGGCCGCTCCTGACCCGCTGGGGGGTGCGGCTCAGAGGCCGAGGGTGCGGGTGCGCTGCCACTGGGGGTCGCGGTAGAGCACCTGGTCGGTGCCCAGCAGCTCGTCGGGGGCCGACAACATGGCGATCTCGCCCGCCGCCTGGAGCTGGAGCAGCAGGTCGCGCACCCGCGGCCCCACCGGCAGCCGCCCGGCGGGCAACCCGAACCCGGCCCGCACCGTGTCGGCGATGTCCGACAGGTGGAAGGGCCCGTCGATCCCCGCCACGATGCCGCGCACCACGGTCATCGTGATCAGCTCCTCGGCCTCGGTGTGGGCGAGCTGCCAGGTGATCTGCTCCTTGCGGCCCCCGGTCGCCGCGCAGACCGTGCACCCTCGCGTGAGGTCGGGGGCCAGCTGCTCCACCGCCGAGCCGAGACAGGCCGAGCACCGGCCGTTCTCGGCGGCGTGCAGCTCGGCCGCCATCCGCCCGGCCAGCACCGCGCCGCAGTCGCAGCCGAAGCCGTCGCCCAGGATGCCGCTCTGCGGCGAGATCGTATGCTTCGTCATCGAGCCGACTCTACCGGCCCCGGCCGCCGCGCCCGCGTCCCCTCGGAGCCCTGTCCCCGCAGCCGTGTCCCCGCAGCCGTGTCCCCGCAGTCGCGTCCGTCAGGTGCGGATGTCGGCGAGGCCGCGCAGGCGGCGCAGGGCCTTGCGGGCCGCGGCCGTGACGCGCTCGTCCGGGTGGTGGTCGATGACGACCCGCAGCACCCGTCCCGTCCACGGGTGGTCGCCGAAGGCGAGGATCGCGATCGTGCCCGCCTGCTCCTCCGCGTCCATCCCCATGGCGATCGAGTCGATCACCTCGCCCGCCTCGCCGCCGCCGAACTCCAGCAGCGCCGCCGCCATGTCCACCAGCACCCAGGCGATCTCGTCGGGGGTGGGCGGCCGTTCCTCGCGGCCCGTCCTGGCCGCGACCACCGCGCCCAGCCTGGGCTCCTCCAGCAGCCCGCGCAGCGCCCGGCGGCCCTCCTCGCCGAGGCCCGACTCCAGCAGATCCACCCCGACCGCCCGGCTCAGCGGGCTCACACCGGCCAGCGCACCGGCGATCTCGGCGGCGGCCCGCTCCCGGTCGCGGCCGGCCAGCCAGCCCGCCAGCTCCTCGCTCCGCTCGGCCTCGGGGTAGGAGCGCAGGCCGTGCAGCAGCGTGGCGGCGTCGGCGCCGGCCAGCGTCCCCATGACGGGGATCTCCTGACCGGCGGTCTCGGCGATGATCAGCCGCGCCACCCACAGCCCGAGCCAGCTCAGCGTGTACGGCTCCGCCTGCCGCACCAGCCCCAGATCGGTCAGCGCCTGAGGCACCCGCCCGGCGACCGGCTCCCTGGACAGGAACATGCGGATGAGCTCCAGCAGCAGCCGCTCGTCGGCGGCCAGCCGCGTCCGGCACACCCGCGCCCACGCCTCCAGCACCCGCGCGTCGCCGGCGCGCTCGTGCCCCTGCTCGTGCCCCTGCTCGTCGCCATGCTGAGGCTGCGGGTCGTCGGGCGGGTCGAGCAGCGCCTTCAGCTCGCCCGCGAGCGGCGCGGCGCGGACCGCGGAGGCCAGGGTGGCGGCGTCGGGGAGCCGGATCGGCGGTTGCAGCGGCAGCGTGTCGTCGTCGTTGGACCTCACGGAGCCCATCCTGTCCTCATCGTCGGCCGGATCGGAATCGTCCCGCCGGATCGGGAAACGCCGGAAACTGGACGCGGTCCAGCGTACTCACGTCGTCCTCCGGCCACGAGGGGAAGATCATGTCCGGGAAAACGGCGGGCGGGCGGTGGCGGCTTGGACTAGAGTGCTGCGAAATGTCGGGAGAAGGGAGGCACTGAGATGTTTGGCAGTGTAAGTGTGATTTTCATTTCTCGGAGGAACTGTGCTTTTCCGTACCGCGGCCGAGGCTGACCTCGACCGCCTGCTCGGCTGCGTCGTCGACGAATCCATCAGCTGGGCCCATCCCGACCGGCTGCTCTCCTTCCTGGAGAGCCGCAACTACCGCTACGACCGGATCTGGCTCGCCGAGGAGAACGGCGAGATCCTGGCCCGCGCCGTCTGGTGGGGCTTCGCCGGCGAGGAGCGACCGCTCGCCCTCGACTGCGTCTACGTCCACCCCTCCGTCGAGGACCGTGTGGGGCTGGCCGCCGAGCTGCTGCGCCACGCGCACGCCGCGTTCGGCCGGACGCCGGAGTACCACGTCTTCGTCTCCAACGGCTGGCGGGAGGACCCGAAGGCGTCGGCGGCCATCGCCTGGCGCTGGGAGGCCGCCGGCCGCGCCGGGCTGACCGAGGAGCTGGAACGCCTGCGCTACGCCTGGACGCCCGGCTCGCCGGTGCCCGAGCCGTCCGACCGGCTGGTCTTCCGCGGCGATGACGACGACGAGGTGTTCGTGGACGCCTTCCGCCAGGTCGCCGAGGGCACCCTCGACTTCCACACCCGCCAGGCCCTGATGACCATGGATCCCGTGGAACAGGCCCGCGAGGACGTCCGCGACAACCGCTCGATGCGGGGCGATCGGTCCTGGTGGCGGCTGGCCTATGACAAGGCCGGCGACCTGGTCGGCGTCGCGCTGCCGTCCGCCAACGACGCCGGGCCCGTGGTCGGCTACCTCGGCGTGGTGCCCGCGCACCGGGGCCGCGGCTACGTCGACGAGCTGCTCGGCGAGATCACCCGCTTCCACGCCGAGCGCGGCGTGCCGGGGATCATGGCCGACACCGACGCGGGCAACGTCCCGATGGCGCGGGCGTTCGAACGCGCCGGGTACGAGAACGTCTCGGTCCGGCTGGTCCTGTCGGCCGACCCCGGCGCAGCCTGACCCCCTGTCCCGTCCCTGACCGGCCGCACCCCGTCAGGGACGGGACGCCAGGCGCGCCCGCACGGCCAGGTCGTGCAGGGCGTCTTCCGCGGTGGCCCGCTCGGGCAGCGCGGAGCCCTCGCGCGCCGCCTCCAGAGCGGCCGTCATCCGCGCCACGTCCTCGGCCACGCCCGCCACCGGCGGCGCCGCGCCGTGCTCGGCCTCCCGCTTGGCCGCCACCAGCTCCGGCAGGTACGCCGGCCCGTAGGGCAGCAGCCGGGTCAGGTCGGCCTCCAGCTCCCCGGTGCGCATGAGGTGGGTGCCCGTCGCCAGCACGCGGAAGGTGTACAGCAGCGGCTTCAGCTCGCCCGTACGCCCGAACAATTGCCACTGCGTACGGGCGAACCCCAGGTAGTGGTGGGCGTGGTGCCGCGTCACGCACCCGGCCGCCAGCGCCGTCAGCTCCTCGTGCACCGGCGAGGAGGTCACCACCAGCGGCGACAGGAGCTGTTCGAGCACGTAACCGTTGCGGCCGAGCAGCAGGCGGCAGAACTTGACCAGGTCGTGCGTGACCAGGTCCACCTCGACGCCCTCGCGCGTCCACGTCCAGTCGAGCGTCTGCGGCCCGGTGCGCAGCCCGGCCACCTCCTCGACCGGCAGCACGTGCACGCCACGCAGGTCCACGTCGGAGTCCACGGACGGGAAGCCGTACAGGTGGGCGCCGCTCACCGTGGAGAACGCCACCGGGTACGGCTGCTCGCCGGGGATCTCCGGCAGCCAGGACGGCAGCCCGGACGGCAGCCCCCACGGCAGCGCGTTCACAGGTGCTCCTTCCGCACGCCCACCAGGAAGTCCTCCACCCGTTCGCGGTCCGGACGCTCCGGCAGGACGCAGGGCGCGGCGGCCAGTTCCGCCGCCAGCTCGGCCCGCCAGGCGTCCACCTCGACCCATGGGACCTCGCCGCGCCTGACCGCCAGCAGCCGTTCGCGGTGCGCCCCGACATCGACCAGCGGCTCGCCGTGCCGCATCAGGTGCAGGCCGCTGAGCAGCAGCCGCAGCATGTGCATCGCCTGCTTCCACTTGGGCGCCGCCGGGTCGAGACGCCGGAACTGGTCGACGGCGTACCCGGCGAAGGTCTGCCGCGCCCGCCGCGACACGAACGCCCCGCGCAGCTCGCGCAGCCGCCGCCCGGCCGGGGTCTCCACCTCCACGATCGGCGACCACAGGCATTCCAGCACCGTCGGGTTGGCCTCCAGCGCCAGCACGCAGAAGCGCTCCACCTCCCACGAGAACTGCTCGGGCAGCGGCCCGTCGCGGTGCGTGGGCGGTTTGGACAGCCGCCAGAAGTCCGCGGTGGGGGCCACGAACACGCCGCGCCGGTCGATGTCGGACGCCGCGGTCTCCAGCCCGTACGCCCGCGAGCCCGTCACGACGGACAGGATGAGATCGTCATTCATCCGGACACCCTCCCACGGGGCTTGCGTTCGGGGGCCGGCGGCTGGTCTGATCGAAAAGTGGGCGGTTATGACGAGGCTTACCGGCGGAGCATCCAGCGCCCGGAGGAGTTCTGGGCGCAGGCGGCGCGCGACATCGACTGGGACGTCGCGCCCGCCGTCGTCAGCGACGGGAACAGGTGGTTCCCCGACGGGCGGCTCAACACCTGCCACAACGCGCTCGACCGGCACGTCGCGGCCGGCCGCGGCGGCCAGGCGGCGCTGATCTACGACAGCCCGGTCACCGGCACCATCCGCACGATCACCTACGCCGAGCTGCTCGACGAGGTGGCGCGGACGGCGGGCATGCTGAAGGCGCTCGGCGTGACGGCCGGCGACACCGTCGTGATCTACATGCCGATGGTGCCCGAGGCGGTCGTCGCGATGCTGGCCTGCGCGCGGCTCGGCGCGGTGCACTCGGTGGTGTTCGGCGGCTTCGCGGCCAGGGAGCTGGCCCTGCGCATCGAGCACGCCGAGCCCAAGGTCGTGCTCTCGGCCTCCTGCGGCATCGAGCCGGCCCGCGTCGTGGCCTACAAGCCGCTGCTCGACGCCGCCCTCGACCAGGCCGCCCACCGGCCCGCCCACTGCGTGATCCTGCAGCGCCCGCAGGGCCCGGCCGAGCTGACGCCGGGCCGCGACCTCGACTGGCACGAGTCCGTGCGCGCCGCCGAGCCCGCCGGATGCGTGGCCGTGGCCGCCACCGACCCGCTCTACGTGCTCTACACCTCCGGCACCACCGGCCTGCCCAAGGGCGTGGTGCGCGACAACGGCGGCCACGCGGTCGCCCTGCGCTGGAGCATGACCAACGTCTACGGCGCCGCCCCCGGCGAGGTCTTCTGGGCGGCCTCCGACGTCGGCTGGGTCGTCGGCCACTCCTACATCGTCTACGCGCCGCTGCTGACCGGCTGCACGACCGTCCTGTACGAGGGCAAGCCCGTCGGCACCCCCGACCCCGGCGCGTTCTGGCGGGTGACCGCCCAGCACGGCGTGCGCACGCTGTTCACCGCGCCCACCGCGATCAGGGCCATCAAGAAGGAAGATCCGGCCGGCAATTTCGCGAGAAAGTGGGACCTGTCCGGGCTGCGGCACCTCTTCCTCGCCGGTGAGCGCCTCGACCCCGACACCTACCACTGGGCCGGCGACCTGCTCGGCGTCCCGGTCATCGACCACTGGTGGCAGACCGAGACCGGCTGGCCCGTCGCGGCCAACTGCGTCGGCATCGAGACCCTGCCGATCAAGCCGGGCTCGCCGACGAAACCCGTCCCCGGCTACGACGTGCGCGTCCTCGACGCCGAGGGCCGCGAGTGCCCGCCCGGTGTGGAGGGCGCGGTCACCGTCCGGCTGCCGCTGCCGCCCGGCTGCCTGCCCACCCTCTACCGCGACGAGGAACGCTTCACGGCCTCCTACCTGTCCCGCTACCCCGGCCACTACCTCACCGGCGACGGCGGCCACATCGACGCCGACGGCTACCTCTACGTCATGGGCCGCATCGACGACGTGATCAACGTGGCCGGTCACCGCCTGTCCACGGGCGCGATGGAGGAGGTGATCGCCGCCCATCCCGACGTCGCCGAGTGCGCGGTGATCGGGGTGGCCGACGCGCTGAAGGGGCAGCTCCCGGTCGGGTTCGTGGTGCTCAAGTCCGGCGCGGCCCGCGACCCGGCCGACGTCGAGCGCGAGCTGACCGCCCTGGTGCGCGAGCACGTCGGGCCGGTCGCCGCCTTCCGCCGGGCCGTGGTGGTCGCCCGGCTGCCCAAGACGCGCTCGGGCAAGATCCTGCGCGCCACGATGCGCGACATCGCCGACGGCCGGCCGTACGCCACGCCGTCCACCATCGAGGACCCCGGCGTGCTGCCGGAGATCGCCGACGCGGTGAACGGTCCATAGCGGAGCGGGCATCCGGGCGGCGCCGGGGGCGCCTCCCGGCGCATGATGGGACCTCCCGGTCCCGGAGAGAAGGCTGATGATCGAGACCCCGAGTTACGCCGACGCCCTGAGGGTGCTCGGCTGCAAGGAGGGCAGGCTCGTCAAGGTGGTCGGCTTCGCCGCGGCCGCCGCCCGCACGGGGTGGGCGCTGGCCGGGGGCGGGCTGCTCACCATGGGCCTGGCCGACCTGCGTTCCGACGTCGTGCGCTACGGCGAGGAGGTCATCCGCAGGCTGCCCGAGCTGAAGAGCGGCGTGGACCGTTACACCCGCACCCAGCGCCTGGCCGCCGCGCACGCCGTGATCGTCGTCTCGGCCTGGTTCGAGGCGCTGGGGGAGGCCAAGCTGCCCTTCACCCTGGAGCAGCTCGACCGGGCCGACAAGATCTCCCACGGCGTGCCCACCCCCGAGCGCTTCGCCCGCCTGGTGGCCGGTCTCCTCATGGAACGCCTGCCCACCCCCGAGCCGCACGTGCCCTTCGCCGAGACCCGCCAGGCCGTCGAACGCGCCCACCTGCGCATGTCGGAGGCGATGGCCGGGTTCGTCGGCGGCCTCAGCGTGTGGGACGAGCTGCCGGTCGACGACCAGCTCCTGTTACCCCGGATGCTGGCCGAGGGCCCGCCCGCGCACGCCCTGCGCATCTACGACGAGGACTTCCGCTCGCTGTCCCTGGACAGCCACGAGTTCGGCGTGCGCAGCCTGGTCACCGACCGCCAGACGCCGGGCACCGGCCTGTCGCGGGTGGCCTGGCTGCTGGCCGAGCTGGCCCCGCCGCGGGTCGGCGACCGTCCCATGATCCACCGGGCCAGGATGGCCGCGAACGCGCTCGACCGTCCCCTGCTGGCCGCCGGGAAGCTGCCCGAGGACGTCTCGCTCCCGCTGCTCGGCGAGGGCTATCTCAGCCCGCGCTGCCGGGTCGCCGAGCTGGCCCGCGAGTCCGATCCCTCCTCCGTGGGCTGGTGGCGCGACCAACGCCTGCTGCCCGACGCCGAGGCGTTCCTCGTCGGCCACCTCACCTCGCTGCGCGCCACCCAGGCGCCCCTGCTGGTGCTCGGCGAGCCCGGCTCGGGCAAGTCCAAGCTGACCGAGGTGCTGGGCGCCCGGCTGGCCAGGTCGGAGTTCCTGCCGTTCAGGGTGGAGCTGCCGCGCGTCTCGCCGCGCGCGCCGGTCACCGAGCAGATCCAGCAGGCCGTCGCCGCCGTGCTGGAGGAGGAGGTCGCCTACGCCGACCTGGTCGCCGCGGGCGACGGCGCGCTGCCGGTGATCCTGCTCGACGGCTTCGACGAGCTGCTGCAGGGCGGCGTCAACCGCTACGACTACCTCGGGCACCTCCAGGAGTTCCAGCGCCGCGAGGCCGCGCTGGGGCGGCCCGTCGTGGTGATCGTGACCAGCCGGACCGTGGTGGCCGACCGCATCAGGTTCCCCGACGGGCTGCTGGCGCTGCAGCTCCAGCCGTTCGAGGACGACCAGGTGCGCCAGTGGCTCGACATCTGGGACCAGGCCAACCGCGCCCTGCTGGCCCGGCGCGACCTGAAGCCGCTGCCCGCGGCGACCGCGCTGGCCCAGGGCGAGATGGCCCGGCAGCCGCTGCTCCTGCTGTTGCTCGCCCTCTACGACGCCGGTGGCAACGCCCTGCAGCGCGAGCACCGCCCGATCGGCCGCGCCCGCCTGTACGAGGTGCTGCTGCGCGACTTCACCGAACGCGAGACGGCCACCCCGCAGCGGGTGGCGATCGACAGCGAGCTCGTCCTGCTCGGCACGGTCGCCCTGTCCATGCTCGCCCGCGGCCGCCAGGTCATCACCGAGGAGGACCTCGCCCGCGACCTGCCCGCCCTGTGCGAGGGCGGTCAGGACGAGCCCGACGAGCCCGGCGAGCCGCGCCCGCCCGTCGACTGGGCCCGCCGGGCCACCGAGCGCTTCTTCTTCATCCGCCGGGACGGCCACTCCTTCCTCCACTCCACCTTCGGCGAGTTCCTGACGGCCTGGCTGACCGTGTACGCGCTGCGCGACCTCGACCGGCGCCGCCGCCTGGCCGGGGACGAGCCGCTGGCCCTGGCCCAGAGCGTGGACGACGACCTGCTGTACGCGGTCACGTCGTTCTCCTGCCTGGCCGAGCGGGGGCCGACGGTCGGGTTCATCCTGGAGCTGCTGGACGAGGTGCCGGCGGCCGTACGCGCCCGGTGCGTGGCCCACCTGGCCGGGCTGCTGCGCCGGTCCCTGTACGAGCGCCGCCGCCGCTGTTTCACCGGCTTCGAGCCGGTACGCCATCCCGTCACCCGCCGCCTGGCCGCCTACTCGGCCAACCTGGCGCTGCTCATCGTGGCCGCCTCGCCGGAGCCCGTGCCCGTCTCGCACATCCTGGGCGGGCCCGACCCGCTGGGCCGCTGGGCGTCCTTCAGCCACCTGTGGAAGGGCCAGCTCGGGCACGAGGGCTGGACGGGTCTGGTCAACGCCCTGTCGGCGCACCGCGTCGCGGGGCGGGGCCAGGAGGAGGTGATCCTCGGCGGCGCCGAGGGCACCGCCATGGGCGACGTGATCGTCGCCGCCGCCACCGGTCACGCGCCCCGCCACCGCAGGCTGCTCGACCTGCTGATGCTGGCCGTGGGGGAGGGGCGCGCGCTGCGTTTCCACGACCGGGTGGCCGTCCTGCGGGAGCTGGTGGAGACGGCGGCCGTGCGGTCCCCGGCGGTGCACCGGGCGCTGGGCGCGTTGTGGCGCGCGGACGGCGCCGACCACGCCGAGCTGCGTCCGCTGCTGGGCCTGGTGCTGGCCGACCCGACCGAGCGCGTCGCGACCTGGGAGCAACTGGTCAAGGCGGGCGTGCCGGAGGAGGAACTCTGGCAGATCCGCCAGGGCGCCGACTGATCCACCGGCGGCGCGATCACGGTCAGGGCACGGATTGATCCACCGGCAGCTCCACGGTGATCGTCAGGCCGCCCTCGTCGCGCGGCCTGGCGGTGACCGTGCCCTTGTGGGCCTCGGCGATGACCCGCACGATCGACAGGCCGAGCCCGCTGCCCCGCTCCGAGCGCAGCCGGTCGCCGTGCAGCCGCCGGAACGGCTGGAAGATCGTCTCGATCTCGTACGGCGGGACGTGCAGCCCGGTGTTGGCCACCACCAGCTCGACCTGCTCGGCCCGCCGCCGCGTCGTCACCCACACCTCGCCCTTGGGCTGATTGTGCCGGATCGCGTTCTCCACCAGGTTCTGCACCAGCCGCTCGACCAGCACCGCCTCGCCCGTCGTCGGCGCCGAGTCCAGCAGCCGGTGGATCGTCACCTCCCGCTCGGCCGCCTCCTCGCCGGCCTGGTCGAGCACGTGCTCGGCGACGTCGGTCAGGTCGAAGGGCCGCCGGTCCAGCACCGCCTGCTCGCCCTCGGCCAGGGCCAGCAGGCCGTCGATGAGGCGTTCGTGCCGGGCGTTGACCAGCAGCAGCGACTCGCCCAGCCGCTTGACGTCGTCGGTGGCGTCGGGGCGGCGCACCGCGACGTCCACCAGGGTGCGGTTGATCGTCAGCGGGGTGCGCAGCTCGTGCGAGGCGTTGGCGACGAAGCGGCGCTGCCCGTCGAACGAGCGGGCCAGCCGGCCGAGCATGGTGTCGTAGATCTCGGTGAGCTCCTTGACCTCGTCGCGCGGGCCCTCGTACCCGATGCGCTCGGTCAGGTCGTGGCTCTGGGCGACCCGGCGGGCGGTCTCGGTCACCGTCTTGACCGGCCGCAGCACCCAGCCCGCCGCCCGCCAGCCGACCCCGAACGCCCCGGCCGTGGCGGCCAGCACGATGAGCCCGCCCAGGGTGCGCACGCCGCTCAGCGTCTCGCGCTGGTAGGCCGCGCGCACCCGCATCGCGTTGCGGTAGGCGACCTCGTAGGAGTCGCCGTAGGAGTACTGCCGGGGGAAGTCGGGCCTGATCAGGTCCGCCCGGTACTCCAGCTGCGACCGGACGACGAAGTACACCCCGGTCACCGCCAGGGCGCCGAGGAAGAAGAACACCCCGGCGCAGGCCAGGGCGAAGCGCATGCGTACGGTCATGGGATGCGGTACCCCGATCCGGGGAGGGTCTCGATCACCTGCGGTTCGCCGAGCTTCTTGCGCAGCTTCATCATCGTGGTCCGCACGGTGTTGGTGAACGGGTCGATGTGCTCGTCCCAGACCTTCTCCAGCAGGTCCTCGGCCGAGACCACCGCGCCCTGGGCGCGCAGCAGCTCGGCCAGCACGCCGAACTCCTTGCGGGCCAGCGGCACGTACACGCCGTCGCGGAACACCTGCCGGTGCGCCCAGTCCAGCCGCACGCCCGCCCGCTCCAGCATCGGCGGGTCGGCCCGGCGGGCGCGCCGCCCGAGCGCGTGCACCCGCGCCACCAGCTCCTCGAACGCGAACGGCTTGGTCAGGTAGTCGTCGGCCCCCAGCGACAACCCCGACACCCGCGCGCGCACGTCGCCGGACGCGGTCAGCATGAGCACCCTGACCAGCCGATCCTGCTCCGCCACCGTCCGGCACACCTCGTCGCCGTGCACCCCAGGCAGGTCCCTGTCCAGGATCAGCACGTCGTAGTCGTGCACGCCGAGCCGTTCCAGCGCCGCCTCCCCGTCATAGGCGACGTCGACGGCGAGAGCCTCGCCCCGTAACCCCTCGGCGATCGAGTCGGCGAGCATGCGCTCGTCCTCGGCGATCAAAACCCGCACTTGTAGCCCCCAAGAAGATCATAAATGCCGCAAGTCTGGACCAGACCGCATAACGCGGGCGTAACCACTTCCGGTGACGCTCAGGTTATCGGCGTCCCGCTGGACTGCCTCCCTCACGACCGGGACCGGCCCGGTCGGCTACGGGGGAGAAGGTCATGGCAGCCACCCTGGCCGGGACGCGTCCGCTCGCGCCCGCCGCGCGCCGCCCGCGCGGCCACGGGCTGTTCGCCTGCGTCCTGGCGCTGGCCGCCGCACTGCGCGTGCTGGTCATACTCGGCTACGACACGGCGCAGCTCTACTGGTACGACTCCTTCACGTACCTGGACACCGCCGTGCACATGCAACCCCAGGCGGCCTTCCACCCCGCCGGGTACTCCTGGTTCCTGTGGGCCCTGCGGCCCTTCCGCAGCGTGGAACTGATCGCCGGGGTGCAGCACGCCATGGGGCTGGGGATCGGCGTGATGATCTACGCGTTGCTGCGCCGCCGTTCGCTGCCCGGCTGGGGGGCCGCCCTGGCGACCGTGCCGGTGCTGTTCGACCCGTCCTTCCTCCGGCTGGAGCACGCCGTGCTGTCGGACCTGCAGGTCATCTTCCTGATCACCGCCGCGCTGGTGGTCCTGATGTGGCGCCGGGCCCCCTCCGGCGCGCCGCGGGGCCTCTGGCCCGGTGTGCCGTCGGCGCGGGCCGCGGCGGTGGCGGGGCTGCTGCTCGCGCTGGCCGGGCTGACCAGGACCGCCGCCGTGCCGCTGCTCGCCCTGGCGGCCGGCTGGCTGCTGCTGCGCCGCGCGCCCTGGCGGCGGGTGGCCGCGCTGGTGCTGGCCGGCGTCCTCCCGCTGGCGGCCTACGCCGGCTGGTACGCCCAGCACCACGGCCGTTTCGCCCTCAGCGGCTCCGACGGCGTCGCCCTGTGGGCCAGGACCATGACCTTCGCCGACTGCTCGATCATCAAGCCGCCGCCCGCCGAGGCCCCGCTCTGCCCGAACGGCACCGTCGCCGACGCCGCCTCCGAGTACGTCTGGGCCCCCGGCGCCTCGCTCAACCGGCTCCCCGGCGACCGGTTCGCCCACAACGACCTGGCCAGGTCCTTCGCCCTGCGCGCCATCGCCGTCCAGCCGCTGGACTACCTGCGCGAGGTGGCCCGCGACACCTCCCTCGCCTTCACCTGGTCGCCGGTGCCCCACCCCCGGCGGATGAACCCGTCCACCACCTTCCCCCGCGGCTCCTGGCCGCTGCCCGAGCAGCACGCCCTCGTCGCGAAGGTGCGCTCGGAGTACGACCCCGGCATCCGCGGCATGAGCTCCGTCGAGCCGTACGCCTCGATCCTGGCCGCCTACCCCTATCCCTGGTTCCTGCACGGCACGGTCTTCGGCGTGCTGCTCCTGGCCGGCGGCCTCGGCTCGGCCGGACGCCGGCGCGCCGCGCTGCTGCCCTGGGCGATCGCGGCGTTCCTGCTCCTGGCCCCGGTGGCGGCCCTCGACTTCGATCACCGCTACGTCCTGCCCGCCATCCCCTTCGCCTGCGTGTCCGCCGCTCTGGCCGTCGCGGGGGCCGTCTCGGGGACACCGCGGACCTGGGGGTTTCCGGGCCTGACCTTTCGGAGGCTGACATCCTTGCGAAAGAATACGTAATATCCACTGCATCGCGAGCGTTGGGGGCGCCAAGGTGCCGGGACAGAGCGTGGGTGTGGTCGTCGATCCGGGGGTTCCTCCGGAGGTCGCGGGGATGCTGCGGGCCAACGCCGCGCTGCTGTCCAGGATCCGGTCGGGCTGGGTGCCACCGGCCGACGCGCGTCCGGGCCGGTTCCGGAACGTCTCCAGCGTCGCCCTGCTGGCCGCCACGCCCGGGGTGGTCGCGCTCATGGCCGTGCTGCTGGCCCTGTCCCACCCGGCCGCCGGGTTCACGTTGCTGGGCACGTTCGTCTTCATCGTCCTGGTCAAGATCGCGTCGATCAGCGAGCTGCCCGAGCACGACGTGTCGCGCGACCGCGAGGTGTACGAGCGGGCCCGCCCGTACCGGGACCGCTACCTGCTGCCCGAGGACTTCGACCGGGACGCCGCGGACGTGCTGACCAGGGCGCAGCGGGCCATCGGTTCGGTGCTGCGCTCGCACGTCAACGCCGAGGGGCTGCTCGACGGCGCCCGCAACGCGCTCATGCTGCCCGCCCAGGAGTGGGAGATCGCCCGCCTGCTGGCCAAGCTGTCGGCCTTACGCGCCGAGCACGCGGCCCTGGTGTCCAGGGGCATCGCCCCCGAGGTGGCCGCCGTGATCGAGCCGCTGGACAGGGCCCTGGCCACCAGCGAGGCCGCCATGATCGCCCGCGTCGAGGCCCTGGAACGTTACGCGGGGCACGTCGCCGAGGCCGAACGCGCCTACCACGCCCGCGGCCAGATCGAGGAGCTGCGCGCCCGCCTGCCGCGTTACGAGGAGCTGCTGGCCGAGACCGGCGCCGACGCGCTGGCCGTCCCGGAGATCGACCGGCTCGCCGAGGACGCCGACCACCTGGAGCAGGTGTTGCGGCGCAGCGTGCGGTCGGCGCACGAGGCGTTCCGTTACCTGGAGAGCTGACCTCGGAACCGCCCTCGCAGGAGGTGAATCCCCATCCGATCCGACATCATGGCCGACGTGATCGTCGACCCAGGCGTGCCGCCGGCCGACGCGCGGCTGCTCAGGGACAACCGGCGGCTGCTGCTCAGGACGCGCAGGGGCTGGGTCCCGGACGCCCCGGGCCTGCCCGCCGCGCCGTACTGGCGGCTCGGCGCCGTCTGCGGGGCGACCGTCTGCCTCGGCCTGCTGCTGGGCGCCGGCGGGCTCGGCCGCTCCCTGGGGCCGCTGTTGCTCGTGCTCCTCGCCATCCCGCTGATGATCGTGACGTTCGTCCGCACCGAGACGCCGGAGGGCGAGGAGGCCGAGCACGAGCGGCGGGTGCACGCCCAGGCCGTCCGGCACGAGGGCCGGTACGTGCTCCTCGACGACCTCGACGAGTCCTCGCGCAGGCTGCTGCGCCGGGCCCAGCGGGCGGTCGCCACGGTGTCGCAGTCGCGGGTCAACCTCGAAGGGCTGCTGGACGACGTGCGCAACGCGGTGATGCTGCCCGCCCAGGAGTGGGAGATCGCCCGCCTGCTGGCCAAGCTGTCCGGCCTGCGCGCCAGGCACCGGCAGACCCTGGCGGGGGAGAGCGCGCCCGAGGTCGCGGCCGTGGCCGAACCCCTCACCAGGGCGCTGGACAGCAGTGAGGAGGCCGTCGTGGCCCGCGTGGAGGCGCTGGAGCGGTACGCCGCCAACGTGGCCGAGGCCGAACGCGCCTACCGGGCCAGGCAGCAGATCGCCGAGCTGCGCGCGCGGCTGCACGAGTACGAGGAGCTCGTCGCCGAGACCGGCGCGGGCGACGCCGCGATGGACGAGCTGACCCGCCTGACCGAGGACGCCGACCGCCTGGACCAGGCGCTGAGGCGGAGCGTCAGCTCCGCCCACGAGGCCTTCCGCTACCTGGAGCCGGGCCCCCCGAATCCCTGACCGCCCTGACCGCCCTGACCGCCCTGGACGTGCGGAGCGGGGGAGCCGGCGGCGTGCGGCGGGTGGGTTCCGCCGTGGGCGGCCTCCAGGAGCAGGTCGCACAGGGCGTCGGCGGCGTCGACGCGGCCCAGCTTGCCCGCCGCCTGCCCCATCGCCGCGCGCAGCCCGGGATCGGCCAGCATCGGCATCAGCTCGGCCAGCAGCTGCTCGGCCGTCGGCCGCGGCTCCAGCAACGCCCGCGCGGCCCCCGCCGAGACCAGGTAGCCGGCGTTCTTGCGCTGCTCGTCACCCCCGGTCGGGATCAGCGGGACCAGCAGCGACGGCTTGCCGATCGCGGTCAGCTCCGACACCGTGCCCGCGCCGCTGCGCGAGATCACCACGTCGGCCGCGGCGAACAGGTCGGGCAGCTCGGCCCCCACGTACGGCACCGGGTGGTAACGGTCGGCCAGGCCGGGCGGCACCTCGACCGCCCGCATCTGGTCGATCCAGGCCGGCCCGCACTGGTGGACGATCTGCGCGTGCGGCAACAACCGCGGCAGGATCTCGGCGATCAGCGTGTTGATCTGCTTGCTGCCCTGCGCCCCGCCGGTCACGTAGATCAGCGGCACCTCGAACGTCAGCCCGAACAGGTCGTAGGCCGCCGCCCGGTTGCCCTGCAGCAGCTCCGGCCGCACCGGGTTGCCGGTCACCACGGCCTTCGCCCGCGCCGAGGGCGGCAGGTACTCCAGCGACGACTCGTGCGACAGCGCGATCCGGGTCGCCAGCCTGGCCAGGATGCGGTTGGCCAGGCCCACCACGGTCGTCTGTTCGTGCATGACCAGCGGGCGGCGGATCAGCTTGGCCGCCACGCCGATCGGCACCGCCACGTACCCGCCGGTGGACAGCACCACGTCGGGCAGGTAGCGGGCGGCGTGCCCCACCGCCTGGAACACCCCGACGGGGATGCGGAACACGTCGGCGATGTTGGTGCCGAGCTCCTTGAGGTTGGGACGGCGGCGCAGCTTGCCCGTGGTGATCGCCTTGAACGGGATGCCGTGCTCGGCCGTGATCCGGGCCTCCAGGCCGTTCTCCGTGCCCACCCACAGCACGTCGTGCGGCACCTGACGTCGCTGGACGGCCGACAGGGTCGTCAGGGCCGGATAGGTGTGACCGCCGGTGCCGCCGCCGGTGATCAGCAGTCGCAGGGTTCGTGACATGCGATCAGACTATGGCCGCGCGGCGGAAGCCCGTGTGCCCGGTCCGGCCGCCGGGCGTGTTCGACGCGCGCGCGGCAGCCCGGCGGCGGCCGGCCGGTTCCGCCCCGTTCGGCCGGGGCGGAGCCGGCTTCGCCGGAAAAGCCGCAGAACGGTAGCGTTTTCCCATGCGACTAGGCGTGCTGGACATCGGCTCGAACACCGTCCATTTACTCGTCGTCGACGCCCACCGGGGCGCGCGGCCCATGCCCGCCTACTCCCACAAGGAAGAGCTGCGCCTCACCCAGTACCTGGGTGCGGACAACAGGCTCGCGCCCGAGGGCATCGAACGGCTCGGCGCGTTCGTCGAGGAGGCGGTGCGCCTGGCCGAGGACAAGGGGGTGGAGGACCTGCTCGCCTTCGCCACCTCGGCCGTGCGCGAGTCGGCCAACGGCGAGCAGGTGCTCGCCGAGATCGACAAGCGCTGCGGCGTGCACATCGCGGTGCTGTCCGGGCGCGACGAGGCCCGGCTGACCTTCCTCGCGGTGCGGCGGTGGTTCGGGTGGTCGTCCGGGCGGCTGCTGGCCTTCGACATCGGCGGCGGCTCGCTGGAGATCGCCGCCGGGGTGGACGAGGAGCCCGACGTCGCGGTGTCGCTGCCGCTCGGCGCCGGGCGGCTGACGCGCGACTGGTTCACCGGCGACCCGCCGTCCGCCGAGGAGGTGCGCAAGCTGCGCAAGCACGTCCGTACGGAGATCGCCCGCACGGTCGGCGACGTGGCCAGGTACGGCGAGCCCGACCGCGCCGTGGCCACCTCCAAGACCTTCAAGCAGCTCGCCAGGATCGCCGGCGCGGCCGCCTCCAGCGAGGGCCCGTACGTCTCGCGCGCGCTCTCGCGGGCGGACATGGCGGCCTGGGCGGCCAGGCTGACCGGCATGAGCTCCGCCGAGCGGGCCGAGCTGTCCGGGGTGTCGGAGGGCCGGGCCGCGCAACTGGCGGCCGGGGCGCTGGTGGCCGACGCCGCCATGGACCTGTTCGAGGTCGAGCGGCTGGAGGTGTGCCCGTGGGCGCTGCGCGAGGGCGTGATACTGCGCCGGCTCGACCTCCTGCCCGGACGGCTGGACCAGTCCACGGGGATTGCCGAGTAAGGCCGATCTATCCTAAAAAATTGGCATAATTCGCTGGTGAGCGGGCACTTTTCGCCCAATGTTGACAGTCCTCGGTACGATCGGCTCCCTGGTGATCGTCTTCGTCCTCATCGTCCTGGCCGTCCTGGTCATCGCGGTGGTCGCGGTGCTGGCGATGGGCGCGCTGGCCGGAACGATGGTGGACTGGCACACGTTGTGGCGGCGGCTGACCCGCCGAGGGGCACGGTTGCCGCTGAAACTCAGCGCCCCCGAGGCGCCCGCGCGGCTGCGGGCGAAGCTGAGCGGCGGCACGCCCCTGGTGAGCCGCCGTCTCCGGCTCGCGCCCGTGATCCGCGGGGGCGACCGGCGTCCCGACGTGAGCCGTCCCGGCCGGAGCGCCCGCGGGCGCAGGCCCTCCGGCCTCACCTCCACCGCCGTCTCCGGCAACGAACAGTGAGAAGGCCGGGCCGCCGCTGACGCGGCGGCCCCCGCCCCCCGGGGGGGGGGCCCAGGGGTTTAGTAGTATTACACCCCCCCCCCGGGGCTACCCGCGCGAGTAGAAA
>NZ_JBEXYU010000048.1:0-63637 GCF_040631115.1 Nonomuraea sp. NPDC005692 | reverse complement strand
GCCTCAAGAGCGCCGTCGCCCGGCACGTCGAGCAGGGGCCGGTCCGCGTGCCGGACGTCGCGGCCTCCTTCCAGGAGGCGGTGGTCGACGTGCTCACCCACAAGGCCGTCGCGGCCTGCCTGGCGCACGACGTGGACACCCTGGTGATCGTCGGCGGGGTCGCCGCGAACGGCCGGCTGCGGCAGGTCGCCGCCGAGCGCTGCGCCGCCGCGGGCATCACCCTGCGCGTCCCGCCGCCCCGGCTGTGCACCGACAACGGAGCCATGATCGCGGCCGTCGGAGATCTGCTCATCGCCGCCGACACGCCGCCGTCGCCCCTCGACCTGGCGGCCGATCCCTCGGCGCCGCTGACCAGAGCCTCACTCACCCCCGGCCGTAGCTGACCACGGAGTACCGATGCCCGACGCCCTGCCCATCACCCTGGTGGGCACGCCAGTGCTGCACCACCCTTGCCGGCCCGTCCCGACCGGGCTGTCTGCGACGGCTTCGACGTCAGCGGCGCGCCGGTCACCGTGCACGGCACCGGGCTGCTGGCCCGGTGCCTGCAACACGAGACCGACCACCTGGACGGGCTCCTCTACATCGACCGCCTGTCCGCCGCCGCCCGCCGGGCGGTGCTCGCCGAGCACGACCAACGCCAGAACGTCCCTGCCTGAACCGGGAGACCCGTTGTGGAAGACGCCCGCATCCACCTCACCCGCGCCCTGCTGGAAGGCACCGGCTGGGTCACCAGGACCCGCGACTTCGCCCGCACCCTCCGCACCGCCGGACACCACGCCGGGAACCTCCTCCTGGTCGGCACCCCCACCGACGAGCCCTGGCACATGGCCGCGCACCTGGACGACGAGGCCCGGCTCGCGGGCCTCCCCGAACTGACGCCCACCCTGGTCCGCCACCACGTCCCGGCGGGCGCGCCCGCCCACCTCGCCGTCGGGCTGAGCAGGCTCGAAGCGGCCGGAAGAGGCCAGACCCTGTTCGTCGTCGCCCCCGATGGCAGCGACGAGCACGTCCTGCAACGGGTGGCCGACGCCCGCCGGTCCGGGGCGGTGATCCTCGCCATGGAGGACGGCGACCGGGACCTGCGCGACCTGGCCCACGACGCGCTCACCATCGGAACCGGCCGCACCGCCCTGCGCCCCGACGGCCTGCTGATCCCCGAGACGGCGGCCTTCGAGACCGCCCAGCACCTGGTCAGCCTCGCGGCGGGGGAGACGCCGGTCACGCTGGGCGGCCGGCGCGGCTTCCGCGACCGACTGGCACGATGGATGGACGCCGTCAGCGGCCCCACCCTGGCCGACGACGACCTCGTGCATGAACCTGGGGCAGTCGGCATGCGCACCTGAGCACGGCTGCCCGCCCGCCCTCGACCCGCCCCTGCCCAGGGCCGGCCTCGAACCGATCCTCACAGCGGCCGGGTGCGGGCGACCGCTGGACCGTCGTCATCTCCTCGACGACGGTCCCTTTGAGGCTGATCCGCAGACTTACTGCATATTTCTTGCAACTACTTCTAGTATGCAGCTATGGGAGTCGACGCCCTCGAATCGCGCTGCGCGCCGCACGGCGTCCTCGTCCGTGACGCCGAGGCGGACCTCGTCATGTGTCACCTGGGCGGGAGATGGTGCCGCTCGCTCGGCTCACACGTACGAGCCCACAGGATGACCACCGACGAGTACCGCGCTGCCTTCGGTCTCTTCCGTTCCAAGGCGTTGTCCTCCGTGGAGCACTCCACCGCGCGGGGTGCCCGTCCGGCCGCCGCCGAGCGGGTGGTGGCCGAGCGCCGCGAACTGGCCGCCGGGCGCGCGACCCGTACGACCGCGGCCGAGCAGCGGCTGAGCGAGGCGTTGCGTGCTCGCGGATACGCCACCACGGGCCGCAGCCTGCGCGCTCTCTACCTCGAACGGCCCACGAGCCTGGAAGCCCTCGCCGCCGAGCTGGGAGTCGGTCGGCAAGTCCTGCGTCGCGCCCTGTCGGCCCATGCCATCCCCATCCGCTCGACCGGACTGAACACCGCCCAAGGCCGTCGAGCCCGCATCGCCCTGAACATCGCGGAGGCCGCCGCCCGGGTGCGTACTCCCGACCTGTTCACCTGGCTGGCCACCCGCCGCCGGGCGGGATGGTCGCTGGTCAGGATCGCGGCAGCTCTGGACCGCAGCGTCCCGTGGGTGAGAAATCGGCTGGCCGACATGGAGCCGGTGGACGACGTGGCAGCCTCCGGCCCGCGGACCGCTCGGGCATGAACGCCGACATGGAGAAGACCCTGACCCGCCTCGGCCTGCGCCGGACCATCCCCCGCCTGACCATCCTGGGCATCCTGGCCGAAGCCGGTACGCACCTCAGCGTCCTGTGCCTGCACCGGCGGGTGGCGGAGACCTTTCCCATGGTGAACGTCTCCACCGTCTACCGGAACGTGAGGGTGATGAGTGAGCACGGCGTGCTGCACAGCATCGAGTCCGGCGGCGAGACGCTCTTCGGGTTGGCCACGACGCCGCATCACCACCTGCTCTGCGACCACTGCGGCCTGCTGACCGAAGTGCCCGCCGACCGGCTCGATCCAGCATTGGCCCTGGCCCTGGGCGGCGCCGACTTCGAGATGGGGGGCATCGGCCAACTCCTGCGGGGCCGGTGCCGGCGCTGTCGGCATGCCTCCCGAGACGTGAGCTAGTTGCAGGACTATTGTTGTTGCGAGATTTGCGCAATTAGGAACCGCGAAGGAGAGATAGCTCATGGGTGAGTACACCCTTCCGGACATGCCGTATGACTACGCGGCGCTGGAGCCCGCGATCACCGGCGAGATCCTTGAGCTGCACCACGCCAAGCATCACGCCGCCTACGTCAAGGGCGCCAACGACACCCTCGACCGGCTGGCCGAGGCCCGCGACAAGGGCGAGTTCGGCGGCCTGGTCGGGCTGGAGAAGACGTTCGCGTTCAACCTGTCCGGACACGTCCTGCACACGATCTTCTGGCAGAACCTGTCCCCCGACGGCGGCGACCGCCCCGACGGCGAGCTGGGCGACGCGATCATCGAGCACTTCGGCTCCTTCGAGGCCTTCAAGAAGCAGCTCACCACCGCGACCGCGACCGTCCAGGGCTCTGGCTGGGGCGTGCTGGCCTGGGAACCGCTGGGGCGCCGCCTGGTCGTCGAGCAGGTCTACGACCACCACGGCAACATCGGCATGAACACCACCCCGCTGCTCGTCTTCGACGCCTGGGAGCACGCCTACTACCTGCAGTACCGCAACGTGCGCCCCGACTACGTCGAGAAGCTGTGGGGCCTGATCAACTGGAACGACGTGATCGCCCGCTACGACGCCGCCCGCGGCGCCTAGCCCTCATGCCGGCGACGCCCGCCCGGCCCGAGCTTGGTCCGCGGGGCCAGGCGGGCGCCGCCCCCTTCACCGTCCGCCTCATCATGCCCCACGAGGTGGATCGCATCCTGACCGCCGTGGCCGACGCCGCGGGCGAGGTCTTCACCCGCCTGCCGTGGGCCGAGCGTCCCGAGGAAGCCCGCACGGTCGCCGGCCGCTTGGCCGCGGACGCGCAGGTGCCCGGATTCACCCTGGTGGCCGCCCTTCGCGGTGATCGGATCCACGGCTTCGCCTACGGCGTGCGCTGCTCCCGGCTCGCCCTCCTCGCCTCCCGCCTGCCGCACGGCGACTTCACCCTCAAGGAACTGGCCGTCCTGCCCACAGCGCGCGGATGCGGGCTCGGCATGAGATTGCACGACGCGGTCCTGGCCTCCGCGCCCGCCACGCCTTGGTGGCTCGCCACGCATCCGCGGGCAGCCGCAGCTCTCGGTTTGTATCGACACCGCGGCTGGCGCGTGGCCGCGATCCGCAAACACCAGGACCGCACGAGACTCATCATGGTGCACGAGGCCGGATGACGGCCTGCCGTGCCAGGCCGGCAGGAGCCGAACATGCCAGATGAGCAATGGCTCACGCGCCCCGTTCAGCGGCTACACACCGATCGCCGGGCCCGCCATCGGCTGACCTTCTCCGTATGCCTCCGTCCGGGCAGCGGAGGCGTACGTGAAGCCGACACCCGAGTCCAGCTATTGCGAATATATTGCAATAACAATCCAATCGCTTTAAGGTCGCCGCATGAAGTGGAGATCAGCACTGCTCGGGACCATGCTCTTGGCGCTCACTGCCTGTTCGGCCCCGACAGAGTCCACGACACCGAAGGCGCAGGACACCGTCGTGCTCGGCCTGGGCTCGGAGCCGGACTCGCTCAGCCCGGTGCTCGGGTACGCGCCGGACGGCGGGTCGCTTCTCTACGACGGGCTGGTCCGCCGCACCCCGGACCTGAAGCTGCAACCTGCCCTGGCGGAGGCGCTGCCGGAGGTCAAGGGCACGCAGGTGACCTTCACACTGCGCCAGGGCGTCACCTTCCACAACGGCAAGCCGCTGACCAGTGCCGATGTTGCCTACACCTACGGGCAGCTGCTCAAGACCGCCAACAACTCGCCGATCCGCGGCGACTACGCCGCGATCGAGAAGGTGGAGGCGCCGGACGCGCGCACGGTCGTGTTCCGGCTGAAGTACCCGTATGCGGCGATCCTGCAGCGCGCCACGCTCGGCATCGTGCCGGACGGGACGGACCTGAAGGCCGATCCGGTCGGGACGGGACCGTACACGTTCGTGTCGTGGACCAAGGGTGACAAGATCACGCTCAAGGCCAACGACCGCTACTGGGGCCCCAAGCCCGCGATCAAGACGCTGGTGCTGGCGTACGCGGCAGACGACAACGCGCGGGCCACCCGCATGGCGGCCGGCGAGTTCACGGCCACCGAGCTGCCGCCCAAGGCGGTGGCGCAGTTCAGGAACCAGCAGGGCGTGACGGTGTACGAAGCGCCCAGCGCCGACTACCGGGGCGTGATGTTCCCGCTGGAGCAGCCCGTCACGGGCGACCTGGCCATCCGCAAGGCGCTGAACCTGGCCATGGACCGGGCGGCGATGGTCACGGCGATCCTGGCGGGCGCGGGCAGCCCGGCCTTCGGACCGGTCGCGCCCGGCACCGAGTGGCACAACGCCGCTGTGAACGGTTCGCCCGCGCCGGACCGGGCCAAGGCCGTCGCGGTCCTGGAGGCGGCCGGATGGAAGGCGTCCGCCGACGGCATCAGGGCCAAGGACGGCACGCCTGCCCGCTTCACGCTCATGTACCCGGCGGGGGACTCGCTGCGCAAGGAGCTGGCGCTGGCCATGGTCTCGGACGCCAAGCGGATCGGCATCGACGTCCAGCTCGCCGCCCTGGACTGGGACGCCATCTACCCGCGCATGGCCAAGGACGCGCTGATCATGGGCTGGGGCAGCCCGTACGACCCGGACTACCTCAACTACGAGCTGTTCCACTCCTCCTACGTCGGCCAGGGCTCCTTCAACCCGGGCCACTACAAGGTGCCTGAGGTGGACAAGCTGCTCGACACCGGCCGTCAATCGTCCGACCCGGCCACGCGCAAGAAGGCCTACGACGCCTTCCAGCAGCGCATCAGCGACGACCACGTGTGGGTCTACCTGGTCTTCCTCAAGCACACCTACGTCGTACGAGGAAACTGGTCGGGCCTCACGGTCGGCGTGGAGGCGCACGAGCACGCCACCGGCGGGCTGTTCAACACTGTGCCGGAGTGGAAGCCCGCCTCGTGACCTGGCTGAGGATCGTGGCCTGGCGGCTGGCGTTCGCGGTGCCGCTGCTGCTGGCGGTGACGTTCGCGATGTTCGCCCTGGCCAAGGCGTCGCCCTTCGACCCGGTTCGGCAGTACCTGGGCGAGCGGGCGATGGTCACCGACCCGCGGATCATGGCCGAGATCCGGGCGAACTGGGGGCTGGACCGGCCCCTGATCGAGCAGTACGCCGCCTGGCTGGGCCACCTGCTGCGCGGCGACCTGGGAGAGTCGCGGTCGTTGCGGTTGCCGGTGGCCCAGGTGATCGGCGAACGGCTGGGCTGGACGCTGCTGGTCGTCGGTTGTGCCCTGGTGCTGATGCTGGCGGCCGGGCTGGCCCTCGGGACGCTGGCCGCCTGGCGGCGTGACTCCTGGCTGGACCGGCTGGTCAGCGGGACCGCGTTCGCCAACGAGGCCGCGCCGGTCTTCTGGGTCGGGCTGCTGGTGATCTGGCTGTTCGCGGTCAAGCTCGGCTGGCTGCCCGCCGGCGGGCTGACCGACGCCGCCTCCGCCACGGTCACGCTGCCGGACCTGGCCCGGCACCTGGTGCTGCCCGTGGCCGTGCTGGCGTTCTCGCAGTCGTCGTGGCTGCTGCTGTTCGTACGGGAATCGGTGATCGGGGTGCTGCGCGAGGACTTCGTCACCGGAGCACGGGCACGGGGGCTGCGCGAACGGACCGTGCTGCTGCGGCACGCGCTGCGGTCGGCGCTGCTGCCGTTCATCACCATCATGGGGGCGCGGGTGCCGGAACTGGTGACAGGAGCGATCCTGGTGGAGGCGGTGTTCTCGTGGCCGGGGGTGGCCGGGACCACGATCAAGGCCGCGCTGGCGGTGGACTTCCCGCTGCTGGCCGCGCTCACCCTGCTGGCCACGATCGCCGTCCTGCTGGGCAACCTGCTGGCCGACCTCGCCTACACGGTCGCCGACCCGCGCGTACGCGTGCTGGGGGTGAGCTGATGACCACCTCGCGCACCAAGGCGTGGCGACGGCTCGGGACGAAGGGAAGCCGCCGGCTTGCCCGCCGCCGCCGTCCCCTCGCCCTGGCCGTCCTGGCGGTGCTGGTGCTGGCCGTGGTGCTGGTGCCACTGGTCATCCGGCTGGACCAGCAGCTGGTCGACCTGCGCGCGGCCGGCCTTCCGCCCTCGCTGTCACACCCGTTCGGCACCGACGAGGTCGGCAGGGACGTGCTGCTCCGCTCCATCTACGGGCTGCGCGTCTCACTGCTGGTCGGCCTGGTCGCCGCAGTGGTCAGCGTGACCATCGGCGGTCTGGTCGGGCTGGCCGCGGGCGCGGCGGGCGGCCCGGTCGACCGCCTGCTGATGCGCGTGGTCGACGGCGTCAACTCGATACCGCACCTGCTGCTCGGCATCTTCATCGTGGCCCTGTTCGCGCCCAGCGCGATCGCCGTGATCGTGTCCGTGGCGGTCACCCACTGGACCACCGCCGCCCGCATCGTCCGCTCCGAGGTGCTGTCGCTGCGCGGGCGGCCGTTCATCGACGCCGCCGTCTCCGGCGGCTCGTCCCGGCTGCGCGTCGTCCGGCGGCACCTCCTGCCCAATCTGGCGCCGCACTTGTTGCTGTCCGCCGTGCTGATGGTCCCGCACGCCATCTGGCACGAGACCGCGCTCAGCTTCCTCGGCCTGGGGCTGCCCGCCCACCTGGCCTCACTCGGCAACATGATCAACGACGGGCAGCGGTCGCTGCTGGCCGGTAACTGGTGGTCCAGCCTGTTCCCGGGGCTGCTCATCCTGACCCCCACGCTGGCGATCTACGCGCTGGCCCAGCACCTGCGCGACCGCGCCAACCCCCGCTGGCGATCGGAGCTGGCCCTGTGAAGCTGCACGTCGAAGGGCTTTCGGTACGTTTCCACATCCCCGGCGCCGTCGTCCAGGCGGTCACCGACGCCCACTTCACCCTGGAACAGGGCCGCTGCCTGGCACTGGTCGGCGAGTCCGGCTGCGGCAAGTCCGTGATGGCCCACGCGCTGCTCGGCCTGCTGCCCGCCAACGCCACCGTCACCGGCCACGCCTGGCTCGACTCCCTCGACCTGATCGCCGCACCCGAGAAGACCCTCGCCCGGCAGGTACGCGGACGCCGGATCGGGCTCATCCCGCAGAGCCCCGCCGCCCACCTCACCCCCGTCCGCACCGCCCGCGCCCAGCTCGCCGAGACGTTGCGCGAGCTGGGCCGCGGCGACTCTCCCGACGAGCTCGCCCGGCGCGCCGGACTGCGGCCCACCGACCTCGACCGCTACCCGCACCAGCTGTCCGGCGGCATGGCCCAGCGCGTCGCCAACGCTCTCGCCCTGGCCGGGGATCCGCCGCTGCTGTTCGCCGACGAGCCCACCACCGGCCTGGACCGCCCGCTCGTGGACGCCACCATGGCCGAGCTGCGGCGGCTGTGCGACGAGGGCCGCGCCGTCCTCCTCATCACCCACGACCTGCGCGCCGCCGAACAGGTCGCCGACGACATCGCCGTCATGTACGCCAGCCGCATCGTCGAACTCTCCTCCGCCCCGTCGTTCTACGACGGCCCCCGGCACCCGTACGCGCGGGGCCTGCTGGACGCGCTGCCCACCCGCGCCTTCACCCCGATCCCCGGCCAGCCGCCCGAGCTCACCCGGCTCCCGGCCGGCTGCGCCTTCCAGCCGCGCTGTCCACGCGCCACCGCGCTCTGCCAGGAGCAACCCGTTCTGAACGAAGTGGCCTGCCACCATGCTTGACGCCTCCGCCATCACCCTCTTCTACGGCCGCCACCAGGTCCTGGACGACGTGTCCCTGACCGTCCACCCCGGCCGGACGCTCGGCCTGGCCGGGCCCAGCGGATGCGGCAAGTCCACGCTCGCCCGCGTGCTGGCCCTGCTGCTGCGCCCCTCCGGCGGCACGGTCACCCTCGACGGGCAGCCGATCACCCGCTGGCGGCACCGCGCCCCGCAGCGCACCTCGATCGGCCTGATCTTCCAGCAGCCCCGGCTCGCCGTCGACCCCCGCCTCACCCTCCTGGACGTGATCGCCGAGCCGCTCCGCGCCGCCCGCCGCCCTCTGGACCGGGCCTACGAGCTGGCCGAGGAGATGGGCCTGACCGGCGAGCTGTTCACCCGCCGCCCGCACGAGGTGTCCGACGGTCAGCTCCAGCGCGCCTGCGTCGCCCGCGCTCTCACCCTCGAACCCCGCTACCTCATCTGCGACGAGATGACCACCATGCTCGACGCCTCCACCCAGGCCCACCTCGTCGCCAGGATCGAGGCCTACCGCGAGCGCACAGGCGCCGGCGTCCTGGCCATCAGCCACGACGCCGTACTGCTCGACCGCTGGACAGGCGGAAACGTCCGCACCTGGCGGCAGCATCCGGAAGCGACGGTGAGCGAAACCGGCGGCCGGCCCGGAGTCGCCTCCCAGGACGCCCGCGATCCGCAGACCGCCGGCGAGCCGGGCCACACAGGCTGAAGGCAGCCAAGAAGATCGTCACCCTCAGGACCGAAACGCGCGAGTTTCCTTCAGCGATACGTCGAACCTCATGGTGGTTCGCCTCGTAACTGTCGACATAAGGGTTCTGGGGAATGGGGTTCGGGGGGCGAAGGCCCGTCGATTCTCCGACGGGCCTGCTCTCTTGTCGTCAGCCGTCAGCGCACAGGTCGTGCAGCCAATCGATCCCCTCCCCGCGCCGTGAAACGGGGCGAGCGGATGGCAGCGAGAAGCAGCGGATCTTCTGAGTTGACGGTGGGCGGCTGAACGATATACCGGGTTACACGGCCCGTACACAGAGCAATCAGCGAGCAACCAGCCGTGATCCAAAACGGGATCCGAGGCTGGCGAGAACCGAGAAATCCCAGGTCGGGCGCGGTTTTGAAGAGTAGGGCGGGTGGGACTTGAACCCACGACCCACGGATTATGAGTCCGATGCTCTGACCGGCTGAGCTACCGCCCCTGGATTCAGTTGTGACATGCGGTGTGCGGCAGGTGGATCTTGGTGAGGCTCGCGCATGTCAAGGCTAGAGCATCGGATCCGGGAGTGCCGCACGGCCGGATGGGGACGGGGTCCCGCGGACATCATTCCATGCCGGGCAAGGTTGGTGGAGTCGTGTCGATCATATTCGGGTCTCGGTTGGGGGTTGTGTTTGCTGTGGGCGGAATGGGAGGGCTTGGGAGGGGAGGTACGGTGCCGATATGGCGATCAAGGTGGTGTACGAGACCCACTCCATCACTGTGGACAACGAGATCGGTGTCGCCACGGGATGGCTGCCCGGGGAGTTGTCCGAGCGGGGGCGGGAGCTGGCCGCCGAGCTCGGGGTGCGGAGGCGGGGGGTGGACGTCGTCTACTGCTCGGATCTGCGCAGGGCGGTCGAGACGGTGGAGGTGGCGTTCGGGGGTGGGAAGGAGGTCCGGCTCGACGCGCGGCTCAGGGAGTGCGACTACGGCAGCTACAACGGACGGCCGGTGAGCGAGGTCGCGGCCCTGCGCAGGCGGCACATCGACACTCCGTGGCCGGGCGGGCAGAGCTATCGGCAGGTCGTGGCGGGAACGGTCGAGTTCCTTGAGGATCTGCGGGAGGAGTGGCAGGGGGCCACGGTGCTGGTGGTGTCCCATTCGGCCAATCGGTGGGCGTTGCAGCACCTGCTGGACGGCACTCCGATCGAGGACCTGGTGGACGCGCCGTTCGAGTGGCGCCCCGGGTGGGAGTACGAGGTGGCGTAGCACCTTGCCTGGAGGCGGGTGCGGGGTCAGGGTGGGGTGGGGCCCGGATGGTCCTGGCGGTCCCGGGGTCCTGGCGGTCCCGGGGTCCTCGCGGTCCTCGCGGTTCCGGCGGTCGTGGTGGCGGGTGGCGGGCCGCGGACATGGCTGATGCGCCGATCGCGTCCGCGATCAGCGCCGGCGGTGGAGCTGGGTTGTCTCCTGCCGCTGGGGGTGCCGTCACGGTAACGGCGGGCCCACGGGGCGAGGAGTTATTACTTCACTCCTATCAGGGTGTTATGGCGCGGTGCCGTACACCGGGTTGCGTACGAGCCAATCGGAGTAGACCGGACTGCGGCGTACGGCCTCGGTGTGCGCCTGTTTGGCCTGGGCGACCACCCAGGTGGCGTCGGGGGCGGTGGGGTGGCGGCCGAGGAGCTGCCGCCAGCGCAGCGGCGCGCCGGAGAGCGGGACCATGGCCAGCCCCGGCAGGGCCTGGTGGGTCGCCTGGCAGAGCACCACGGCGCGGCCCACCTGGGCGAGGTGGGTGCAGGTCGGGACGTCCGTCTCGTAGATCGTTCCGGGGGTGAAGCCGGCTCGGGCGCACGCCATGGCGAAGCAGTCGGCGAAGCAGCCGTCGCCGGGTGTGACGGCCCATTGTTCGCCGGCCAGGTCGGCCAGCTCCACCTCCTTCTCCTTGGCGAGCGGATGGTCCTCGCCGACGAGGGCGAAGACCGGGTCGACACTGATCGTCTCCCACAGGAGCGTTCCCGTGGGGGTGCCGGAGTCGCCGCAGGCGCCGGTCAGCACGTAGTCGAGGCGGCCGAGCTCGACCATGTTGATCAGCTCGTGCGTTGACCACGACGTGAACGTGGTGACCGTGCGCTCCGCGGCCAGCCGGTCGACCAGGCCGCCGAGTATCGGGCCGTTGGTGGCGCCGATGCGGAAGCCGGGGGAGGGGGTGTGGGCGAATCGTACGGCCTCGTCCTGCAATTCCTTGGCCGCGGGGAGCAGCACGCGCGCCCGGGCGAGCACCAGCTCGCCGAGCCGCGTGGGGCGCGCCCCGTGCCGGTCACGTTCGAACAGGGCGCCGCCGAGCACCCTCTCGATCCGTTTGAGCTGGGCGGTGAGGGCCGGCTGTGCCAGCCCGAGCAGGGACGCGGCCTTGCTCACACTTCCCGCGTCCGCTACCGCGCGGACGATCCTGAGGTGCCTGAGCTCGAGGTCCATACCGGGAAGGTAAGGCGACGAATCGCTCCCAAACAATGGCTATATGTCAGGAATTGTGACAGATATTGTCGGGGGTGTCTGGGGTAGGGGGAACCCATGACGACGATGGGAATAGATCCGGCCCAGCTCAGCGACGAGGATGTGGTACGCGAGCTGCGGCAACTCCATGCCACTCGTAGTGACACATTCTTCCATGGATCAGACGATGCTCTGGCACGTCACACTTCCCGTACCAATGAGCTAGAGGCGGAATACCTTCGCAGGTTCCCCGACCGCGAGGTCGATCCGGCCAGGCTGAGGGAGGGGGCGAGGCAACGTTGATGTCCGAGGGGCATGACGTGCAGGAGCTGTCGGACGTCGACATCCACGTCTACGAGGCGGTGGCCTCGCAGGCGGTGTCCGGCGGCGTGGCCGGCCTGGAGGCGGTGATCCGGGCGACCGGCCTGGAGGATGACGAGGTGCGCGACAGCCTGGCCGTCCTCGCGAACCAGGGGTACGTCGTCCCGCGGGGCGACGGGTACGGCCTCGGTCCCCACACCTTCGAGGTCGAGTACTGAACGGGCGCGGGCGGCTCCGCGCCGCCGCCGCAGCGGTGCCGGCGCGGAGCCCACAGGACGGACGCGGAGCCCACAGGACGGACGCGGAGCCCACAGGACGGACGCGGAGCCCACAGGACTGATGGGGAGCCCGCAGGCTGGGCGTACGGCCTGCGGGCTGTGGGGTGGATCGAGGGCGGCGCGGTCAGGGCTTGAGGGGCCGGAGGCGGGCCCACAGGACGAAGGCGGCGCCGAAGACGGCCATCGGCAGGCCCGTCCACAGGTTCACCGCGTCCCCCAGCAGGCCGGCCACGACGAGGATCACGCCGTACAGCAGGAACAGCCCGCCGATCACCATCCGGATGTCGCTCACAGGATCACTCCGTACAACAGGGCGGCCAGGATCACGGCGCCGGTGCCGAGCAGCACCGGCGAGCGGTACCAGCGTTTGTCGCCGGCGAGGGCGTCGTCCTCCAGGTCCGCGGCGCTCAGGCCGTGGACCAGGCCGCGCAGTTCCTGCTCCGGCTTGGGCGTGGTGACCAGCGTGACGATCACCGACACCAGCACGTCCACGGCGAAGGCGACGCCCGCGCCCCAGAAGCTGGCGTTCAGCTCGGTGCCGAAGTCCACCAGGCCGGCCTTGTAGGCGAAGTACGACGCGAAGGCGCTCAGCGTCCCCGCCAGCAGCCCCCAGAACCCGGCCCACGGCGTCATCCGCCGCCAGAACAGCCCGACGACGAACGTCGCGAACAGCGGCGCGTTGAAGAAGCTGAACAACGCCTGCAGGTAGTTCATGATGTTGGAGTAGCCGGCCGCGATGAACGCCGTGCCCACGCCGAGCGCCACACCGGCGACGGTGGCGATGCGTCCGACCTTCAGGTAGTAGCCGTCCGGCCGGTCGGGCCGTACGTGCGACTGCCAGATGTCGTTGGTGAACACCGTGTTGAACCCGCTGATGTTGGCCGCCATCCCCGCCATGAACGAGGCCAGCAGCCCGGTCACCGCGACGCCGAGCACGCCGTTCGGCAGCAGGTCGCGCATGAGCAGCGGGATCGCGTCGTTGTAGTCCCGGCCCTTGCCCAGGTCGCCGAAGAGCACCAGCGCGATCATCCCCGGCAGCACCGTGACCAGCGGGATCAGCAGCTTGGGAAAGGCCGCGATGATCGGCGTCATCCGGGCCGCGTTGGTGTTCCTGGCCGACAGGGCGCGCTGCACCTCGGCGAAGTTCGTCGTCCAGTAGCCGAAGGAGAGCACGAACCCCAGCCCGAAGACGATCCCGATCCAGTGGGCCTGCATCGGGTTGGAGCCGGCGGTCCCGGCCCAGGTGTGCAGGCCGCCCTCGCCGAGCGCGCTCTGCCGTACCTTGTCGAACAGCCCGGCCACGCCGCCGACCTTGGCCAGGCCGAGCACGGTCAGCGGGATCAGCCCCGCGAGGATCACGAAGAACTGCAGCACCTCGTTGTAGATGGCCGAGGACAGGCCGCCGAGCGTGATGTAGGAGAGCACGATCAGCGCCGAGACCACCACCGACACCGGCAGCGGCCAGCCCAGCAGGGCCTCCATGACCAGGGCGAGCGCGTACAGGTTCACCCCGGCGATGAGGATCTGCGCGACCGCGAACATGAGGGCGTTCAGCAGCTGGGTGGCGCCGTTGAAGCGCCTGCGCAGGAACTCCGGGACGCTGCGCACCTTCGAGCGGTAGTAGAAGGGCATCATCACGATGCCGAGGAACACCATCGCGGGGACGGCGCCGACCCAGTAGTAGTGCACGGTCATCGCGCCGTACTGGGCGCCGTTGGCCGCCATGCCGAGGATCTCGATCGCGCCCAGGTTGGCCGACACGAACGCCAGCCCGGTGATCCAGGCGGGCAGTCCGCGGCCCGCGAGGAAGAAGTCGAGGCTGGAGCTGATCCGGCGGCGGGCGGCGAACCCGATGGCGAGCACGGTGGCGAAGTAGACCGCGATGAGCAGGTAGTCGAGGAGGTTGACGTCTAATCGCACAACCGGCCCGCTACCCGGAAAACACCGCGATAGCCCCACGGCCGGCTGCCGTGGTGAGGTGCGTTGTGGACCGTGCGGGCCGGTCGCCATAGTGTCGAGAGGTGGACGTCGCCACCTTGACCCCCGCGCAGGCGCGGGCCCGCTTCCGCGTCGGCGAACGGGTGCCCACCGCGGGCTGGTGCCGCGGTTGGACGCAGGCCAACCTGATCGCCGTGCCCGCCGCGCTGCGGTACGAGCTGCTGCTGTTCGCCCACCGCAACCCCAAGGCCTGCCCCGTCCTGGACGTGGGCGAGCCGGGCGCCTGGTCGACCGCCCTGTTCCGCGGCGACCTGCGCACCGACCTGCCCGGTTACCGCCTCTACCGCGACGGCGAGCCCGTGGCCGACCTGGACGAGGTGACCGGGCAGTGGCGGGCCGACCTCGTGCCGTTCCTCATCGGCTGCAGCTTCACCTTCGAGGCGGCGCTGCTGGCCGCCGGCGTCCCGGTACGGCACCTGGAGCAGGGCAGGAACGTGCCGATGTTCCGCACGAACGTGCCGTGCGAGTCCACCGCCTCGCTGTCGGGGCCGCTGGTCGTCTCGATGCGGCCGGTCCCGGAGGAGCTGGTGCGCAGGGCCGTCGAGGTGAGCGGCAGGTATCCGCGGGTGCACGGCGCGCCGGTGCACGTGGGGGACCCGGCCGCGATCGGCGTGCTCGACCTGGGGCGTCCCGACTTCGGTGACCCGGTGGAGCTGCGGCCGGGCGACGTGCCGCTGTTCTGGGCCTGCGGGGTGACGCCGCAGGCGGCGGTCATGGCGAGCGGCGTGGAGTACGCGATCGGTCATCTGCCCGGTCACATGGCCGTGCTGGACGTCCGGGACGACGACTATCGAGTGACTTGACCAGATATTTCGCGGTATAGGTGGATGCTTCGGTCAGTTCGGCCGGGGTGCCTTCGAAGATCACCTCGCCGCCGTGCCGGCCCGCCTCGGGGCCGAGGTCGATGACCCAGTCGGCGTGCTTGACCACGTCGAGGTCGTGCTCGACGACGATGACCGTGTCGCCGCCGTCCACCAGCCGGTCGAGCAGGGCCAGCAGCGTGTCCACGTCGGCCATGTGCAGCCCGGTCGTCGGCTCGTCGAAGACGTACACCTGGCCGCGCTCGCGCATCCGGTGCGCCAGCTTGAGCCGCTGCCGCTCCCCGCCGGACAGCGTGCTGAGCGGCTGCCCGAGGGTCAGGTAGCCGAGCCCGAGCGCGCCGAGCCCGCCGATGCCCGGCAGGTCGAACAGGCCCGCGGCCTCCTCGGCCGTCATCGCCAGCACGTCCGCGATCGTGCGGCCCTCCACCGTGTACGACAGCGCCTCCGCGCTGTACCGGCTGCCCCCGCAGGCGTCGCACACCCGGGTCACCGGGTCCATGAACGCCAGGTCCGTCCTGATCTCGCCGCGCCCCTTGCACACTGGGCACGCCCCCGTCGAGTTGAAGCTGAACAGGCCCGGCCGCACCCCGTTCGCCCCGGCGAACAGCCTGCGCAGGGGGTCCATGGCGTCGAGGTAGGTCGCCGGGGTCGAGCGCGGCGAGCCGCCGATGGCCGACTGGTCGATGAGTACGACGTGCGGATGCCGGGCGACCAGCTCCTGGCGCATCAGCGTGCTCTTGCCCGACCCGGCCACGCCGGTGACCGCGGTGAGCACGCCGAGCGGCACGCGTACGGTGACGTCCTTGAGGTTGTGGGCGTTCGCGCCCTCGACGGTCAGCCAGCCGGCCGGGGCGCGCACGGCGTCCTTGAGCCCGGTGACCCGCCGCAGCATGCGGCCGGTCAGCGTGCCGCCGGACGTCAGCGCCGCCACCGTGCCCTCGAACACGACCCGGCCGCCCCGCGTGCCCGCGCCCGGCCCCATGTCCACCACGTGGTCGGCCAGCTCGATCAGGTCGCGGTCGTGCTCGACGACCAGCACCGTGTTGCCCTTGTCGCGCAGCTCGACCAGCAGGTCGCCGAGCCGGTGGACGTCGCGCGGGTGCAGCCCCACGCTGGGCTCGTCGAAGATGTACGTCATGCCGGTGAGGCTGCTGCCCAGGTTCCGCACGGTCTTGAGCCGCTGCGCCTCGCCGCCCGACAAGGTCGGCGTCCCGCGGTCGAGGCTGAGGTAGCCGAGGCCGATGGCGTCGATCCGGCGCAACGACTCCACCGCCGCCTCCGCCACCGGGTCGCCCAGGCCCTCCAGCACGCCGATGAGGTCGGTCACCTCCGTCGCGCAGTGGTCGGCGATGGACAGGCCGTCGATGCGCGAGGCCAGCGCGGCCGCGTTGAGCCGCCGGCCGCCGCACTCCGGGCACGTGGCCTGCCGCACGTACGGCGCCGCGGCCTTGTCGAGCTGGTCGAGGTCGCGTTTGAGGTAGACACGCTCGAACCGGGCGACCAGCCCCTCGTAGGTGTTGGTGTACTCGCCCCGGTTGACCTTGAAGCCGCCGCCGTACAGCAGCAGGTCGCGCTCCTGCGGCGTGAAGGCGCGCAGCGGCTTGCCGGGGTCGAACAGCCCGGACCTGGCGTAGAGCTGCCACACGTACGAACCCGGCGGGGCCATCCGGATCGCGCCCTCGTCCAGCGACAGGTCCTCGTCGAGCAGCTTGCCGACGTCGGCCTCCACCTTCTTCCCCAGGCCGTCGCAGACCGGGCACATGCCCTGCGGGTCGTTGAACGAGTACGCCGTCGCGGGCCCCGCCGACGGCTCGCCACGCCGCGAGAACAGCACCCGCAGGATCGCGTGCACCTCGGTCATCGTGCCCACGGTCGAGCGGGCGCCGCCGCCGACCGGCTTCTGGTCCACGATCACGGCGGCGGTCAGGCCGGACATGCGCTCGGCGCGCGGCCGCTCGTGCTTGGGCAGCCGGTTCCTGACGAACGCGCTGAAGGTCTCGTTGAGCTGCCGCTGCGACTCCGTGGCGATGGTGCCGAACACGATCGAGGACTTGCCCGACCCCGATACGCCGGTGAACACCGTCAGCCGCTCCTTGGGCAGCCGCAGCGAGACGTCCTTGAGATTGTTCTGCCGCAGGCCGATCAGCTCGATGTCGCGCGACACGTGCCACACCCCCAATAGCTTTGGCTACTACCTATAGCTTAAGCTAATTCATGTGGCTGACATTCCCGACCGGCGAGCACGACGGCGAGCCGAGACACAGGCCGAGATCCTCGGCATCGCCCTCGACGTGATGGCGGAGGAGGGCGTCGCGGGGCTGAGCCTGGCGACCGTGGCCAGGCGGCTCGGCATCCAGCCGCCGTCGCTGTACAAGTACTTCCCGTCCCGGCACGCGGTCTACGACGCCCTGTTCAGGCGCGGGCAGGAGGGCTACCTGGAGGCCGTGCGGCGGGGGGCCGAGCCGCATGAGCCGGGGCTGGCGGCCATGGGGCCGTCCCTGGAGGCCGGAGCGCGGTGGATCATGGAGAACCAGGTGCTGGCCCAGTTGATGTTCTGGCGGCCGGTGCCGGGGTTCGCGCCCTCGCCCGAGGCGTACGCGCCCGCGCTGGCCGTCCACGAGCACTTCGCCGAGCTGATCAGGGCCGCCGTCGAGCGCGGCGAGCTGCATCCCGACGCCGCGGGCGAGGAGGGGCTCGCCCTGGCCGCCAGCCTGATCGCCGGGCCCGTCTCCCAGCAGCTCAGCAACGAGCCGGGCGCCTCCTACGAGGAGGGGCGGTTCACCCGGCTCGTCCCCCGGCTGCCGGCCGTGTTCGCGGCGGTGTACCCGCCGCCGTGAGCTGGTCGCCGACCGGCGGCGCGCCCCGCCGGTTGTCGATCTCCAGATGCGGCACGACGGGCGGCTCGTCCACCCGGATGTTCCTCAGGTAGTCGGCGAAGGCCGCCAGCTTGCCGGCGTCCCTGGCCAGGCCGCGCGCCTCCAGCCGGGCGCGCAGCGTCGGCCCGTCCGAACGCACCCACAGCAGGCGTACGGGCGGGCCGCCCAGCTCCGCCACCCACCGCGCCCACCGGGCCGCGTCGTGCACCTGCGTGGTGAACGGGCCGTCGAGCAGCACCGGGCAGCCGTGGCCGCGGATCTGCGCGGCGATCCTGGTCAGGCCGGTGTACTCGTGCCGCTTGACGTGCCGGTCGTACCAGGGGCCCTCGCGCTCGCCCTGGTCGCGGCCGTGGGCCCGCAGGACCTCCGCGACGAGGTCGCCGTAGACGGTGTCCTTGTCGAGCAGGGCGGGCACCGGCGACAGGCGGGCCAGCAGCTCGGCCGCCACCGTGGACTTGCCCGCCCCCGGCGGCCCGCTGATCACCCACACGGTCGTCATGCGCCCAACCTACGCGGATCTGCGTACACGGGTGCCTCGCCTGGGCGGACGACGCGAGGCGCGCCCGCGGACAGACTTCCTGCTCATGCTGACCGTCTTCGCCAGAGCGTTCCGGGTGCCGGAGCTGCGCAGGAAACTGCTGTTCACCTTGGGGCTGATCGTGCTGTTCCGCCTCGGCCAGATCATGCCCGCGCCCGGCGTGGACGTCGTGGCCGTGCGGCAGTGCGTGGGCTCGGCGAGCGGCGGCGTCTTCGACATGATGCAGATGCTCAGCGGCGGCGCGATGCTCCAGCTGTCGGTGTTCGCGCTGGGCGTCATGCCCTACATCACGGCCAGCATCATCCTGCAGCTGTCCGCCGTCGTGGTGCCGCGGCTCGACGCCCTCAGGAAGGAGGGGTCCAACGGGCAGGCGCGGATCACCCAGTACACCCGTTACCTGACCGTCGGCCTCGCCGTCCTGAACGCCACCACCGTCGTCACCCTGGCCCGCTCGGGGAACCTGCTGCCCGGCTGCGCCCGTCCGCTGCTGCGCGACCAGGGGCTGCTCGCGGTGTCGGTGATCGTGATGACGATGGTCGCGGGCACCTGCGTGGTCATGTGGATGGGCGAGCTGATCACCGACCGGGGGATCGGGAACGGCATGTCGATCCTGATGTTCACGCAGGTCGTGGCGGTGTTCCCGGGGTACATGGCGAAGATCTTCGTGCTCACGCCGTTCGGGTTCGCGGTGATGCTGGCGTCCGGGCTGTGCCTGGTGGCGGCGGTGGTGTTCGTCGAGCAGGCCCAGCGGCGGGTGCCCGTCCAGTACGCCAAGCGCATGGTGGGGCGGCGCATGTACGGCGGGAGCAGCACGTACATCCCGCTCAAGGTCAACCAGGCGGGGATCGTGCCGGTGATCTTCACCTCGTCGCTGCTCTACGTGCCGACGCTGGCCGCGCCGCTGCTCGGCGCGGAGGCGGGCGCCTGGGTCTCGCGCAACCTGACCGCCGGCACCCATCCGCTCTACATGAGCGTGTACGTGCTGCTGATCGTCTCCTTCGCCTACTTCTACGTCGCGATCACCTTCAATCCCGTCGAGGTGGCCGACAACATGCGGCGGTTCGGCGGGTTCGTACCGGGGATCCGGCCGGGCGCGCCGACGGCCCGCTACCTGGCGTACGTGTTGTCGCGGCTGACCGCGCCCGGAGCCGTCTACCTCGGCGTGCTGGCGCTGCTGCCGCTGGTGGCGTTCGCGATCCTGCGCGACCCCGGCACGCAGCAGAACTTCCCGTTCGGCGGGACCAGCGTGCTCATCATGGTCGGCGTCGGGCTGGACACGGTCAAGCAGATCGAGGCCCAGCTCCAGCAGCGCAACTACGAGGGCTTCCTGCGGTAGGCCGGGGGCCCGGCTCGGACCGGCGGCACGAGGACTGTCTCAGGTGGGCCGCGAGCCCGGCTCAGACCGGCGGCGCGAGCCCGGCCCGCATGGCGAACACCACGAGCTGGGCCCGGTCGCGGGCGCGCAGCTTGACCATGGCCCGGCTGACGTGCGTGCGCACGGTGTCGGGGCTGATCACCAGCTCCCTGGCGATCTCGTCGTTGGACCGGCCCGTCGCCACCCACGCCACCAGCTCGCGCTCGCGCGGGGTGAGCGTGCCCAGGCCCTCGACGGGCTCGGCGCCGCCGCGGCCGAACAGGCCGATGACCTTCCTGGTGATGGACGGCGACAGCAGCGCCTCGCCCGCCGCCACCACGCGCACGGCGTTGACCAGCTCGTCGGGAGCGCTGTCCTTCAGCACGAAGCCGCTCGCCCCGGCCTGGAGGGCGGCGAAGACGTACTCGTCGACGGCGAACGTGGTCACCACGACGATCCGGGTGCCGGCCAGCGTGGGATCGGCGGCCACGGCGCGCAACGCGGACAGGCCGTCGGTGCCGGGCATGCGGATGTCGAGCAGCAGCACGTCGGGACGGGTATGGCGGATCAGGTCGAGCGCCGCCGCGCCGTCGGCCGCCTCGCCCACGCACTCCATCCCGGGCTCCCGCTCCAGCAGCGCCCGCAGCCCCATCCGCACGACCGCCTGATCGTCGGCGATCGCCACCCTGATCGCCCGGCCCTCGGCATCGTTCCCGGCCAGGTCCGCGGGGGCGTGCGCGTCCGGGCCCGGGTGGGGGCCGGGGGCGGTCATGCCTCGGACCGGGGGAAGCGGGCGGTCACCTGGAAGCCGCCGCCTACGCGGGGCCCGGCGGTGAGCCGGCCGCCCGCCTCGGTGACGTGGGCGCGCATCCCGGCCAGCCCGCGGCCCTCGGCGGCGCCGTTCCAGCCCGCGCCGCGGTCGGCCACCTCCAGGACGAAGGCGCACGGGCCGTCCGCCAGGCGCACCGACGCCCTGGTCGGGCCGGCGTGCCGGAGCACGTTCGTGAGTGACTCGCGGACCACCCGGTAGACGGCGGCCCTGAGGTGGGCGGGCACGGCGGGATCGGCAGGCTCGACGTCGACCGGCAGGCCCGCGGCGCGTACGCCCGCGATGAGACCGGGCAGGTCGGCGGCCGGCGGGTCGATGCCGTCGAGCGCGGCGCGCAACTGGGCCAGGGCGGTGGTGCTGGTCTCCCTGATCGCCCGGAGCGAGGCCCGCGCCTGCTCGGGGTCGTCGTCGAGGGCGACGAGCGCGAGCCCGGCCTGCATGGCGATGGCGGCGAGCCCGTGACCGGCGGCGTCGTGCACCTCCCCGGCGATCCGCGCCCGCTCGGACGCCACCACCTCGCCCCCACCGATGGCCGCCTCCGGCCACCCGAGCACGGTGTCCACCTGCCCGAGCGCGGCCTCCGTCCGCTCGTGCACGGCCTCCGCCGTGTGCGGGACGGCCTCGGCGGTGTGCGGGACGGCCTCCGCTGTGTGCGGGGCGGCGGTCGCTGCGTGTGGGGCCAAGGTCGCGAAGGCGTCGGCGGTGGCGACGGGGCGGGCGGGACGAACGGTGGCGGCGGGGCGGGCGACCGCGGGCGCCGGGATCCCCCAGGCCGCACCCGCCGGCCGGCCCCCGAGCCCCGGAGCCGCACCCCCGGCCACCAGGCCGCACAGCGCCCCACCCTCAGCAACGGGCGCGGCCGAGCCGAACGCGGACGGCGGCGTGCTGTGCGAGGCGAGCGCGGTTTGGGAGGCGAGCGCGGACGAAGGCGTGCCGTGGGAGGCGAGCCCTGACGGCGGTGGGGCGGTGTCGGAGGCGTGGGACGAGGGCGGGGGCTCGGCGGCGGCCGCCGCTGCCGCGGCCCTGGCCTGCGCGAGACCGTTGAACGACCACGGGACGGCCAGCCACCCGGCCCAGGCCAGCATGACCACGACCGGGATGTCACCCACCCGGCTCAGGCGCGACAGCGCCGCGAACGGCCTGCGCAGGCGCCCGCCGCGTTGCGTGTGCTCGCTCACCATCCCCCACCCGGCCAGGCTCGTGTCGCCCCTGATCCTAGCGAGTTCTGGGCGGCACGGTCCGGTCACCGCCCGCCCGTCCGCCCCGAGACGATCTTGACGGCAGGGCCCGGATCAGAGCCCCGGGCATGCGCATGCCGCTCGACGGCGAAGCGCATGCCGGCCAGGAGCAGCACATCCCGTTGGCCAGCCGGCGCAGGGATGCCGGCCGGAGTCAGGACATCCCGTCGGTCAGCGGGCGCGGGCCGGGGTCAGCGCATGCCGTCGGTCAGCCAGCGCAGGGGGTTGTCGTGGGTGATCTGGCGGATGACGTCCTCGCCGGTGCCGGCCTCGCGCAGGCGGGGGAGCAGGCTGTGGAACAGGTGGGCGTAGCCGCAGCCGCCGTAGCGCTGGACCTGGGCCACGCGGCTCAGCCCGGTGCTGAGGAGCAGGCGGTCGGCGTGGCCGTCCTCGATGAGGCCGAGCGCGATCCTGGCCGCCTGGTCGGGGCCGAGCGTCAGGACGCTGAGGCTGACGTACGCGCCCGCCTCGGCGATCTTGCGTGCGCCGCCCAGGTCGCCGGAGTAGCCGGCGGCCACGCGGGAGCCGGGCAGGTTCTCGCCGAGCAGGATCTCCAGCAGCGCGGGGGCGTTCTGGCCGTGGGTGGCGACGGGCAGGCGCGACTGCCGGGAGGCGCGGGCGGCGGCGCGCAGGCAGCGCTCCTCGCGGGCGGTGGGCTCGGGGCCCCAGCTGCCGACCTCGCCGATCACGCCGGGGAAGACGCCGGTGCCGTCCACGCCGCTGGAGATCTCGGTCATCAGGCGCCGGGTGAGCTGCTCGACGTCCTCGTCGCCGACGTCGGTGAACGGCTGGGCGAAGAAGCCGGTCGAGGCGATCACCGGCACCCGGCTGCCCGCCGCGATGCGGGCCAGGGCGGCGGCGTCGCGGCCCATGCCGAGACAGGTCAGCTCGACCACCAGGTTGAGCTCGTCGGACTGGCGCAGCTCGCGGAGCTCCGCGGTGACAGTGGTCTCCTCGTCGAGCCAGCGGTGGGGGTCGGAGTCGATGCCGACCGCCCAGCGCATGTCGTTGCGCAGGTGCTCGTGGGGGAGTACGGCGCCGTTCACCGCGGCCGCGCGAATCGGGCCGGTGACGGTGCGAAGGATGACCTCGGGCATAGCAGACATTAACCGATAGTTGCCGGAATCCCCTTCCTTCTGGCGGGAAATTTTACTCTTCGTCCTGTTTGGCGAACTGCTAGTGGTCTGCAAGTGTTCCTGCCGATGTGAGCCGTATCCTGAAAGGCAGCCGACGACACGGGGGAGACGTGCCGATCCAGAACTCCGAGACGGGCGACGCCGACGTGATGAAGGACGAGGCCGCCGACCGCTCCGCCATGCCCGCCCGCCGCAGCGGCCTGAGAGGCCGGCTCGACGGCATACGGTCCACCCGCGCGGGCGCGCTGACACTGAAGATCGTGGTCGGCGTCATCGGCGCGGTGATGGTGGTCGGTGGCCTGATCATGGTGCCGTTCCCCGGGCCCGGCTGGCTCGTGGTGTTCGCCGGGCTGGCGGTGCTGGCCACCGAGTTCCACTGGGCCCATCGGGTGCTGGAGTTCGGCAAGCAGACGCTGCACGCCTGGACGCAGTGGTACAAGCGGCAGGGCTGGACGGTGCGCATCCTCGTGCTGCTGGTCACCGTGGCCGCCGCCGCGGTGATCGTCTACTTCGGCATGCTGACGCTCGGCATCGACCTGCTGGAGATCGCGCAGCGTTTCGTCTAGTCCGGGAGGGGCTTTCAGACCGGGTCGTTATCGTTCCCGGAATCGCCGCCTTTCCCTGCCTATTCTGCGGGCGTGCTCGCTCACCTCGCCGTCGCGCTGTCGCTGACGTTCCTCGCCCCGGCCGCCGCTCGGGCCGACCTGGTGTTGCCGGAAACCGGTGGCATGAAATATCAGGAGAAATCGGGAGACCCGGTACGGCTCAGCGCGTACGGCCTCGGCACCGGCCGCACGTACCTGCGCGCCGCCACCGGCGACGCCTTCACCCGGCAGAAGGGCCTGTCGGAGGTGGCGGTCTCGCCCGACGGCCGCCTGACGGCCGGGGTGCCGTCCTCGTACCGGGCGGGCCACGACTCCGTGGTCGTCACCGACCGGGCCACCGGCAAGACCGCGCGGATCCGTACCGTCAAGAAGCCCATGACGGCCGCCTACGCCTCCTGGTCCAGGGACGGCAGGAAGGTCGCGCTCACCGTCGAGCAGAAGAGCGGCGGGACGTGGCGGGTGCTCGGCTTCACGGTGGTGGACGTGCGCGCGGGCACCGCGAGCACGGTCCGCGTCGCGGGCCTCGCCCGGCGGGCCGGCTTCTGGTGGAGCCCCGACGGCAACCTCGTCAGCATGTACGGCACCGGCCTGCGCGTCTACCGCCCCACGGACGGCGCGGTGCTGCGCACGTACGCGGACGTGGGCCTGCCGACCGGCCCCGAGGACTCCTACGCGCCCTCGGGCAAACGGCTGACGACGTGGTGCCCCTCGCGGTTCAAGGAGCAGGTGTGCCTGGTCGACCTGGCCACCGGCACGATCGCCCAGCGCGTGGCCGTCAAGCCGGCGGCCCTGTTCGGCTGGTGGGACGACACCCATCTGATCGCCGTCACGACGGCCGGGAAGGGCCGCCGCCTGTCGGTGCTCGACCTGACCGGCCGGACGACGCGGGTGCTCGCGGACGTGCCCGCCGCCACCTGGGACGCCGAGCTGTGGGTCAACTTCGCCAGGACCCGCGTGTCATAGGTACAGGCCCGTGCCGTGGTCGGTCTCCTGGGTGGCCACCGCGTGCAGGTCGCGCTCGCGCATGACGAGGTAGACCCGGGCGTGCACCTCGACCTCGAACTGGTCTTCCGGGTTGAACAGCACCTTGTCGCCCACCTTGACCGCACGCACGTTCGTGCCGACGCCGCAGACCTCGCCCCACGACAGCCGGTTGGCCATCTTGACCGTCGCGGGGATGACGATCCCGGAGCCGCTGCGCCGCTCCTCGGCCTCCTGCTCCAGCCGGATCATCACTCGGTCGTGCAGCATCTGAATCTCGAACTTGGGCGCTTCCACGGGTCACAGTTTACGAGCCGCCGCAGCTCCGGAATCCCGCGATCGTCCCAGGTCCCGCCTTCCCCCAGCGCCGGGTCACGAGAGCGGGGTCACGGGAGCAGGAGCTCGGCGTACACCGGACGGTGGTCGCTGCCGACCGGCGCGAGCACCCGGAAGTCCCGCACCGCCATGCGGTCGCCGGCCAGCACGTGGTCGATCGCCACGCCGGGCAGCGGCCCCCAGCCGCCCCACGTCGTCGACAGGCCCCGGCCCATGGCGTCGGCCGCGTCGCGGTAGCCGGCGGCCAGCAGCTCGCGGAGCGGAAGGTGGTCGAGGGTGGCGTTGAAGTCGCCGGCCAGCACGCGCAGCCGTCCGCCGCCGCGCGGCAGGCGGTCCAGCCCCGCCAGCCAGCACGGCAGCCTGCCCATCCGCTTGGGGGCACACGGATGCACCGAGACGATCTCCACCCGGGCCCCGCCGGGGTGCTTCAGCACGGCCGTGGCCTGGCCGAAACCGCCCGACTCGATCAGCTCACCGGCGGCGAGGGGATGGCGGGCGTACACGGCCGAGCCGCCCGCGCCCTCGGTGGGCCGGGTCACCGCGTACGGCAGCAGCTCGCGCAGCCCCGCCGCCTCCAGCCGCCGCTCGGCGAGGGGCGTGAACTCCTGCAACGTCAGCACGTCCGGCCGCAGCGACCTGACCAGCCCCGCCAGGTCCGTCGCGTCGGCCCTGCCCACCAGCAGGTTGGCGGCCAGCACGCGCAGCGGCGCGCCGCGGCCGGACGGCGCGGGATCGGGCAGCGCGCGGGGCAGCACCGCGAAGCCCAGCGCCAGCACCGTGACCAGCGCGACCGCCCCCGCCGCCCACCGCCGCAGCAGCCCGGCGAGTGCCAGGGCCAGCGCCGCCCCCACCGCCGCGTGCGGCGTGAACGCGACCACCGGCACCCACGGCCAGTCCGGCTCGAACCCGCTCAGGCGCACCGCCGCCCAGACGGCGAACGGCGTCACCGCGATCCAGCTCATCCAGCTCATCCAGCTACGCACGTCTTGTATCGCCATATGTCGTGAAAGGCGTTCACGGCGTGAGAAAGTGTGCTGCATGCGCGACGTGGAAGCCCGGGTCCTGGACGCCATCGACGAGGCGGAGACCGTCGGCCTGCTGGCCGAGACGGTACGCGTCCCGAGCGTCACGGGGACCGACGCCGAGTCCGATCTCCAGCACCGCTTCGCCCGCCTGCTCACCGAGGCCGGCCTGGACGTGGACGTCTGGAAACTCGACCTCGCCGACCTCACCGCGCGCGCCGGTTTCCCCGGCACCGAGGCCCCCAGGCAGGAAGGCTACGGCGTCGTCGCCGTGACCGAGGGCGAGGGCGTGCCGGCGCTGGCCCTCCAGGGCCACGTGGACGTCGTCCCGACCGGTGACCTGGCCAAATGGGAGGGCAGCGACCCGTTCGCCGCCCGGATCACCGGCGACGTGCTGCACGGCAGGGGCGCCTGCGACATGAAGGCCGGCCTGGTGGCCAACCTGGCCGTCGTGCGGGCGCTGAAGCGGGCGGGGGTGCGCCTGGCCAGGCCCCTCGCGGTGCACTGCGTGATCAGCGAGGAGGACGGCGGCCTCGGCGCGTTCGCCACCCTGGCCAGGGGGCACACGGCGGAGGCCGCGGTGATCACCGAGCCCACCAGCGGCGCGGTCATCACCGCCAACGCCGGCGCGCAGACCTTCCGGCTGGAGGTCGCCGGCCGCGCCGCGCACGGCGCCACGCGGTACGAGGGCGTCAACGCGATCGAGGTCTTCTGGCCGGTGTTCGAGGCGATCAGGCGCCTGGAGGCCGAACGCAACCGGGACGTGCCCGAGCTCTTCGGCGGCAACCCGATGCCGTACCCCATCGAGGTCGGCACCGTGCGGGCGGGCGACTGGGCGAGCACCGTGCCCGACCTGCTGGTCGCCGAAGGGCGCCTCGGCGTGCGGCTGGAGGAGGACCCGGCCGCGGCGCGGGCGGCCTTCGAAGAGGCCGTCGCCTCGACCGGCCATCCGTGGCTGCGGGCCAACCCGCCCACGGTGACCTGGCCCGGCGGCCAGTTCGCCAGCGGCCGGCTGCCCGCCGGGCACGAGCTGCTCGGCGCGGTCAACGAGGCCGTCGCCGACGTCGCGGGCCGCCGTCCGGCCGAGGCGGCCGCGCCGTACGGGAGCGACCTGCGCCTGTACGCGGCGGGTGGCGTCCCGACCCTGCACTACGGCCCGGGAGACGTGCGGTTCGCACACGCCCCCAGGGAGCAGGTCGAGCTGGCCGAGCTGCGCGAGGTCACCCGCGCGCTGGCGCTGCTCGCGGTGCGCCGCTGCGGCACTCTCTGAGGGACCCCCAAAGGACGGTCACAGGGACGACTCGACCGGCAGGCCGGCCCCGACCCAGTCCTCGATGCCCTCGGCGTACCGGCGCACGTCGGTGTAGCCGAGCGCGGTCAGCCGGTTGGCCACGGCCTTGCTGTTGCCGCAGGCGGGGTTGGAGCAGTAGGTGACGATGGTGGCGTCCTTGTCGGGCAGCAGCTCGGCGGCGCGCTCGGCGACCTCGCTCTCGACCAGGGCGATCGCCCCGGGCAGGTGCTGCTGGGCGTAGTAGGAGCCGCCGAGCGTGTCGAGCACGGTCACGCTGCCCAGACGGGCGTGCAGCTCCTCGCGGGTGATGGTCATTGTGGCCTCCAAGCGAAATGGACTAAAGTCCGGATGTGTGGATGGCCAGGAAACTAACGGACCACAGTCCGGTTCGTCAAGCGAGCCGCTGGAGCTGCTGACCGGCAAACCGGTCAGGGAACGCGCGGACGCGGCGCGCAACAGGGAGAAGGTGCTCGCGGCCGCCGCGCGGCTGTTCGCCGAGAAGGGCGTGGAGGCCGTGTCGATGGACGCGGTCGCCGCCGAGGCCGGCGTCGGCAAGGGCACGCTGTTCCGCAGGTTCGGCGACAAGTCGGGGCTGGCGGTGGCGCTGCTGGACGCCCGCGAACGCGACCTGCAACAGCGCGTGTTGTCCGGGCCGCCACCCGTCGGCCCCGGCGCGCCGGCCGCCGAGCGCCTGACCGCCTTCACGGCCGCCTACCTCGACTACCTCTACGCCCACCTCGACCTGGTGCGGATGTCCGAGACGGCCAGCCCGGGGGCCCGCTACCGCATCGGCGCCTACCGCTTCTGGCACCGTCACGTGGCGATCCTGCTGGCGCAGGCCCGGCCCGGCGCCGACGCCGACGTGCTCGCCCACACCCTGCTGGCAGCGATGGGCGCGGAGGCGGCCGGGGTGCTGCGCGAGGAGTACGGCCGCGAGCGCGCCGCCGCGGGCGTCACCGCCCTGGCCGCCGCCCTCGCCCGGCCGGTCTAGCGCAGACGGTCCGGCTCAGGCGGGGGCGGCCACCCGCCGCCGCGCCTCGGGCACGATCATCGGCGTGCCCGACTGCGGGTCCTGGATGATCTCGCACCGCAGGTCGAACACCCGGTGGACCAGCTCGGGCGTGACGACCTCGGCCGGCACGCCCTCGGCCACGACCTCGCCGGCCCGCATGACGATCAGGTGGGTGGCGTACCGGCACGCCTGGTTGAGGTCGTGCAGCACGGCGACCATGGTCCGGCCGGCCTCGTGCAGGTCGGCGCAGAGGTCGAGCACCTCGATCTGATGGGAGATGTCCAGGAACGTGGTGGGCTCGTCCAGCAGCAGGATCGGCGTCTCCTGGGCCAGCGCCATGGCCAGCCACACCCGCTGCCGCTGCCCGCCGGACAGCTCGTCCACGATCCGGTCGGCCAGCCCGGCGACGTCGGTCGCGCGCATGGCCTCGGCCACGGCCGCCTCGTCGGCCCTCGACCACTGGCGCATGAGCCGCTGGTGCGGGTAGCGGCCGCGGGCCACCAGGTCGGCCACGCTGATCCCGTCGGGCACGATCGAGCTCTGCGGCAGCAGGCCCAGCCGCCGGGCCACCTCCTTCGACGGCAGCGCGGTGATCACGCTGCCGTCCAGGTGCACGGCGCCCTTCCTGGGCTTGAGCATCCTGGCCAGCGCGCGCAGCAGGGTGGACTTGCCGCACGCGTTCGGGCCGATGATCACGGTGAAGGACTCGTCCGGGATCGCCACGCTGAGCTCGGTGGCCACGACGCGCTGGTCGTAGGCGAGGGTGAGGCCGGTGCCCGACAGGCGGTGGTCAACCATCAGTGACGGTCCTTTCGCAGGAGCAGGGCGAGGTACGTGCCGCCGACGGCGGCGGTGACCACGCCGACGGGAAGCTGGGTCGGGGCGAGCAGCCGCTGGGCGACCAGGTCGGAGGCGGTCAGCAGCACCGCGCCCATGAGCGCCGAGGCGCCCATGGTGACGCCGGGGGAGCGGGTCAGCCTGCGGGCGATCTGCGGCGCGGCCAGCGCGACGAAGACGACAGGCCCGGCAGCCGCGGTGGCCACGCCGGTCAGCAGCACCCCGGCGGTGATGGCCGCGGCCCGTACGGCCTCGACCTTGACGCCCATGGCCCTGGCCGCGTCGTCGCCCATCTCGATCATCCGCATCGGCCGTGCCACCAGCGCGCACACCGGCAGCAGGACGGCCAGCGCCACCGCGACCGGGATCGCGTGGTCCCACCCGCGCCCGCCGAGGCTGCCGGTCAGCCACGCGCCCGCGGTGGCCGCGTCGTTGATGTTGGCCCTGGTCAGCAGGTAGTTGTTGACCGCCAGCAGCAGCGTGTTGGCGCCGATGCCGACCAGCACCAGCCGGTAGCCCTGCACGCCGCGCCGGAAGGCCAGCGCGTAGACCAGGACGGCGGTGACCACGCAGCCGGCCAGCGCGCCGCCCGCGATCGTCATGGCCGAGCCGCCCGCGACGACGGCGAGGATGCCGCCCGTCGAGGCGCCGGCGGTGAAGCCGATGAAGTCGGGGCTGCCCAGCGGGTTCTTGGTCAGGCTCTGGAAGATCGCGCCGCCCGCCCCGAACGCCGCTCCCACCAGCAGCCCGGTGACCACGCGCGGGGCCCGCAACTTGCTCACGATCAGCTCGGCGACCGGCGTGCCCTGGCCGAACAGGGCGTCCAGGATGTCGGGGACGGAGACGGTGAACTCGCCGGTGGCGATCGCCGCCACGCCCACCCCGCAGCCGATGGCCACGAGGGCGGCGCAGACGAGCAGGGACCGGGGCGCGAGCCGTACGGACCAGGGGCCGAGACGTACGGTCACAGCGCCGCCACCCGCCTGCGCCGGGCCAGCAGGATGAAGATCGGCGCGCCGATCACCGCCCACACGATGCCCACCTGCACCTCGCCCGGCCGCGCGATCAGCCGCCCGACGACGTCGGCGCCCAGCAGCAGCACCGGCGCGGCCAGCGCCGAGTACGGCAGCACCCACCGCTGGTCGCCGCCCACCAGGGCGCGCACGGCGTGCGGCACGACCAGCCCGACGAACCACAGCGGCCCGGCGGCGGCGGTCGCGGCCCCGCACAGCAGCGTGACGGCCACGCCGGTGAGGACGCGCGTCCTGCCGACCGCGACGCCCAGCGAGCGCCCGGCGTCGTCGCCGAGCGAGAGCATGTTGAGCGGCCTGGCCAGCGTCAGCCCGAGCGCCAGCCCCGCCACCATGAACGGCGCCAGCCGCACCAGCGTGTCCGCGTCCTGCCCGGCCAGCGAGCCGGTCAGCCAGAACCGCATCCGGTCGAAGGTCTGCGCGTCCATGCGCAGGATCGCCGAGGCGACGGCCGTGAACACCATGCCGAGCGCGACCCCGGCCAACGCCAGGCGTACCGGGCCGGCGCCGGAGCGGCCGGCCGCGGCCAGCGCGTAGACGACGACGGAGGCCACCGCGGCGCCGCCGAAGGCGAACCAGACGTACACGGCGGGGTCGGAGAGGCCGAACAGGCCGAGCGCGAGCGTGACGCCGAGCGCGGCGCCCTCGTTGATGCCGAGCAGCCCCGGGTCGGCCAGCGGGTTGCGGGTCAGGCTCTGGATGAGCGCCCCCGCCAGGCCCAGCGTCGCGCCGACGCCGATGCCGAGCAGCGTGCGCGGGATGCGCAGCTCGCGGATGACGACGTGGTCGCTGGAGCCGTCCGGGGCGAGCAGCGCGTCGATCACCGTCGAGAACGGCACCGACCGCGCCCCGAGCGCCACGCTCGCCATCGCCACCAACGCCAGCACCCCCGCGGTCACGACCAGCCCGGTCACCAGCGCGGACGCGGACCGGCGCGGTCGCGGGCCCTCCCCGGCCGCCGGCGCGGAACCGGACCGGCGTGGTCGCGGCCCCTCCACGGTCACCGGCGGACGCCCGCCGGCGGGCTCAGCCGTGTCCTCAGCCGGGCGCACCCGACCCCCTCTCGTCGCGGTCAAACTTAGGCAAGGCTAATCTAATGTCTCTGTAAGAAGGCAAGCGTAACCTTAGGAGATGGACATGTCGGGACCGGTATTCGCGCGCAGAGGCTTCCTGGCCGCCACGGCAGGGCTCGCGGCGGCCCTGACACTGTCGGCCTGCGGCGGCGGCACCCCGGCGGCGGGCGGGGGCGGCGCGACCGCCTCCGCCGCGCCCGCCTCCACCGCCGCGCAGGGCTGGACGTTCACCGACGACCGCGACAAGAAGCTGGACCTGCCCGAGCGCCCGTCCCGGGTGGTGGCCCAGGTGGGCGCCGCCGCCGCGCTGTGGGACTTCGGCGTGCGCCCGGTCGCCGTCTTCGGCCCGCACAAGCTCGCCGACGGATCCAGGGACCCGCAGGTCGGCAACGTCGACATCGCCGAGGTCGAGGGCCTGGGCAACGTCTGGGACGAGTTCAACGTCGAGAAGTACATCTCCCTCCAGCCCGACCTGCTGGTCAGCAGCATGTACGTCAAGGGCGACCTGTGGTACGTGCCGGCGAAGTCGAAGGAGACCATCGAGCAGGTCGCCCCCACCGCCGGCGTCATGCTCACCGGCCGCAGCGCCACCCAGGTGATCGGCAAGTACGAGGAACTGGCCAGGTCACTGGGCGCCGACCTCCAGGGCGTGCCCGAGGCCAAGGCCCGCATGGAGGCCGCGACCAGGGAACTGGCCGCCTTCAAGGACCTCAAGATCCTCATGATGTCCGGCGGCGCCGACGCCATGTGGGTCGTCAACCCGCCCGAGTACCCCGACATCGTGCATCTCACCGAGAACGGCCTGAACATCGTCAAGCCCGCGAAGGTCGACGACGGCGGCTTCTTCCAGACCCTGAGCTGGGAGAACGCCGACACCTACGACGCCGACGTGATCCTCTACGACACCCGCACCCAGTCGCTCAAGCCCGAGGAGATGCTGAAGAAGCCCACCTTCGCCAAGCTCCCGGCGGTCAAGGCGGGCCAGTTCTACCCGTGGCGCGCCGAGGCCCCCTTCAGCTACCAGGGCTACGCCACGTTCCTGGAGGAGCTGGTGTCGAACCTGAAGAAGGCCAAGAAGCTTCAGTAGGCCCCGCGCACCTCGACGATCTCGGCGAGCGGGAACTCCAGGTAGTCGCCCGCCTCCTCGCACCAGGCGTCGAGCGCCCCGGCGCGCAGCTCGCCGTGGCTGATCGTGGCCGTCAGGCCGTCGGCCAGGGTGATGCCGGCCCGCACCCCCCGGTCGACGACGAAGCCGAGCAACGACTGCTGGGCGGTCGGCAGCCTGGTCGCCATCCTGCCGATGACCGCCCAGGTGCGGCCGTGCTTGCCGGAGTCGTCCCGGCCGGCCGCTACCAGGCGGCGGGCGTGCTCGTGCGGGTCGGGGGCCGGCTCGGCGATCACGTACTGCGCGTGCGGCTCCGAGCCGGGCGTGAACTCCGACAGCTCGGCCACCTGCCCGCCGGGCAGCAGGATCAGCTTGCCGTGGTGCGGCTCCTCGGCCCTGGCCCGGTGGATGGTGATCTCGCCGGTGTCGGAGACGGGCACGGGGGAGTAACCGTTCTCGCGCAGGGCGGCCAGCGTGCGCTCGGCCGGCGCCGCGCTGATCAGCACCGTGGGGGCCAGCAGCCGCAGGCCCAGCCGGGCCAGCCGGCGGTGCCCGGCGATCTCGGCGAGCAGCGCGGTGTCGCCGGCCTGCACCACGCAGCCGACCGTGGAGACCGTCACCTCGCCGTGCCGGCGCGCGGTGTCGCGGACCAGGTACTCGAGGGGCTGCGGGATCGTGCCGACCGTGGCCAGCTCGTCGAGCAGCTCGTCGGCGTCGTAGCCGTGGTCGAGCGCGCCGCGCACGCTCTCGGTGGTGAAGCGCCACACCGAGGCCGCGCCGCGCGACTCGCGCTCGGCCACCCGGTCGAGCAGCGCCGCCAGCTCGGCCGACGGCGGCCCGGTCACCACCGCGGTGAGGTCGGGGCCGAACAGCGCGCTCCTGCGCACGCTGGCCAGCGCCCTGGTGGACGCCTCGGCCAGCACCGGATCGTGCTCGACCTGCGGGACGGCGTCGTCGTTCTCGTCGCCGGGGTCGGCGGTCAGCCCGGCCAGGGCGCGGCCGAGGTCGGTGAGCGCGCCGTTGGCCAGCAGGCCGAGCAGCGTGGCCTCCTCCAGCACGGCCGGCGCGCACTCGGCCAGCAGCGCCTGGTCGAGCAGCGGGGCGTGCCAGTGGACGTTGCGCACGAGGCTGTCGCGGTCGGCGAAGGCGGTGCCGGCGGGCAGATGGGCCAGCGCCGCCAGCACGGCCCTGCGCACCCTGGCCACCGCGCTGCCCGAGGGGTCGTCGCCGAGCACGGTGGCGTACTTGCCGTCGACCTTGCGCAGGGACGAACGCTCCATCCGCCACCACGCCGACAGCAGCACCCGCAGCCGGGCCGAGCCCTCGTCGAGCCGCCAGCGGTCGAACCGCTCGGTGGGGATCATGCCGCCCGACTGCTCGTCCCAGGCCAGCAGCCTGGCCACCGCGCAGACCTCCAGCAGCAGGCGGGTCTCGTCCTCGTCGCAGCCGGTCTCCTTGGCGACCCTGCGGACCTCGCGCACGCCCACGCCACCGGTCTTGAGCAGCGGCAGCGGGGTCTTGGAGGTGTTGTCGAGCAGGGCCGCGCAGCGCTCCACCACGTGCGGGGCGGCCAGCGTCATCAGGTGGTCGACCTCCTCGGGGTCGACCGGGATCGAGGCCACCTCGGGCGCCTCGGGCTGGAACGGCGGATGGTAGCCGGGGCCGCGCAGGCACAGCGCCACCTCGCGGGGGATCTCGGCGACGTGCCAGCTCGGGCGGAACAGCAGGCCGTGGTCGGCACACCACTTCTCCGGCGTGCCGGGGGTGACGAACCGGCCGCCGTCGACGTCGCGGGCGGGGCCGTCCCAGGCGAGGCGGCCGAGCAGCGCGAGCGTGCCGTCAGGGGCGGTGGCCGTCAGCCGGTCGAGGCGGCCGGGATCGGACAGCAGCTCGATGACGCGGGCGATCGTGCGTCGCTTGTTGCCGTGGGCGGGCAGGCCGAGCATGCGGGCCAGGGCGCGCAGGGCGTCGTTGCTGATCGTCCAGGAGTTGAGGTAGTGCTCCAGCGGCTCGCCCAGGCCGAGCGGCGCCGCCCACCAGCGCGCCACGCCCTCGGCCAGATGGATCACGCCGTCGGCGTCGGGCCAGGCCAGCGCGTGGTCGTACAGATGGTCGAGCCAGGGGGCCACCGTCTCGCCCGGGACGCCGAGGAAGGCGGCCAGCCCCTCGGGCGTCGGCCGGCTCATGGTCAGGCCCGCCTCGGCCAGTTGCAGGGCCGGCAGCGGCAGCCCCCGCATGGCCTCCATGACGGCGAAGCCGTTGCCCAGGCGCTGGGCCAGCGTGTCGAGCCTGCGGGGCCAGGGCGGCGCGATGGCGTCGGGCCTGTTGGCCAGGATGCGGGCAAGCCGGTTTTCGTCTAGTGTGCGCAGCCAGCCGAGCAGGTGATCTTCCATCTGTCAGCACTCTCATGGGGTCGCGTGGGACTCACCGTGAGCCATGACCATCCACGGTAGTGCAGAGCACCCCTCCGTCAGGAGAGGACTGCCCAGACGATCTTGCCGTGGGGCGCGAGTGCCGACCACCCCCAGCGGAGGCTGAGTGATTCGACGATGTGGAGACCCAGGCCGCCGGTGTCAAGGGGGCCAGGGTATCGCAGCACGGGCACCGAGGTGCCGGGATCGGTGAACGCGCTGGTGACGAGCGAGCCGCGGCGCACCAGGGACATGTGGACCGGGCGCTGGCAGCGGGGCTCGTCGAGGCGCAGGCCGTGGCGCAGGGCGTTGGTGGCGAGCTCGGAGACCACCAGTTCCATGTTCTCGACCAGCTCGCCGAGCCCCCAGCCGGCCAGGGTGCCCTTGGTGAAGCTGCGTGCGGAGTGGACCGAGGAGGCAGTGGGCGGGAGCACGTACGTGGCGCTCGCGGACGGGCCGGTCACCAGGAGATCGCGAGCCGCCTCCGGCCACCAGCCGACGGGCGGCCACCAGTCGAACGTGGTCCACTGGCCGGGCGCCGTGGTGGATTGCACGTGATCATTCTGCGGCAATCTCTCGTGCAGGTGCAAGAGCGAATGCACGTGCAGACAACTCGTGCAACCGCTACGGTTCTCCTCAAGTGGTCAATATGGGGGAAAGGGGATCTTGTCCGCGGCCCATGATCTTTCGGCCGCTAAGTGACAGACTGTGTCTTCAAGGAAACGACACAAGGAGCAGCACGTGTCCATTGATCCGCCCGGCTCCGGCTCGACAGTTCGGCGCATCATGCTGGGTGCGAGCCTCAGGCGCCTGCGCGAGGCCTCTGGGCTCGACCGCGGCCAGGCCGGGTTCCACATCCGGGCGTCCGAGTCCAAGATCAGCCGCATGGAGCTCGGGCGTGTCGGATTCAAGACACGTGACGTGGAAGACCTGCTCACCCTGTACGGCGTCGTCGACGATGCCGAACGCCGTGCCCTGCTGGAGATGGTCCGCGAGGCCAACACCCCCGGGTGGTGGCACAAGTACTCCGCCGAGCTGCCCTCGTGGTTCACGACGTACGTGGGCCTGGAGGAGGCCGCGAGCGTGATCCGTACCTATGAGGTGCAGTTCGTGCCCGGCCTGCTGCAGACGGCCTCGTACGCGCGATCGGTCTTCCAGCTCGGCAACCCCGACGCGAGTCCGGACAAGATCGAGCGCCGCGTGCACATGCGCATGCAGCGCCAGGAGCGCTTCACCCAGAAGGACGGCCCCAAGCTGTGGGCCGTCATCGACGAGGCGGCGCTCAAGCGGACCATCGGCGGGCGAGAGGTCATGTCCGAGCAGCTCCAGCATCTGCTGGAAGTCGCCGCCCTGCCCAACATCACCCTCCAGGTGATGCCGTTCAGGTTCGGCAAGCACGCCGCCGAGGGGGGCGCGTTCAGCATCTTGCGGTTTCCCGAATCCGACTTGTCGGACGTTGTCTACGTCGAGCAGCTCTGGGGTGCCCTGTACCTGGACAAGCGTGAGGACATCGACCCGTACCTCACCGCCATGGAGCAACTGTGCGTGGAAAGCACCACGCCAGGGGGCACCGTCGAGCTCATCGGCGGTCTTCTCAGAAAGATGTAGATGAACCACACCTACAACGGCATGCCCGCGGCCGACCTCACCCAGGTCGCCTGGCGCAAGAGCCGCTACAGCAACTCGCAGGGCAACTGCGTGGAGCTCGCGAAGCTTCCCGACGGAGGGATCGCGGTCCGCAACTCGCGCTTCCCCGACGGTCCTGCTCTCATCTATACCCGCGACGAGATCCGGGCCCTGGTGCTCGGCGCGAAGGACGGCGAGTTCGACGGCCTTCTCGTGTAACAGCCTGTTCACCTCCGGCGCGCTCCCTTAACGGGGGCGCGCCGGTGGCGTAACCGGCGGGGACTTTCCGCCGGTCAGGATGTCGGACATGCTCGACCGGATGAATCTGTACCCGATCGCCGACGACGTGCTGCTCGCGCCGGGCGGCAAGGTCGTGGTCCGCACGTACGGCGTGGCGCCCGCGGGCGCCGCCATCTCCTACCGCACCTGGGTGACCGGCCTGCGCGACCAGCCGCGCTACTGGCACTGGGGCCACTTCGAGGACGCCGCCTCCGGGCACCGCCGGGTGCTGGAGTGGCTGACCGGCAGGGGGCCGCGGCCTTCCCAGGCGCTGACCTGATCGCTATCCTCGTGCCAAGCAAATGCTTGGTAGAGGAGGCGTGGTGCGGCGCGCGATCCACCTGCTCGAAGAGGTCGACTTCCGGCCGATGAACTCCAGGCGTCCGCTGGAGTACCTGACCTGGCTGACCCGCTACAAACGCGAGGACGAGAGCCGCGCCGAGCCCGCCCTGACCGCCGGCATGTCCATCAGGTCGCGCGAGATCGACCTCGTCGGCGCCTTCTACGCCGTGGGCATCACCGGCCACCCCCAGTTCAAGGCCGTCACGCTGTGGGACTGCCACGGCGGGTGGGACGGCGGCTGGCGCCAGATGATGGGCATCTACCAGGGCGTGGACGAGCGCCTGTTCCTGTCCGACATCGACGACCTGCGCTTCTCCGCCTTCTCCAGGCCGCTCGGCGCCGCGCCGGGCTGCCCGCCGCTCGCCGAGGCGCCCGCCGCCGAGTTCTACCTGTTCGAGAGCGCCCGCGTCCGACCCGGGGCCGCGCTGGACTACCTGGAGGCCGTCCGCACCGAGCGCGCCCCGCTGCTGGCCGAGCACGGCCACACCCTGACCGGCCTGTACGAGGTGCTGTTCTGCGACACCGAGGCCGTCACCATGTGGGCCGTCTCGCTGGAGGACCACCTGGCCACCCAGCGGGCCCGCGACGCCGCCCTCGGGCTCGACGACGAGGTCCCGCCCGATTCCCGGCTGCTCGACTGGGGCAGGCGGGCCCGCGGCTATCTCGAAGGCCCCTGGCGCGAGACCCTGCTCGCGCCGTTTCCCGGCAGCCGTCTGGCGCGGGAACCGCGGCCGGGTTAGCGTCGGCTGCGGAGGCAGCCATGACGGACCCGTACCTCTATGGCGAGGATGAGGGCGACCTCCTCGCCGCACACCCGGAACACGGCACCGCCGTCGCGCCCGTGGGGCCGCCGCCGGGGCTGCGCGCGGCCGTGCTGTCGGGAGCCCGCCGCCGGCGCGCGCCCGCCGCCGGGGGCGTGGCGTCCGTGACCGTGCCGTACGCCGAGCAGGTGGCGCTCATGGACGACCTGCTCGCCGAGCTGAGCCCGCCCCAGTGGGACGCCCCGATCGCCCGGCACGGCACGGTCCGTGACCTGGTCGGGCACCTGGCCGCCAACGACGCCACCGTGGCGTCCTTCATGGGCCTGCCCGGCGCGGGCGCGGCCCGGGAGCACCGGCGCTGGCGGGAGCAGGCCGGGGCGTTGCTGGAACGGCTCTCCAGGGCCGGGGAGGTGCTGCTCGGGGTCGAGGTGGCGCTGGCGGGGGTGCGTCCGGCCCGCGCGCCGCTGCGCCAGGCCCTGGTCCAGCGCACGTTCGAGACCTGGACGCACGCCGACGACATCAGGGCCGCGACCGGCCGCCCGCCCGCGCCGCCGCGTGCCGGGCACGTGCGCCTGATCGCCGAGTTCGGCCTGGCGCTGCTGCCCCGGGCGCTGCGGGGACCGCGCCGCGACGTCTCGGTCACCGTCGTGCTGACCGGGCCCGGAGGCGGCACGTGGGCGGTCCCGCTCTCGCGCACCCCGGGCCGGGACGCCGGGCTGATCTCGGCCGGCGCGGTGGACTTCTGCCGCCTGGTGGCCGGCCGGTGGCCCCCGGACGCCTTCCCGCACGCGTCGGAGGGCGACCGCGACCTGGTCCGCGACCTGATCCGCGCCGCCGCCACCCTCGGCTGCGACTGACGAGCCCTTCTCAGGCCACCGGCGAGTTCCAGCTCAGCAGCACCGGTTCGGCGTGCTCGAAGCCGAGCCGGGAGTAGGTGCCGGTGTCGAGCCTCAGCAGCCGGCCGTCCGCCGGGTCGAGGCCGAGCCAGCGGGCGGCCAGCACGCGCAGGAAATGGCCGTGCGCCACCAGCACGACCCGCCCCTCGGCCCCGCGGGCCCGCTCGATCACCCGGTCGGCGCGCGCGGCCACCTCGGCGGCACTCTCGCCGGGATGCTCGGCGTCGCCGGGGATCACGCCGTCACGCCACAGGTACCAGCCGGGCCGGGTCTTCCTGATGTCCGGCGTGGTGATGCCCTCGTAGCCGCCGTAGTCCCACTCCCACAGGTCGGGGTCGACCTCGTAGTCCGTCAAACCGGCCAGCTCCGCCGTACGGCGGGCCCGCTGCGCGGGGGAGACCAGCGCCAGCCCGAACGCGGACTCCTTGACCAGCGGCGCCAGCGCCCTGGCCTGGTCCTCCCCGTCGGGCGTCAAGGGCAGGTCGGTACGGCCGGTGTGCCGGCCGGCCGTGCTCCATTCGGTGGCTCCGTGCCTCAGCAACAACATCTCATCCATGAGGTCCATCATCCGGCAGAGCCGCCAGCTCCTCGACGACAGGGGTGAAGGCGGCCAGGTCGCGCTCGTGGTGCAGCACGAAGTAGGAGACGCCGTGCGCGTCGCGCCAGTGGCGCAGCTGGTCCGCGATGTCGCGGCGGGTGCCGAGCAGCACCTGCGGCGTGTCGCCGAGCCCCGAGCTGTCGGCGGCGCTCCACGACTCCTCCGGCTTGCGCTCGCCCACCTGCATCACGCTGGTGCCGATCTCAAGCAGGTGGTGGCGGGGGCTCCGCCGCAGCAGCGCCAGCTTGGCGAGGAACGCCTCCGGCCCGGCGTCGCGCGGGTCGGGGCCGGTGCCGTCCGGTTTGACGCGGGTGCCGAGGTTGACGATGTCGGCGTGCTCGGCGGCCAGGGCCAGCATGCGGGGGCCGCCGCCGCCCAGCAGGATCGGCGGGTGCGGGCGCTGCACCGGCCGGGGCTCCTGTTCCAGCCCGGCCAGGCGGTAGTGCGCGCCCTCGTAGGTCAGCGGGCCGTCGCCCCACAGGCCCCTGATCACCTCCAGGGCCTCGCGCAGCCGGTCGATGCGCACGCCGGGCGGGTCCAGCCGCAGCCCGGCCCGTTCGTACTCGTCGGCCATCCAACCGGTGCCGAGGCCCAGCTCCAGGCGTCCGCCGGAGAGCAGGTCCAGGGTGGCGGCCTCCTTGGCCAGCACGGCAGGGTGCCGGAAGTCGTTGGCGAACACCAGCGTGCCGACGCGCAGCCGGGTGGTGGCGCAGGCCGCCGCCGTCAGCGCCGCGACGGGCGCGAAGCGCGGGCCGACCAGGTGGTCGGGCACCAGCAGCACGTCGAAGCCGGACGCCTCCAGCCGCCTGGCCCGCTCGGCCCACTCCTTGCCGGACCGCGCCTCGCGCAGCACCGCACCGAACCTGAACCGTCGCACGGCAGCCTCCTCGCCCGGGATCTTACCAAGCGCTTGCTTGGAGTGGCACACTGGTGGCCATGGAGATCCCGGTACGCCAGGCGACGGACGACGAGGTGGCGTTCTTCGGCGAGCACGGCTGGGTCCGCCTGGACCGGCTGGTCGCCCCGGACACGGTCGGCGAGCTGCGCGAACGGGCCCGCGAGCGCCTGCGGTCGCGCAGCCGGGCCGGGAACACGCCGGTCGACCGGGCCTTCGGGCAGTCCCGCGACGTCGCCGCCGAGGACGAGCTGTTCGGCGCGCTGAGCACCAGCCCGGCCATGGGCCGCAACGCCGTACGGCTGCTGGGCGGGGTGCGGGCCGTGCGCGTGCAGGTCACCAACCTGCTGGTCAAGGAGCCGGGCGAGCACGGCGCCACCGAGTTCCACCAGGACTTCCCGTGGATGCCCATGGACCGCTCGGCCATGCTGACCGTGTGGCTGGCGCTGGCCGACGTGCCCGCCGACATGGGGTCGCTGCGCTTCTACAGCGGCTCCCACCGCTGCGGCCTGCTCGGGCGCAGCTTCACCCGCGCCGGGGACGACCAGCTCAGCCAGCATCCCTGGATCGCGCAGCTGGAGCTGTCGCCGCCGCTCGACCTCGAAGCCGGGGACGCCACCGTGCACCACGCGCTCACCGTGCACGGCGCGCCCGCCAACAGGCGCGACGCCGCCCGCCTGTCGTTCACCGTCACCTACTTCGACGCCGACGCCCTCTACACCGGGCTGCCGTACCGGCAGACCGACGGGCTCGGCCTGGAGGTCAACCGGCCCTTCGAGCACGAGAGGTTCCCGTGCCTGAGACCGTGACGGGGCCGGTCGCCGACCTCGGGGCGACGCTGATGCACGAGCACGTGTTCGGGCTCAGCCCGGAGATCCTGTGGAACTGGCCGGACGTCCCCGAGGGCTGGGACCTGGAGCGGCGGGCGCGGGAGGCGGCGGCCAAGCTCGACGCGCTCAAGGCCGAGGGGATCGACACCATCGTCGATCTGACCGTCGTCGGGCTCGGCCGGTACGTCCCGGCCGTCCAGCGGGTGGCCGAGCTGACGTCCGTGAACATCGTGGCCGCCACCGGGCTCTACACCTACGACGCGCTGCCGCCGTACTTCGGGAACCGGGGGCCGGGGTCGCTGTTCGGCGGCCCGGACCGGCTGGCCGAGTTCTTCGTCCGTGACATCGCCGAGGGGATCGGGCGGACCGGGGTGAAGGCGGCCATGCTGAAGTGCGCCTCCGACCACCTCGGCATGACCAAGGGCTGCGAGCGGGTGTTCCGGGCCGTGGCCGAGGCCCACCTGGCCACCGGCGCGCCGATCACCACGCACTCCCACAGCGCCTCCAGGGGCGGGCTGGAGCAGCAGCGGCTGCTCGGCTCGCTCGGCGTGGACCTGGAACGGGTGGTGATCGGGCACGCGGGCGACTCGACGGACCTGGCGTACCTGGAGGAACTGGTGGCGGGCGGCTCCTACCTGGGCATGGACCGGTTCGGCATCGAGACGATCAGCTCGTTCGAGGACCGGGTGGCGGTGGTGGCGGCGATGTGCGAACGCGGCCACGCCGGAAAAATGGTGCTAGGTCACGATTCGTACTGTTTCAACGACCGGTTCGACCCCGACGTCGTACGGCGTCGCCACCCGAACTACCACCTCCTGCACATCTCCCGCGACGTCGTGCCCGAACTGCGCAGCCGCGGCGTCACCGGCGACCAGCTCCACCAGATGCTCGTCGACAACCCCAGGAGGATCCTGCGATGACCCCTGCGACGACCCCTGCGACGACCCCCGCGCTAGCCGAGGACTTCGACGTCGCCGCCGACTGGCACGTCGCCGCGCCGTACGACTTCCTGCGCCGCCTGCGCGCCGGACAGCCGGTGTTCCGCAGCGAGCACCTGGGCGCGTACGTGCTGACCCGCCACGCCGACGTGCGCGCCGCGTACGGCGACCCGGCCCGCTTCTCCTCTGAGGGGTCGCTGACGATCTCCCGCAGCCTCACCCCCCAGACCCGCGCCAAGCTGGGCGAGCACGGCTCGTTCCTGTCCAGCTTCGTGGCCAACGTGGACCCGCCCGACCACACCCGGCTGCGCCGCTCGGTCTCCCGCGCCTTCACGCCGCGGGCCGTCGCCGCCATGGAGGAGCGTTTCCGGCGGCTGAACGAGGACGTCCTCGACCGGATCGCCCCGAGGGGCCGGGCCGACTTCGTCGCCGAGATCGGGCACGAGCCGTCGGTCAAGCTGACCGCCCGCTTCATCGGCGTGCCCGAGGCCGACGAGGCGTTCGTCCAGGCGCACGTCAAGGACTGGTTCATGCTGTTCCTGTCGCCGCAGCCGCCCGCCCGCCAGCTGGAGCTGGCCGACAGCTTCCTGGCCTACCTCGACTACGTCGACCGCCTGGTGGCCGCCCGCGCCAAGGACCCGCGGGACGACTTCACGTCCCTGATGACCTCGCTGATCGGCGACGAGCTGAGCCATCGGGAGGTCGTCGAGCTGATCTCCACGATCCTGCTCGGCGGCAACGACACCGTCCCGAACCAGCTCGGCAACAGCGTCCTGCGGCTGCTGCGCGAGGACGCCTGGCCGGTGGCCCCTGCGTCGATCCCGGGGGCGGTCGAGGAGTGCATGCGGATCGACGGCGCCTCGCTGGGCTCCTTCCGCCACGCCGTCCAGGACGTCGTCCTGCACGGCGTGACGATCCCGGCGGGCTCGCTCGTCCTGCTGTCCACCGACTCCGCCGGGCACGACGAGACCGTCTTCCCCGACCCGGAACGGTTCCTGATCGACCGTCCCAACGCCGCCGACCACCTGGTCTTCGGGTACGGCATCCACTTCTGCGTCGGCGCGGCGCTCGGCCGCCTGCAACTGCGCACCGCGCTCGACGTCCTCGGGCGCCGCCTGCCCGGCCTGCGGCTCGCCCCGGACGCGTCCGTCGCCTACCGCAGGTCGCTGGTGGGCCGCGGGCTGAGCGCGCTGGAGGTGGAGTGGTGACCGCGGGTACCCCCGACGGGCGGTTCGGCGGGCGGGTGGCGCTGGTGACGGGGGCGGGGTCCGGCATCGGCGCGGCGTGCGCGGCCCGGCTGGCCGCCGAGGGCGCCCGGGTGGGCGTGCTCGACCTGCGCGCCGCCCCGGCCCGGGCCACCGCCGCCGCCGTACGCGCCCGGGGCGGCGCCGCCATGGCGCTGACCTGCGACGTGTCGGACGAGAAGCAGGTGGAGGAGTCGGTGGCCGCGCTGGTCGCCGCCTTCGGCCGGGTGGACGTCCTGCACTCCAACGCCGCCTGCCTCGACCGCGACGTCTACGGCCGCGACGGCGACCTGACCGCCATGGACGCCGCCGTCTGGGACCGCACGATGGAGGTCAACCTGCGTGGCGCGATGCTGCTGGTCAAGCACGTCGTGCCGGTGATGCGCGACGGCGGCGCGATCGTCCTGACGTCCTCGGTGTCGGGCCTGACCGGCGACGTGGACCACGCCGCGTACGGCACCTCGAAGGCGGCCCTGGTCGGCTTCACCCGCTACGTCGCCACCATGTACGGCGCCCGCGGCATCCGCTGCAACGCCGTCGCCCCCGCGCTGGTCATGGCCGCCGCCGCCGAGCGGGCCCTCACCCCGGAGCAGCTGGCCGACAAGGCCGCCGAACGCCTCCTGCCCTGGCCCTGCGCCCCCGACGACGTGGCGGACCTGGTCGGCTTCCTGGCCTCGGCCGAGTCCCGCTGCATCACCGGCCAGACCATCGCCCTCGACGGCGGCACCCTCGTCCACCGCCCGGAACACGCCATCCACCGCTCCCGCGCCTGACCGGAGGGGGCGGTGGACGGGAGCCCGGACGAGGGATCTAAGGTCTGGAGAAAAGCGGACTAAGGGGGACGGATGGAGCCGGTCGCGGTCGGGCTGATCGGGGCAGGGCCCTGGGCGGAGATGGCGCACGCGCCGATGCTGGCCAGAGGTCCCCACACCCGGCTCGCCGGCGTCTGGGCCCGCCGCCCCGAGCAGGCCGCCAGGCTCGGCGCCCCCGTGTACGAGCGGGTCGAGGAGCTGTTCGACGCCTGCGAGGCCGTGGCGTTCTGCGTGCCGCCCGGTGTGCAGGCCGAGCTGGCCGTCCGCGCCGCCCACGCGGGCAAGGCGCTGCTGCTGGAGAAGCCGCTCGCCGACTCCGTCGAGGGGGCCATGCGCGTGGCCGAGGCCGTGGCGGAGACGGGCGTGCCCTCGCAGATGATGCTCACCCTGCGCTACGCCACCCCGACCCGCACGTTCCTGGCCCGCTGCGCCGAGATCCAGCCGTTCGGCGGGCACGCCGCCAACATCTCCGGCGCCCTGCTCGGCGGCAACCCGTTCGCCACCCCGTGGCGGCTGGAGCGCGGCGCCCTGCTGGACGTCGGCCCGCACGTGATCGACCTGCTCGACGCCGCGCTCGGCCGGATCGTCGGCGTGCGCGCGCACGGCAACCCGCTCGGCTGGACCGGCCTGCTGCTGGAGCACGAGGGCGGCGCGGTCAGCGAGGCGTCCCTGTGCATGGCGGCCGTCGGCGACCTGCCGCCCTCGACCTTCGAGGTGTACGGCAGGACCGGCAACGCCGTCCTGCTGCCCGGCGACGAGGACCCCTTGGAGGTCGTGGCCGAGGAGTTCGCCCAGACCGTCCGGCGCGGCGGCGGCCACCCGCTGGACGCGGCGCACGGCCTGCGCCTCCAGGAGGTCATCGCCGCCGCGGAGGCGCAGCTCGCCGCCTGACCCACAGCTTCGACGCGGGGGCCCGCGCCCCCTTGACGTCGAGGACTTCTGGGGCATTGATAACGTTTGTCCGACGCGCAGTGCTGCAGCGAAGTCCGGTGCGAATCCGGCGCTGTCCCGCAACTGTCATAGCCAGGTCGCCTGCCTCTGCGCCGACGTCATCAACCCTCGTGGAAAAGGGTGATCCGTCGCTCAACGCGGGTCTCTCGGTTCCGACAGTGTGAAAGGACTACTCGTGAGGCCCGTACGCACGGCCTTCGCGGGCGCGCTGCTGGGAACGCTCGTCCTGGCCGGATGTGGCCAGACCGGCGCCAACGTCGCCCCCTCCAACACCCCCGCCGGCCCCCCCGCCACCACCGCGGCGAGCACCGGGGACTTCCCGGTCACCGTCGAGGCGGGCAACGGCAAGGTCACCCTCGCCAAGAAGCCCGAGCGCATCGTCTCGCTCTCGGCAACCCACACCGAGACGCTGTTCGCGGTCGGCGCCGGCCCGCAGGTCGTCGCGGTGGACGACCAGTCGAACTACCCGCCGGAGGCGCCCAAGAGCGACCTGTCCGGCTTCAAGCCGAACGTCGAGGCGATCATCGCCAAGAAGCCCGACCTGGTCATCCTCTCCAACGACCAGGACAAGATCGTCGCCGAGCTGGCCAAGGTGAACGTCCCCGTCCTGCTCGAACCGGCCGCGACCGGGCTGGAGGAGGCGTACGAGGAGATCAGCGAGATCGGCGCGGCCACCGGCAACAAGGCCAAGGCCGACGAGGTCGTCTCCGGCATGAAGGCGGCCATGGCCAAGCTGGCCGCCGACGCCCCCAAGGACAAGAAGCTCACCTACTACCACGAGCTCGACCAGACGCCGTACGCCGCCACGTCCAAGACGTTCATCGGCCAGGTCTACGCCATGTTCGGGCTGACCAACATCGCCGACCAGGCCCCGGACGCGGCGGGCGGCTATCCCAAGCTGTCGGCCGAGTTCGTCGCCCAGGCCGACCCCGCGCTGATCTTCCTGGCCGACGTCAAGTGCTGCCAGCAGAGCAAGGAGACGCTGGTCAAGCGGCCCGGCTGGAAGAACCTCTCGGCCGTCAAGAACGACCAGGTGGTCCAGCTCGACGACGACCTCGCCTCCCGCTGGGGCCCGCGCGTCGTGGACCTGGCCCAGGCGATCGGCGCGGCCGTGGCCAAGGCCGGCGGCGCGGGCTGAGCGTGACAGGCAAGGCGCAGCCGTCGAGGGCGCGTCCCGTCTGGGTGGCGGGCGCCCTCGCCGTGCTGGCCCTCACGATGGTCGCCGGGCTGCTCGGCGGCGCGGCGGACATCTCGCCGTGGCAGGTGGTCCTCCAGGTGGCGGACTGGTTGCCGTTCGTCTCGGCCGACTCGGGCCTCGCGCCGGTCGAGCAGGGCCTGCTGTACGAGCTGCGCCTGCCCAGGGTGCTCGTCGCCGCGGTCGTGGGCGGCCTGCTGGCCATGGCCGGCGCCGGGTACCAGGGCGTGTTCCGCAACCCGCTGGCCGACCCGTACCTGCTGGGGGCCGCCTCCGGCGCCGGGCTGGCCACGACGCTGGCCATCGTGCTGCTGCCCGGCGCGAGCGCCAGCATCCCCGTCGCCGCCTTCGCCGGGGCGGTGGGCGGGGTGTTCCTGGCGTACACGCTGGGCAACGCGGCCGGCCGCTCCGGCGGCACCGGCGGCGGCACCGCGACCCTGGTGCTGGCCGGGGTGGCGGTCACGTCGTTCCTGACCGCGATCCAGACGTTCGTCCAGCAGCTCAAGGTCGAGGAGCTGGAGCGCATCTACTCCTGGATCCTCGGCGACGTCGGCGGCGGATGGGACCAGCTCCTGCTGGTGCTGCCGTACGCCGCGGTCTCCTCCGTCCTGCTCCTGCTGCACGGCCGGATGCTGGACGTGCTCAGCGTCGGCGACGAGGAGGCCGGCAGCCTCGGCGTACGGGCCGGCCGGGTACGCCTGACCGTCCTCGTGGCCGCCTCCCTGGCCACCGCGTCGGCCGTCGCGGTCAGCGGGCTCATCGGGTTCGTCGGCGTGGTCGTGCCGCACGTCGTCCGGCGGCTGGCGGGCGGCTCGTACCGGATCGTGCTGCCGCTGTCGCTGATCGGCGGCGCGGCCTTCCTGGTGGCGGCCGACCTCATCGCCCGTACCGTGATCGCACCGGCCGAGCTGCCCATCGGGGTCGTCACGATGTTCGTCGGGGCGCCGTTCTTCGTCGGCGTCCTGCGCATGACCAGGCGGGTGGCCACGTGATCGGCGTACGGGGCCTGTCGGTGCGCCTGGGCGAGCGCGACGTGCTGACCGGCGTCGACGCGCACGTGCGGCGCGGCGAGTGGCTGGCGATCATCGGGCCCAACGGCGCGGGCAAGTCCACGCTGCTCAAGACCGTCATGGGCGCGATCGTCCCGCAGCGGGGCGAGGTCGTCCTCGACGAGCGCCCGCTCGCCGCGCTCAAGCCCCGCGAGCGCGCCAGGCTGCTGGCCTACGCCCCGCAGACGCCCGCCCTGCCGCCCGACATGACGGTCTTCGACTACGCCCTGCTGGGGCGCACGCCGTACATCCCCTACCTGGGACGGGAGAGCCGGCACGACCGCGAGGTGACCGCGTCCGTGCTGGACCGGCTGGACCTGACCTCCTTCGCCGGACGCCGCGTCGGCGAGCTGTCCGGCGGCGAGCGCCAGCGCGTCGTGCTGGCCAGGGCGCTGGCCCAGCAGGCCCCCGTGCTGCTGCTCGACGAGCCCACCACCGCGCTCGACCTCGGCCACCAGCAGCAGGTGCTGGAACTGGTCGACCGCCTGCGGCGCGCCGACGGCCTGACCGTCGTCACCACGCTGCACGACCTGACCGTCGCCGGCCTGTACGCCGACTCCCTGATGCTGCTGGCCGACGGCCACGCCGCCGCCACGGGCCGCCCCGAACAGGTGCTCACCGAGGCGCTGATCGGACGGCACTTCGACGCCCGTGTCAAGATCGAGCCGGGCCCCGACGGGCGGCCCGTGGTGCACCTGGTGCGAGGTGGGACGTGCAGCTGACCTATCGCGTGGAGGAGGGGACCCGGCTGGGGTCCCTGCTGTGGGAGTTCGGCCCCGGCTTCCGCATGATCTCCTCGGCCATGCTCGGCGGTGGCATCGGCCCCCGCGAATGGGTGCTGAACGCCCAGGTCGTGGCCGGTTACGCGCGGATGGACCCGGTGGACCACCTGGTCGAGCTGGGCCCGCCCGGCCCCGGCGTCGGCATGCTGACCGCCGCCTCCGTCGACCGGTACGTGCGGGCCGCCGACGGGGGAGCGGAGGCCGTGGCCACCGTCGGGCTGCGCGTCCCCACCTGGGCCGCCGCCCCTGATGGCGCCGCCGACCCCGAGCTCGCCCCCATGCGGGCGGGCACCGTCAACATCGTGACCGTCCTGCCCGTCGCCATGACGGACGCCGCCCTGGTGAACCTGGTCATGACGGTCACCGAGGCCAAGAGCCAGGCGCTGATCGAGGCCGGCTACCCCTGCACGGGCACCGCCTCGGACGCCGTCTGCGTGGTCGTCCCGCAGGACGGCCCCGAACAGCTCTTCGGCGGCCCCCGCTCGGAGTGGGGCGCCCGCGCGGCCCGCGCCGTCCACACCGCCGTCCGCCGCGGCGCCGAAGCGTGGCGGCCCGCTGACTACAAGTGACTATCTTCGGGAAGTACGATGTCGACGAGGGCGTGACTCCCGATACTGAGTGGGTGACCGCATTGGCGATCGAACCGACAACGAGGCGCACCGTTCTTCCCGGCGCGCCGCCGTTCACAGTCGACGACCTGCTCAGGTTCCCCGACGACGGGAACCGTTACGAGCTCTTCAATGGGAGCCTAGTAGTGAGCCCTGCCCCCACCCCCCTGCACCAGCGAGTGATCTCTCGGCTACTGGTGATCCTCGACGACGCGGCCCCCCTCGGGCTGGAGGCGTTGACGACTGTCAACGTGCGTCCCGGCGAGAAGGACTTCTACATCCCCGACCTCGCCGTCGTGCCGGAGAAGGCGTGCGAGTCGGTGTCGCTCATGTTCGCCCCCAGCGACCTGCTGCTGGCAGTGGAGGTGGTCAGCCCCGGCACCCGGGCCTTCGACAGGACCACCAAGGCGGCGGCCTACGCGGCAGCCGGAATCCCCGTCTACTGGCGCGTTGAGCCTGATGAGGGGCCGACGCTTTACGTCTACGAGCTCGACGAAGACTCCTACAAGGGCCCGGTCGCGTATGAGGCGGGCACCACGGTCAGTCTCTCGGCGCCCTATCCGGTGAGCTTCGACCCGGCCGTCCTGGTCGCCCCGCGAGGGTCGAAGCCGTAGTCGGTCGCGGCACCTTCGGCGGTGATGTGGCCGGACTCCAGGTCGGCCAGGATCGCCGCCGGGTCCCTTTCCGACGGGGGGCCGAGGCCGCCGCCGCCCGTGGTCTCCACGATGAACGCCTCGCCCGCCGCGAACCGCACGTTGTTGACCTTCGAGGCCAGGCGTTCCACCCGCCCGTCCAGGTGGCGCCTGTGGAAGCCGCCCACCCTGCCCGGCAGGCCGCCGTCCCGGCCCGGGGGCGGGAGGCGGAGGCGGTCGCCGCGGGTGGTGACGTGGCAGTCGGCCAGGAAGCGGTAGACGGTACGCGAGCCGAGCCCGCCCCGGAAGCGGCCGGGCCCACCGGAGTCGGCGATCGTCTCGACCGACTCCACGATCAGCGGGCAGCGGCTCTCCACCGGCTCGGCCTGCGGCACCGAGTTGCGGCCGATGCCGAAGTGCACGCCCGTCGCGTCCGGCCCGTCCAGCCCCTGCCGGGCGCCCACCCCGCCGAAGTCGTAGGACAGGTGGATCCAGTACGGCGCCCCCACCGCGGCGATCGAGAACGGCTGGAGGATCCCGCTGGCCGCGATCGCACGGTCCGGCATCGCGTCCGACATCGCCTGGAACACCGCTTCCATGGCAGCGTAGATGGGGACGTACCGGCCGCCGCACGGATAGGGGGAACGGGCGTTCAGCAGGGAGCCCTCCGGCAGGACGACGTCGATCGCGCGCAGGCAGCCGTCGTTCATCGGGATCGTCGGGTCCAGGAAGCAGCGCACCGCGAAGACGGCCGCCGCCAGCGACTGCGACGCCGAGGCGTTGATCGCGGCGGGCACCTGCGGCCCGGTGCCGGTGAAGTCGAGGACGGCCGCGTCCCCGCCGAGCGTGACGGCGACCCGTACGTGGTGCGCCACCCCCGGCCGCACCCCGTCGTCGTCGATCGGGTACGACGCCTCGAACCGCCCCCGGGGCAGCTCCGCCAGCGCCGCGCGGGTCCTGGTCTCGGTGTGGTCCAGGTAGTCCTCGACGCCCGCGGCCAGGCCAGCCACGCCGTACTCGGCCATCAGGGCCTCCACGCGGGCGGCGGCCACCGCCGTCCCGGCCACCAGCGCCCGTACGTCGCCCATGACCTTGTCGGGCGTGCGGCTGTTGGCCCGCAGGACGGCCTCCACGGCCGGTTCGAGGCCGTCCCGGGTGGCCAGGCGGACCGGCGGGAGCTGGAGCCCTTCGAGGAAGATGTCGGTGGCCAGCGGCGCCATCCCGCCGGCCGACAGCCCGCCCAGGTCGGAGACGTGGATCATGGTGGCGGTGAAGTACGCCGGGACCCCGCCGGCGAACACCGGCCGGTAGACCAGCAGGTCGTTGGTGTGCACGCCGCCCCGGTAGGCGTCGTTGAGCGCATATGCCTCGCCGGGCCGCATGGTGTGCGGCGGGACGTCCTTCAGCAGTTCGGGCAGCGCGGCCTTCAGGGCCATGCTGTTCATCAGCGTGGTCGCCATGGACTGCGCGACCAGGCGGCCCCCGGCGTCCAGGATCGCCGCCGAGGCGTCGGAGCCCTCCACGATGAACGTCGAGTACGCCGACCGCACCACCACGATGCTGGCCTCCTCGGCGGCCACGACCAGCGCGTTCCTCAGCACCTCGGCGGTCAGCGCGTCGTTCACCGCGCACCCTCCAGGGTCAGGCGCACGGCGCCGGACGGGCCGGCCGCGGCCCGCCAGCCGGGCGGGACGACGATCGTGGACTCGGCGTCCTCGACGATCGCCGGGCCGCGCACCCGGTCGAGCGTCCGCCGGGTGTGCACGGGGACGTCGAGCCACCCCCCGGCCTCGGGGAAGTACGCCCTCCTGCGGCCCTCCGCACCGCCGCCCGGCGAGTCAGGCCCGGCGGGCGCGGCGGCGGGGGCGGGCGCGGCGGCGTCGGTGACGCGGACGCGGTAGCTGACCAGCTCGATCTCTCCTTGCTGGACAATCCCATACACCTGGGCATATTTCGCGAAGAATCGTGACGCCAGCTCCTCCCGCGACTCCGCCCAGTCCACGGTCAGGTCGTGCGACTGCCCCTTGAAGCGCACGTCCACCGACCGGGCCACCCGCACCCGGGCGACGCCCAGATCGGCGGCGGCCTCGGCGGCCAGCGCGGCGAAGACCTCCTCCGGGTCGGCCGCGTCCAGCCGCGACAACACCCGGTCCGTCGAGAGCGCCCCCGCCAGCAGCCCGGCCGCCGAGGCCACCCCGCAGTACGCGGGCACCACCACCGTCGCGATCCCGAACCGCCGCGCCACCCCGGCCGCGTGCATCGGCCCCGCGCCGCCGAACGCCACCAGCGCGAACCCCCGCGGGTCGATCCCGCGCTGGACCGTCACCACGTGCACGGCCGCGGCCATCGAGGCGTTGACGATCTCGTGGACGGCGTGCGCCGCCTCCTCCCGCGACACCCCGAGCGGCCCGGCCAGCCGGTCCACGGCCTTGGCCGCGAGCGGCGCCGACAGCGGCATCGAGGCCGAGGAGAGGTAGCCGAGCACGAGGTCGGCGTCGGTGACCGTCGGCTCGCCGCCGCCGAGCCCGTAGCAGGCGGGACCGGGGGAGGAGCCCGCCGACCGGGGCCCGACGCGCAGCGCGCCCGCCGGGTCCAGCCACGCGACGCTGCCCCCGCCCGCGCCGACCTCGGCCAGGTCGATGGCCGGCGTCTTGATCGGCACGCCGGTGCCCGCGCGCCGCCCGCCGAAGCTGCCCTTGCCGCCCACGTGGAACTCGTGGGTGATCTCCGGGCGTCCCCCGCGCACCACGCACGCCTTGGCCGTCGTGCCGCCCATGTCGAACGAGATCACGTCCGGCAGCCCGGTCCCCGCCGCCGCCAGCACCCCGGCGGCCGGGCCCGACTCGATGGTGGACACCGCGCGCCGGGCCGCCAGCTCGGCCGAGACGACCCCGCCGCCGGACTCCATGACGTGCACGGGCGCGTCGATCCCGATCGCGGCCAGACGCTCGCGCAGGCGCGACAGGTAGGAGGTCATCAGCGGGCCGATGTAGGCGGACATGATGGTGGTGGTGGCGCGCTCGTACTCGCGGATCTCGGGCCAGATCTCGCAGGAGGCCACCACGTGCGGCACGTGCTCGCGCAGGATCGCCGCGGCCCGCCGTTCGTGGGCGGGCTCGGCGTAGGAGTGCAGCAGGCAGACGGCCGCCGAGGTGATGCCGCGCCGGGCGATCTCCGCCGCGGCCCGCCGTACCGAGCCGGGGTCCAGCGGGGTGAGCACGGCGCCGCGGGCCGAGACGCGCTCGTCCACCTCGAAGCAGTCGCCGGGCGCGACCGGGGGAGGGGGCGGCGTGAAGCGCAGGTCGTACCGGTCCTCCTCCACGCGGGCGTAGCGGCCGAGCGGGACGGCGGCGCGGAAGCCGCGGGTGGTCACGAACGCCACCCGCGCGCCGGTGCGTTCGAGCACCGCGTTGGTCGCCAGCGTGGTGGCGTGCACGACCCGGGTGACCCGGGCGGGGTCCACGGATCCGAGCGCGCGAGTAACGCCGGTGAGTATGCCCGCGATGGGGTCGTCGTGGGTGCTCAGACACTTGGCCACGGCGGTGACCCCGCCGGGGCCGCTCAGGACCACGTCGGTGAAGGTGCCGCCGACGTCGACGCCGATCGCGAACGCCATCCCGGTACGGTAACTCCCCGAGCAAGCGCTTGTCTATGTATCGATCTATTGACTTACGACATCTGATTGGGAACCTGGACCTATTCAGTGTTTGGAGCCAAGATGGCGCGCATCACAGCTCTGGCGGGCAGCGTGGCGGCGGCGCTCGTGCTGCTCGCGATCCCCGCGGCTCTCCCCGCCGCGGCCCACAACCATCCCAGCGGCATCACCGACCTGGTGACGCCGGCCGTGGTGCGGGTGGAGGCGGTGTCCCATGTGGAGATCACCCTGCTCGACCACATCGGCGAGCTGAAACACGTGGAGCGCTCCTACGACATCCCGTTCGCGTCGGGCACGGGGACCGTCGTCAACCCCGAGGGCGACGTCGTCACGCTCAGGCGCAACGCCGTCAACCCGAACGACGTCGCCGTCTACGCCGCCAACAAGATCTTCGCCGAGCACCACAAGGTGAAGATCCCGCTCGACTACCAGAAGCACAAGCTCAAGGACGACCTGCTCGACCACCACCTGCAGGAGTGCTACCCGCCCAAGACCAGCACCGCCACCTGCATCATCGACGTGACCACCGACATCACGGTGTTCACCAACGTCTCGCCGCCCGGCCAGGGCCTGAAGTACAAGTGCATCAAGGCCGGCAAGACCCCCGACACCCCCGCCGTGCTGATCCCGCTCACGCCCGCCGCCGGCAGCGTCGGCATGCCGACCGCGCCGCTCGCCGACAAGGTGCCCGAGCAGGAGGGCTCGCCGACCAACGTGGCCGGCTTCCTCGGCCGGCCGGGGCCCGGCGTCCAGGAGACCGTGCAGATCGCCCACCTGGCCAAGGGCGGCCAGGCCGGCGTGTCCGGCAGGCCGTTCGCCGACCCGGAGAAGAAGGTGGACGAGCCGGTCAAGCTGGGCGCGCTGGCCGACCAGGGCCTGGCCGGGGCACCGGTGATCGGCGACAAGGACGGGCACATCATCGGCATGCTCATCGGCGGCGGCAAGTCGGCCACCATGCTGGGCGTCAGGGAGATCACCGCCACCCTGGCCGCGGCCAAGGTCGCGCCGCGCAGGGGCGCGATCGACACCGCCTTCGAGGCCGCGCTGACCCGCTACCACACCAAGTACTACACCGAGGCGGCGCCGGGCTTCCAGCGCGTGCTGGAGCTCTATCCCGGCAACGTGGTGGCCGCCACCCTGCTCAAGACGTCGCTGGCCAAGCGCGGCGGGCCCGAGGACCAGGGCACCAAGCAGGCGGCGGCGCCGCCGTCGCGCTCCACGCCGCTGTGGCCGTTCCTGGTGGCGGCCGGGCTGCTGCTCATCGCCGGCGCGGGCCTGGTGTTCCTGCTGTGGCGGCGGCGGGCGCCGGAGAGACCGATCGAGCTGCCGGAGACCCTGCCGGTGCCCTCGCCCTTCGACGAGGGCGCCAGCCAGACCGTCGTCGTGCGCCGCTCGCAGCCGTTCCAGGCGGTCCCGCAGCAGCAGCAGGTGATGACCGCCCCCGACTCGCCGCCGGTCAAGTACTGCACCTCGTGCGGCATGAGGCTCGGGCCGGCCCATCGTTTCTGCGGCTACTGCGGCCATCCCATCGAGACGTGATGCAATTGAACGACAGATCGCTCATCGGCCAGGAGGTGGCCGGGTACTACATCGAGGACATCGTCGGCAAGGGCGGCATGGCCGTCGTCTACCTGGCGCTCGACCCCCGGCTCAGCCGCCGCGTGGCGCTGAAGATCCTCAACCCGGTGCTCTCGGTGGACGACAGGTTCCGCCAGCGCTTCATCCTGGAGTCCAGGACGGTCGCCAGCATCGAGCACCCCAACATCATCCCCATCTACGAGGCCAACGCCGACGCCGACGGCGTGCTGTACATCGCCATGCGCTACGTGGACGGCCTCGACCTGCGCAGGCTCATCTACGACCGGGGCCCGCTGCCGATCGCCCAGGCCAACCAGATCTTCGCCCAGACGGCCGCCGCGCTCGACGCCGCGCACGCCCACGACCTGATCCACCGCGACGTGAAACCGGCCAACATCCTGCTGGCCGGCGACCACGTCTACCTGACCGACTTCGGCATCACCAAGCACCGCTCGTCGATCTCCGGCCTGACCCAGACCGACCAGTTCATCGGCACGCCCCGGTACATGTCGCCCGAGCAGATCAACAAGGAGCACATCGACGGCCGGTGCGACCAGTACGCGCTGGCCTGCGTGGTCTACGAGGCGCTGAGCGCGCGGCTGCCGTTCCAGCGGGAGAACGACATCGCGCTGCTGTGGGCGCACCTGGCCGAGGAGCCCGTGCCGCTGTCGCAGCTCCGTCCCGAGCTGCCGCCGCAGGTGGACGTCGTGATGGCACGCGCGCTGGCCAAGGCGCCCGAGCAGCGTTACGCCACCTGCGCCGAGTTCGTGACCGCGCTGCGCGACGCGATCAGCGGCCAGGAGGCCGAGCCGGGCGGCCGGCATCCCTCGGGGCCCCATCCCGTCCCGCACGCCGTCCCCCGCACCGGCCCGCACGCGGCGCCGGTCCCGGGAGCGGCGGCCGGCCCGCTGACCGGCCCCCGTACGGGGCCTCAGGCCGTCCCTCGGACCGGTCCGCAGCAGAGCCCGTACGCGGTGCCCGGGACGGGCCCGCACGGCCTGGGACAGCCCTCTGGGCCGCACGAGGCCCATTCGCGGCGCGCGGCTCCCACCCATCCCACCGCCCCGGCAAGGCGTCCGGGGCGGCTGCCGATCGTGGCGGTCACGCTGGTGGCCGCAGTGGCCGCGCTGACGCTGGTCGCGATGATCATCTTCAACCACCGCGGCGACACCTGGTCCCGCTACGCCGCCAGCGCCGCCGCGCCGCTGGCCTTCGAGTACCCCGGTGACTGGACCGCGCGCACCCACCAGGACCTGTTCGCCGTGGCCTCGCCGCACGCCACCGAGTTCGAGTCGCTGTTCGTGGCCGGTCCGGGCGCCGACTGGTCGGCGATCTCCCAGATCGTCGCCGACGACCCCGACAGCGCCGTGGGCGTGTACGTCCAGGTCTCCGACACCCTCGACGCGGGCGGCGACTCCGAGCAGATGAAGAGCAAGATGGACAACCTGCTGCCCGGCCAGGTGGACCTGGGCAAGCCGGTCCAGGACCAGGCCGGCAGCAGCCCGGCCACCCGCTTCGACGGCGTGCTGCACGACCCGGCCGGCGGCACCCGGCTCGGATTCGTCAGCTACGTCATCGACCGCCGCCCCAAGACCATGCTCGTGATGTACTTCTGCGCCAAGAACACCTGCGACGACGCCGTCCAGACGCGCATCAGGCAGAGCGTGCGCCCTTCGTAGACTTGTAACTGACTTGTGCCCGGCTTGACCTGGGTGTCCAAGCCGGGCATCGGCCGTCTACCCTCCGCCTGTGGGCATACGAATCGTCATCGCCGACGACCAGGCGATGGTCAGGGCCGGGTTGCGCATGGTCGTCGAGAGCGACCCCGGCATGGAGGTCGTCGGCGAGGCCGGCGACGGACGCGAGGCCATCGCGGTGGCCCGCCGCACGAGACCCGACATCGTCCTCATGGACATCTCCATGCCCCGGCTCGACGGGCTCGCCGCGGCCAAGGAACTGCTGGACACGCCCTCGCCGCCCAAGGTCATCACGCTGACGACGTTCGACACCGACGAGAACCTCTACGCCGCGTTGCGCGCCGGCACCAGCGGGTTCCTGCTCAAGGTGTCGCCGCCCGAGCAACTGCTGGAGGCGATCAGGGTGGTGCACGCCGGCGACGCGCTGCTCGACCCGGCCGTGACCAGCCGGGTCATCGCCACGTTCGCCGGGCGCGCCGACCCGACGCCCTCGCCGATGCTGGCCGAGCTGACGCCGCGCGAGCTGGAGGTGCTGCGGCTGCTGGCCAGGGGGCTGACGAACGCCGAGATCGCCAGAGACCTGTACGTCGGCGAGGCCACGGTCAAGACGCACGTGGCCAGGGTGCTGATGAAACTGTGCCTGCGGGACCGGGCCCAGGCGGTCGTGTTCGCCTACGAATCCGGCGTCGTGCGCCCTGGTGCGGCCTGAGGTTTGACGGACAGGGGGGTACGTATGTGTATATTTTCCGTGAGAAGGCGGTAGTAACAGGAGATATTTCATGCCATCGTTCCCCCGAGTGCTGTTCGACGAGGCCCACAGCGAGTCGTGGACCATCCGCCGCGACGTCGCCGAGACCATCAACCCCGCCCATCCCGACGACAACAGCTACGCGCGCGCGGCCGCCGCGCTGCGCCATCTGGGGCACGACGTGCTCGCCCACACCGAGGGCGCCCTCACGGCCGAGGACCTGGCCGGCCAGGACGTCCTGGTGATCGCCCACCCGTCCGGCGACCGGTGGGAGCGCACCACCGGCCACGGCAGCCCCGTCTTCGCCGCCGGCGAGCTGGACGCCGTCGAGTCGTTCGTGGCCGAGGGCGGCGGTCTCGTGGTGCTGGCCGAGGAGGAGCAGGACAAGTACGGCAACAACGTCGCCGAACTGCTCGCCCGCTTCAGTGTCGGCGTCGGTCACACGACCGTCCGCGACCCGAGGAACGCCCACCGCGAGGTCGCCACCTGGGTGCTCGCCGAGCGCGCCACGGGCGACGGCGTGCTGGCCGGCGTCCAGCGGGCCTGCTTCTACCGATCCGGCGTCCTGACCGCCCCGAAGGAGGCGACGGTCCTGTTCGCCACCTCGGCCACCGCCGACCCGGCGGGCGCGCCGCTGGCCGTCGCCCTGCGGCACGGCAAGGGCCGGGTCGTCGTGTTCGCCGACTCCGACCTGTTCGGCGACGACTCGATCGAGGACTACGACCACCGCAGGCTCTGGGGCAACGTGATCACCTGGGCCGCCCGCGTCCCCGGCGGCGACGAGGCCGCCGGATCCCGGGACGAGGCCAAGGCCGCCCTGTTCGCCCGGCTCAAGGAGGCCGTGGAGGAGCTGCGCCCGCTGCAGGTCAAGGACGGCTCGGTGCCGGAGGAGAAGGAGCGGGCCAAGGCGCTGGTCGCCGAGATCGGCCGCCGCGTGGGCGAGATCTCGCCGTACTTCCCCCATGACGCCGCCTACCTCCAGGCCGTCCAGGACGACCTGGCCGCCTGGGCCGAGCAGGACCTCGGCGTGCCCGACTTCCTCGGCGCCCTCGACCTCTTCCACCCCGACACCCAGCGCGTGGACGGCCTGGAGCACGTCGTGGTGTTCCCCATGTACACCCAGAACGGCAACCTCAACCGCAACCTCGAAGCCGTCTGGATCCGGACCATCTGGCCCGACTGGCTGGCCGCGCTGGAGGCGGGCGGCTACGACAACCCCATGTTCGTGCCGATCGCGTTCGAGGACTTCACCTCCGGCTACGACACCCACTCGGCCGTGCTGTTCCCCGAGACGGTCGCGGTGCGTCAGGCGCCGGCCCGCTTCACCTGGGGCGGCATCTTCGCCGACCGCGAGGCCGCCCGGTTCCGCCGGGTCTCGGCGGCGGCCGCCGCCACGCTCCGGCTCGACCTGCCGCCGGACGCCGCCCGCCTGCTGGACTCCCAGCAGCTCGCCCAGGACACGTTCGTGTTGTGGGACCTGATCCACGACCGCACGCACAGCCACGGCGACCTGCCGTTCGACCCGTTCATGATCAAGCAGCGGATGCCGTACTGGCTGTACTCGCTGGAGGAGCTGCGCTGCGACCTGACGGCGTTCGGCGAGGCCGTGGAGCTGGAGGGCAAGGGCGTGCCGCACGCCCGGTACGTGCAGCTCGCCATCCTGTTCGACCGGCTGTTCAGGTTCCCGGTCACCGGTGACCGGGTGCGCAACTACGACGGGCTCGGCGGCCAGCTGCTCTTCGCGTACCTGCACCGCAACGACATCATCCGCTGGACCGACAACCGGCTCACGATCGACTGGGAGCGGGTCGCGGGCGGCGTGGCCGACCTGCGGGGCGAGGTCGAGAAGTTGTACCGCGACAGCATCGACCGGTCCAAGCTGGCGCACTGGCTGGCCGCGCACGAGCTGGTCGGCGCGTACGTGCCGTCGGCCCCCGGCTCGGTGTGGGCCAAGGGCGTCCAGGCCCTGCCCGAGGAGCAGAAGGCCAAGGTGGACGCGGTGCTGCCGGACGAGTTCCCGCTCAGCATGTTCTACGAGGCCCTGCGCCGTAAGCTGACAGACGTGGTCGAGTCGACTAAGGGGATCCGCGCATGATCATCCTGGTGACCGGGGCCGGCGGCCCCACGGGTGAAGCCGTTTCCGAGCACTTCCGCAAGCAGGGGCACACCGTGATCGGGGTCGACAAGGACGACGTCGACCTGCTCGACCGCGCGGCCGTCCAGGACCTCGCGGCCCGGATCGACGCCGAGCACGGCCGGGTCGACGGCGTGGTCCACCTGGTCGGCGGCTGGCGCGGCTCGCGCACGTTCGCCGACACCCGCCTGGAGGACTGGGACGCCCTGCACGACCTGCTGATCCGCACGCTCCAGCACGTGTCGCTGGCCTTCGAGCCGCTGCTGCGCAAGAGCGACAACGGCCGGTTCGTGATCATCTCGGCCAAGGCCGCCCAGCGCCCCACGGCGGGCGGCGCGGCCTACGCGGCGGCCAAGGCGGCCTCGGAGGCGTGGACGCTGTCCCTGGCCGACGCGCTGTCCGGCACCAATGCGGCAGCGGTCATACTGGTGGTGAAGGCCCTGGTCAACGACGCGATGAGGGCCGCGAAGCCGGAGGCCAAGTTCCCCGGCTTCACCGACGTCGGCGACCTGGCGGAGGCGATCGCCGGCCTCTACGACCGCCCCGCCGCAGACATCAACGGCACCCGATTGGACCTCACTTCTTGATCCCCCGGCACGACCCCCAGCTCAAGGCGTTCGCCAGCGACAACTACGCCGGCGTGCACCCGGAGATCCTCCAGGCCATCGTCCAGGCCAACGGCGGTCACCAGATCGCCTACGGCGACGACGTCTACACCGAGGCGCTGCAGCAGGTCTTCCAGCGGCACTTCGGCGACGGGGCGCGGGCCTGGCCGGTCTTCAACGGCACGGCGGCCAACGTGGTCTCGCTGCGCGCGATGACCGCCCACTGGGAGGCGGTCATCTGCGCCGAGAGCGCCCACATCCACACCGACGAGGGCGGCGCCCCCGAGGTGGCGGGCGGCATCAAGCTGCTCACCGTGCCCACGCCCGACGGCAAGCTCACCCCCGAGCTGATCGACCGCCAGGCGTGGGGCTTCGGCGACGTGCACCGGGCCCAGCCCAAGGTGGTGTCCATCTCCAACACCACCGAGTGGGGCACCGTCTACACGCCCGAGGAGATCGCCGCGATCTGCGCCCACGCGCACGAGCTCGGCCTGCTCGTCCACCTCGACGGCTCGCGGCTGACCAACGCCGCCGCCGCGCTCGACGTGCCGATGCGGGCCCTGACCACCGACGCGGGCGTGGACGTGCTCTCCTTCGGCGGCACCAAGATCGGCCTGCTGTACGGCGAGGCCGTCGTGGTGCTCAACCCGTCGGCGGCCACCGGCGTCGACTACATCCGCAAGACGTTCATGCAGCTGTCGTCCAAGATGCGGTTCGTCTCGGCGCAGTTCGAGGCGCTGCTCTCGGGCGACCTGTGGCTGCGCAACGCGCGGCAGGCCAACGCCATGGGGCGGCGGCTGGCCGAGGCCGTGGGGCGCATCCCGGGCGTCACGCTGCCCCGGCCCGTGGAGGCCAACGCGGTCTTCGCGATCCTGCCGGCGGACGTGACCGAGCGGCTGCAGAAGCGCTTCCGCTTCTACACCTGGAACGAGGCGACCGGCGAGGTGCGCTGGATGTGCGCCTTCGACACCACCGAGGCGGACGTCGACGCGTTCGCGGCGGCGGTCGCCGAGGAGATGCGGGCCTGACCGGCGGTCAGGAGGCGTGCCGCTCCGCCTGCGTGGCCAGGCGGGCGGCCTGCCAGCCGCCCATCCCGTGCACGCCGGGCCCCGGCGGCGTCGAGGACGAGCAGAGGAACACCCCCGGCAGCGGGGTGCGCCACGGCGCAGGCGACCAGACCGGCCGCCGCACCAGCTGGACGAGGTCGTTGAGCCCCCCGCCGATGTCGCCGCCGACCAGGTTGGGGTTGACCGCCTCCAGGGCGGCGGGGCCGGTCGCGTGCCTGGCCAGCACCCGGTCGCGGAAGCCGGGCGCGTACCGCTCGATCTGGGCCTCGACGGCGTCCGTCATGTCCGCCGCCGAGCCGTTGGGGACGTGGCAGTAGGCCCACAATGTGTGCCCGCCCCTGGTCGGATCGGCCGCGTACGGCTGCACGACCAGCACGTACGGGCGGGGCGAGTGCCGTCCGGCGGCGACCTCCGCCTCGGCGAGCGCGATCTCCTCCAGCGTCCCGCCGAGGTGCACGGTCCCGGCCCGCGCGACCTCCGGATCACGCCAGGGCACCGGGCCGTCGAGCGCCCAGTCCAGCTTGAAGACGCCGGGCCCGTACCGGTAGCGGCGCAGGCCGCGGCGGTAACCGGCGGGCAGGTCGGCCATCGCGAGGAACTGCCGGGGCGTCACGTCGAGCACCACCGTACGGGCGTCGAGCTCGTCGAGCCGTTCGACCCGGTGGCCGGTCACCGCCTCGCCGCCCAGCGACCGCAGCTCGGCCACCAGCGCGTCGGCCAGCACCTGCGAGCCGCCGCGCACCACCGGCCAGCCCACCAGGTGGGCCAGCGCCCCGAGCACCAGCCCGTAACCGGCGCTGACGGGGGAGCGCAGGTCGAGCATGGAGTGCGCGGCCAGCCCGGCCAGCAGCGCCCGCCCCTCCACGGTGCGCAGCGCCCCACGGCCGAACGTCGTGGCCGGCAACACGGCCGCCGCCCCGAACCCGGCCGCCCGCGCGAGTGTGCGCGGCCCGGCCCGCCACGGACCGAGCGGGCTGAGCAGCAGCTCCACGAGCGGGAACCCGGCCCGCGCCGCCGCGCCCGCGGTCGCCTGCCAGACCCGGCCGTCCCCGCCGAGCCCTTCGGCCGTACGGGCCGCGTCGCGGTGCAGCAGCACGGCCGGACGGTCGTCGAGCGGATGGGCCGCGGCCACCGGGGGATGGGCGAACTCGACACCCTTGAGATCGAGCGCCCGGAACGCCGGCGAGGCCAGCGCCATCGCCATCACGGTGGCGCCCAGGTCGTGCACCCGGCCGGGCAGCGTCAGCTCGCCGGAGCGCAGCCCGCCGCCGAACCGGCCGGCCGCCTCCAGCAGCAGCACCTCGCGCCCGGCGCGGGCCAGCATGACGGCGGCGATCAGCCCGTTGGGGCCCGACCCCACGACGACCGTCTCAGCCCTTGCGGTGATCATGGCGCCCGCCCTTCCGCACTCCGCGGTGCCAGCCTCTCACGCCGCCCCGCGCGGGGGCTCAGGAGGCCAGGATCGACGGGTACGGCTGCGCGCCCCGCTGCCTGAGCAGGTCGGTCATCAGCTTGATCTCACCGCTCTGCCCCTGGACGATCTTCTGGGCCATGCCGGCCACCTCGTCCCGCTGGGACAGCTTGAGCAGCCCCTCGGCCATCTCGACGCCGCCCTCGTGGTGGCGGATCATGAGCTGCAGGAACAGCACCTCGGCCTGGACGCCCTGCAGCTCCTTGAGCTTGGCCAGCTCCTGCGGCGAGGCCATGCCCGGCATCGCCCCCGGAGCCGTGCCCGGCGCCGCGGGCGTGGCCCCGTGGCCGTGGCCCGCCATCCAGGCCATCGGGCGCTGGTCGGTCGCCTGGTCGAGACCCCACTGCTGCAACCAGCCCTGGAACATGCCGCGCTGGTTGGACTGCGTGGTGATGATGTCGAAGGCGAGGTTCCTGATCTCCTTGGCCGGGCCCTTGTCCCGGATGACGAACGCCATCTCCACGGCCTGCGCGTGGTGCGTGGCCATGTCGCGGGCGAACCCGGCTTCGGGCGAGGAGTCGCCGGGCGTGCCGTCCCTGCCGAACAGCAGGAACGCCGCGGCGAGGAGCACCAGCACGGCGCAGACGATCAGGACGGGTTTTCTGGCGGGCTTTTCCATGGCCCGTCCAGCGTACCCATCCCTGCGCAAGCTGTGATCCGACGCTTATGCGCCTCTTATTCTCCGCATACGCCGGTAGGGCATAGGGTGACCGGAGTCAGGCACGCCGATGGAGGGACGATGACGAAGGAGAAGGCGCAGGCGAGGCGCGAGCATCTGCAGAAGATGCGGGCCGAGCAGCAGCGCAAACAACGCCGCGCCGCACTGCTCATGTGGGGGACGGGCGGTCTCATCATCGTGCTCCTCGTCGGCGTGGTCGGCTTCTACCTGGTCAACCAGGCGCGCGCGACCTCGCTCGACGCGGTGGCCAACTACAAGTACGAGGCCGGCCAGCACGTCGCCAAGACGGTCACCTACAAGGAGACCCCGCCCGTGGGCGGCGAGCACAACAACTACTGGCAGCAGTGCGCGGTCTACGACAAGCCGATCCACAACGAGCACGCGGTGCACTCGCTGGAGCACGGCGCGGTCTGGATCACCTACCGCCCCGACCTGCCCAAGGCGCAGATCGACGCGCTGAAGGAAGTGGCGACCTCCACGGGTCAGCAGGACTACATGCTGGTCAGCCCCTACCCGGGCCTGCCGGCGCCGGTCGTCGCCTCGACGTGGGGCCACCAGCTCAAGCTCCAGGACCCGTCCGACCCCAAGCTCACGGCCTTCATCAAGAAGTACCAGAACGGCCGGGACACCCCCGAGCCGGGCGCCGTGTGCGGCGGCTCGGACGCCATCACCACCACGTCCGACCAGGCCCCGCTGCCGCCCGCGCCGACGGGCAACACCCCGATGGAGACGCTGGCGCCCTCGCCCAGCCAGTCCAAGTAACACCCCTTCGCGACACGTCGAGGGCCCGGCTCCGGCCGGGCCCGCCACCTGAGGGCCGGGGGGGCGCGAGGGGGGGGCGCCCAGAGGAAGCAAGAGGGGGGGGGGGGGGCAGAGGGGGGAGAAGGAGGGGGAG
>NZ_JBEXYU010000047.1:0-63987 GCF_040631115.1 Nonomuraea sp. NPDC005692 | reverse complement strand
AACGCGCTCGCCGCCCCCGTGATCAGGAACCTGTCGTTCACCGTGGTGCCGGGCCGCCGGGAGCCGTCACTTCGACAGGTAGAGGGTCTTCCAGGTGCCGGCGTACAGGCAGTTCAGGGACGGCTTGGAGCCCTTGCCCTCGGCGCAGACCTTCAGCTCGACCTGGTAGACGTCGTGGTACTCGAAGGAGAACCGCTTGGCGGAGCTGGCGGAGCAGTTACGGATGCTGCGCTCCTTGTTGGGCAGGTTGCTCCCGTCGCGGTAGGTGATGCGGAACACCGCCCAGCCGCAGGAGGAGTCCTTGCGGGTGCGGTCGGTCAGCTTGCCGGAGATCCGCACCACGTCGGCGGTCGGCAGGTCGGCGTGGTCCTCGCCGGTCGCGCTCAGCGAGCCGGTCGCCTTGGCGGCGTGCCCAGGGGCGTAGTAGGGACCCCACGGAGCGGCCGAGGCGGCCTGGGCGGGGGAGGAGGCGAGCGCGACCAGGGCTGCGGCGGCGACACCGGTCAGGACGGCGGCGGTACGGGAGGCGGTCATCGAGGGGTTCCTTCCTCTCTGGGATGACCACACAGTGCATTGGCCCGATTTCAACCGGCTTGCGGGGCCGCTTGCAAGCTAGTTGTATTTGTACTGCCGCGTCGCGACCCGGTGCGAGCCGTTGTAGACCGACGCGCGGAACATGCTGATCGACTGGTCGCCGTGCTCGGCCTTGCCGCAGGTGTTGAGGCCGGCGAGCTGGTGGATCTCGTACCGGGCGGTCGGGTCGCCGGCCACGAAGTACTCGGCGCGCGCCTGGTACTCGTCGGCCCTGGTGTCGCAGGCGAAGACGTACGTGTCGCGCTCGTGGAAGCACACGCTCGCCCCGCCCTTGGTGAACGAGCACAGCTCCGAACGGCCCCGCGCGGCGGCCGGGGTGACGCCGGTGTCGCGCTTGACCGGGTATTTGGTGAGGTTACGGACGGTCTTCCAGCGGCCCACCTTGACGCGGTGGTTGCCCTCGTACACGGCGGCCCGGAACGTCACCGTCTTGCCGATCTCGCGGTTGCCCCGGATCTCGCCCTTGCCGCCCAGGTTGTGGATGACGTACTTGGTGCCCAGGTACTCGTTCAGGTGGTACTCGACGGCGGCGTGCAGCTTGTCGTTGCGGGTGTCCTCGACCCAGATGCCCGGCCGGTCGCTGCCGTCCGGGCCCACGCACACCTCGGCGCCCTTGACCCGCATGCAGGTGGGCTCGGCGGCGGCGGGGGTGGTGGTGGTCAGGGCGGTGGTGGTCACGGGTGCCGGCTCCTGGACCGTGGCGGCGGCCGGGCGGGCCTCGCCCCGGGCCACGGCCCCTCCCGTGGTGAGCGCGGCGGCCGTCATCACGGCCATGGCTACGAGTTTGCGACCTGACGCCACTTCGGTCTCTCCAGTCTCGTGGATCACACACCGGGCTGTGCATGAGTGTGACGCGGGAAATGCCGGAGTGGTTCGGAAATATGCGATTTGGGCCTTCGGTAGGTTGGACGGATGGCGGACTGGCATGCGTGACGAACGGCTGCGGGAGATCGCGGCGAAGCTGGCCGAGGTGCCCGGCGTGGTGGCGGTCGCGCTGGGCGGGAGCCGGGCGCGCGGCACGCACCGGCCCGACTCCGACATCGATCTGGGTCTGTACTACCGGGGGCCGCTCGCCGTCGGCGACCTGCGCGCCCTCGCCCTGGAGACGACCGGCGAGCCGACCGAGGTGACCGAGCCCGGCGGCTGGGGCCCGTGGGTCGACGGCGGCGGCTGGCTCACCGTCGAGGGGTGGCGGGTCGACTGGATCTACCGCGACCTCGACCGGGTGCGCCGCGTCTGGGACGACTGCCGCGCCGGACGGTACGAGATCGGCTTCCAGCCGGGCCACCCGCTGGGCTTCTACTCCCACGCCTACGCGGGCGAGGTCGCGCTGTGCAAGGTGCTGGCCGACCCGTCCGGCGAGCTGGCGGCCCTGCGCGCCGAGACGGCCGCGTACCCGCCCGCGCTGCGCGAGGCGCTGGTCCAGGGGCTGTGGGAGGCCGGCTTCTCGCTGACGACCGCCAGGTACGGCGCCGCCGGACAGGACCCGGCGTACGCCGCCGGCGCGCTGTTCCGCGCGATCGGCGTCGCCTGCCACGCCCTGCACGCGGCCGACGGCGCCTGGCTGATCAACGAGAAGGGCATGGTCGCCGCCGCCGACCGGCTGCCCTCCGCGCCCGCCGGGTTCGGCGAGCGGGCCCAGGCGCTGCTCGCCTCCGTCGGCGGCACGCCGGAGGAGATCACCCGTACGGTGGCCGCCGCCGAACGGCTCGTCGCCGACGTGCGGGCCGCCTGCGGGGTGTGATCAGGCGTTCTCCCTGGCCCTGGCGGGGGCCAGCGTGGTCAGCAGCAGGAGGAGCGCGCTCTGGGCGAGCATGCCGGGCGCGAGCGGCGGGGCCGGGCCGACGGACTTGGTCAGCGCGTACCACCATTGGGTGAGGGGCGAGAGGGTCTGCCAGGTGTCGGCGTAGCGCGGGTCGAAGGCGCCCATGTCATGGTTGGCCGAGATGTGCGCGTACACGCCGTAGGCGGAGGCGAGCAGCACCACCAGCGCGATCCCGCGGACGACCTTGAGCGTGAGGGGCGAGGCGTCCAGGGCGAGCAGCACGAGCGCGGCCCCGAGCGCCAGCAGCGCCACCCAGGGGACGAACTGCTGCCAGGACTGCCAGTGGCGTTCGAAGGCCAGCTCCAGGCCGGCGCCCAGGATGCCCAGCGCGACCAGCCCGAAGAGCCCCAGGCGTACCGTGACGGCGCCGAGCCGTCCGATCTGAGTTTGCGCGTTCGTTGGAGGCACGGGCCCCACGTTGTGCCCCCGGTCTCAGAGACATCTCAGGAATACATGAACGTTCAATGAGAATCGCGGATGGCCCGTCGTTTCCGGACAACTGTGACTTAAGGGATCATAGGGACGTGAGCGTACTCGCGGTCGTCTCCTCGGTGCTCGCCCTCGTCCTGAACGGGCTGATGGCGGGCGTGTTCTTCGCCTTCTCCACCTCGGTCATGCCTGGCCTCGACGCCGTGGGGGAGGAGGGCGCGGCGGCCGCCATGCGCGGCATGAACAAGAAGATCCTGAACCCGGCGTTCCTGTCGACCTTCATGCTCGCGCCCGTGGCCTCGCTGCTCGCCGGCGTGTTCCTGCTGATCGGCGGGGACGGCGGGCCGGCGACGCTCGCGTTCGCGGCGGCCGTCGTCTACTTCCTGGGCTCGATCGCCGTCACGGCCGCGATCAACGTGCCGATGAACAACGCCCTGGAGGCGGGCGAGCTGGCCTGGCGGGCGTACGCGCCGCGCTGGACCCGGTGGAACACGCTGCGCGGCTGGGCCTCGGCGCTGGCCGTGGCGCTGCTGGGCGTCGCCCTGTACGTCTGGGTCTGACCCGGCCGGATGCATCCCGATGGACGAGCACCGGGATGCGCATCCGCGCGACGGGATCACATGTTGATCATGTGGCCCGCGAGGCCGTGGATCGCCTCCTTGACCGCTTCGCCGAGCGTGGGGTGCGCGTGCACGTTGCGCGCGACCTCGTGCACGGTCAGGTCCCACTGCTGGGCCAGCGTGAGCTCGGGCAGCAGCTCGGTGACCTCGGGGCCGATCAGGTGGGCGCCGAGCAGCTCGCCGTGGGTGTTGTCGCTGATGATCTTGACGAACCCGGCGGTGTCGCCCAGGCCGTGGGCCTTGCCGTTGGCCGTGAAGGGGAACTTGGCCACCTTGACGTCGTAGCCCAGGTCGCGGGCCTGCGCCTCGGTGTAGCCGAAGCTGGCCACCTGCGGCTGGCAGTACGTGGCCCGCGGGATCATCACGTAGTCGAGCTCCATGGTCTCGGCGTCGCCGATGGTCTCGGCGGCGATGATGCCCATCGACTCGGCGGCGTGGGCCAGCATGAGCTTGGCGGTGACGTCGCCGATGGCGAAGATGTGGGGCACGTTCGTGCGGCAGCGGCCGTCGACGGCGATCGCGCCGCGCTCGGTGAGCTGCACGCCGGTCTTCTCCAGGCCGTAGCCGTCGACGCGCGGCTGGAAGCCGATGGCCTGCATGACCTTGTCGGCCTCGAGCACCTGGGTCTGGCCGTCGCGGGTGACGGTGACCTTGACCGAGCCGCCGGTGTCCTCGATGCCGTCGACGCGGGTCGAGGTCAGCACCTCGATGCCGAGCCGCTTGTAGCGCTTGGCCAGCTCGGCGGAGACCTCTTCGTCCTCCAGCGGCACGACCCGGTCGAGGAACTCCACGATCGTCACCTTGACGCCGTAGTTGTGCAGCACGTACGCGAACTCCACGCCGATCGCGCCCGCGCCCGCGATGATGATGCTGCGCGGCAGGTTCTCGGTGAGGATCTGCTCCTCGTACGTCACCACCCGCTCCGACAACTGCGTGCCCGGGATAAGCCTGGTGGTGGCACCGGCCGCGATGATGCAGTGGTCGAACGTGATCGTCTCATCGTTGACCTGCAGGGTGTTGGCGTCGAGGAAGGTGCCGCGCCCGTCGTACTCGGTGATGGCGTTCTTCTTCATCAGGTAGTGAACGCCCTTGACCCGGCCGTCGGCCACCTTGCGGCTGCGCTGGAAGGCCGCGCCGTAGTCGAAGCTCACCTCGCCGCTGATGCCGAACGTCTTGGCCTCGTTGTGGAAGATGTGGGCCAGCTCGGCGTTGCGCAGCAGCGCCTTGGACGGGATGCAGCCCACGTTCAGGCAGACGCCACCCCAGTACTTCTCCTCGACGACCGCGGTACGCAGCCCGAGCTGGGCGGCGCGGACGGCGGCCGTGTATCCTCCCGGACCCGCGCCGAGAACGACGACGTCATAGTGAGTGCTCATGACTCGGACCATACCGCCCGCCCCAGTCCACCCTTGACGCTAGACCTCCACCTTGTACGACAGCGTCAGTTCGTCGGCCGGAACGCCCCGGATCCCCCAGTTCACCTTGGGCATCTCGATGATCGTGATCTCCACGTCCTCAGGGTCGTATCCCGACTTTTCATAGATCGACCGGATCAGCGCGCGCTTGGCGTCGTCGCTGCGTCCCGTGAAGCACACGACCTCGATGATCAGGTAGTTCGCGCTGCGCCCGGGGCAGACGAAGTCGTCGGCGTCCAGCAGCAGGAACCGGTGGAACCGCTTCTCCTCGGGCACGCCCCACGCGCTCACCAGGCATGACTGCAGCAGATCGGAGATCTCCCGCTGCCGTCCGCCCCACACGTCACGACGCCCGTAAACCTTCACCTGTGCCATGTCGGCAATATAGAGGGCGTGATCCGCGTACTTCTTGCCGACGACGAGGCCATGATCCGGGCCGGGGTCAAGGCGATCCTCGACTCCGACCCGTCCCTGGAGGTGGTCGCCGAGGCCGGCGACGGCAGACAGGCCGTCGACCTGGCCATCGGCCACCGTCCCGACGTCGCGCTGCTCGACATCCGCATGCCGCGCCTCGACGGCCTGGCCGCCGCGGCCGAGCTGCGCCGCGTCGCGCCCGCCACGGCCGTGGTGATGTTGACCACGTTCGGCGAGGACGACTACATCGCCAGGGCGCTGGAGGTGGGGGCCGCCGGGTTCCTGCTCAAGTCCGGCGACCCGCGCGAGCTGATCGCCGGCATCCACGCGGTCGCCGACGGCGCGGCGTACCTGTCGCCCAAGGTGGCCCAGCGCGTGATCGCCCAGCTCGCCGGCGGCCGGATGGCCCGCGAGGCCGAGGCCCGCGACCGCGTCGGCGTGCTCACCGACCGCGAGCGGGAGGTCCTCGCCCTGCTCGGCGCGGGCCTGTCGAACGCGGAGATCGCCAAGCGGATGCACATCGTGGAGGGCACGGTGAAGGCGTACGTGAGCACGATCCTGACCCGGCTCGACGTGCGCAACCGCGTCCAGGCCGCGATCATCGCCCACGAGGCGGGATTGGTAGCCTGACCCGTGATGTATCGCCTCGTGTTCACGCAGGTCTTGCGGCGTTTCGACGCCGAGGCCGTGCACCGTCTCACCGTTACGGGCCTGGCCGTGCTCGCCCGGCTGCCCCTGCTCAAGCGGCTGTTCCACCGAGCGTTCGCCCCGCACGACCCGGTCCTGCGGGTGACCGCGTTCGGCGTGCACTTCCCCGGCCCGTTCGGGCTGGCCGCCGGGTTCGACAAGGACGCGGCCTGCGCCGAGGCGATCGCCGCGCTCGGCTTCGGCCACGTCGAGGTCGGCACCATCACCGCGCACGCCCAGCCCGGCAACCCGCGACCGCGCCTGTTCCGGCTGGTGGGGCAGCGGGCGGTGATCAACCGGATGGGCTTCAACAACTCCGGGGCCCGCGCCGCCGCCCGGCGGCTGCGCCGTACGCGCGGGGTGCCGGTCGTGGTCGGGGTGAACATCGGCAAGACCAAGGTGGTGCCGGAGTCCGAGGCGGTCGCCGACTACGTGGCCGGCGCCAGGGAGCTGGCCCCGCTGGCCGACTATCTGGTGGTCAACGTCAGCTCGCCCAACACGCCCGGCCTGCGCAACCTCCAGGCGGTCGAGCTGCTGCGCCCGCTGCTGACCGCGGTCAAGGAGGTCGCCGACGCGACGCCGCGTCGTACGCCGCTGCTGGTGAAGATCGCCCCCGACCTGGCCGACGAAGACGTCGACGCGGTCGCCGACCTGGCCGTGGAGCTGGGTCTCGACGGCATCATCGCGACCAACACCACCATCAGGCACGGCGGCGAGACCGGCGGCCTGTCCGGGCGTCCGCTCAAGGGCCGTTCGCTGGAGGTGCTGCGCCGGCTGCGCGCCAAGGTCGGCGACCGCCTCACGCTGGTCTCCGTGGGCGGCGTCGAGGACGTCGACGACGTCTGGGAGCGCCTGCTGGCCGGGGCCACCCTGGTCCAGGGGTACACCGGCTGGATCTACGGCGGCCCGCTGTGGGCCGCCCGCATCCACCGGCAGCTCGCCCGCCGGGTGCGCCGCCACGGCCTGTCCTCCGTCACCGAGGCGATCGGCCGCACCGCCTAGGGCTCCCCCCTATCGTGGAATCGTGATCAATGCCGAGGTGAAGCTCACCGACGACGTCGTCATGCGCGCCGTCGCCAGGTCCGACGCACAGGCGCTGGCCGACGCCTACCGCCGCAACCGCGACTTCCTGCGCCCCTGGGAGCCCCGCAGGCCGGCCGACTTCTTCACCCCCGCGGGCCAGGCCGCACGCCTCGAACGACTGGCCGAGGACCGTGCGGCCGGCTTCGTGATGCCGTGGGTGCTCACGGACGGCGACCGCGTCGTGGGCAGGATGAACCTGAACAGCATCATCCGGGGCGCCGCCCAGAGCGCGTCACTGGGCTACTGGGTGGACGCCGCGTACAACGGGCGGGGGCTGGCCACCAAGGCGGTGCTGGCGGCGTGCCGGGCCGCCGACGAGGACCTTAGCCTGCACCGGGTGGAGGCCGGCACGCTCCTGCACAACAAGGCCTCGCAGGCGGTCCTGCGCAAGGCCGGTTTCGAGCGGTACGGCATGGCCCCCCGCGCCGTCAGCATCGACGGCGAGTGGCAGGACCACGTGCTGTTCCAGCGCATACTCAACGACCGCCCCGCGCCCATGTGACCGCCGGTCAGACGCTCGGCCTGGTCGACTCCGCGTCGTGCGTCATGGCGTCGATGCGCTCCATCACCTCGTTCACCCGCACGCCGCTCGGCCGGTGCGGACGCCGCCGCTGCCACGGGTGCGGGCCCGCGGTCGGCCGGTACTCCACGCCGATCGCGTCGAGCCGCCGCAGGTGCTCCTCCAGCCGCCCGGCGAACCCCTCGCCGCCGGAGCCGGCCCAGGCCACCTCCGCCAGCGCGCACGACCGCGGCCAGAGCCGGTAGTCGACGGTCCGGGGGTCGGGCACGCGCTCGGTCCAGAGCTGGGCCTGCACGCCCATGACGCGCGCCCGCTCCTCGTCCGTCCAGTCGGCGGGGGCCGGGTCGAACGCGGCCACGTCGGCCACCGTGGTGGTGTCGCCGATGGCCATCGGCTCGTCGGCGGAGGCCGCCTCGGCGTAGTCGAAGTAGAGCGGGAACACCGGAGTGGCGACCACGTCGTGGCCCGCCGCGGCGGCGCGCCGCCCGACGCCCATGCCACGCCACGGCATGACCACGGTGTCCTGGCGCAGCCCGCCGCTGACGAACGCCTCGTCCCACACCACGGCCCGCGCGCCGCGCTCGGCCAGGGCGTCGGCCAGCTCGCGCAGGAACCACGCCTGCAGGTCGGGCACCGTGGACAGCCCCAGCGACTCGCGGTAGGCGGTGATCTGCGCCGACTGCGCCCAGTGGTCGAGCACCACCTCGTCGCCGCCGATGTGGAAGAAGGGCACCTCGCCCAGCGCGCCGATGATCTCGTCGAAGATCGTGATCAGGAACTCGACGGTCGGCGGCAGCGGCGACAGGATCGCCGGCGAGATGCCCCACCGGTCGAGCACGTCGTAGGGCTCGCCGGTGGCGCCGAGCGCCGGGTAGGCGGCCAGGATCGCCGAGGCGTGCCCCGGCACGTCGATCTCGGGCACCACCGTGACGAACCTGGACCGCGCGTACGCGCCGATCTCGGCCAGGTCCTCCAGCGTGTAGTAGCCGCCGTGCGGGATGTCGTCGTACGCCTCCGGCTCGCGGTAGTAGTTGGTGGCCGTGCGCGGCCGGTGCGAGGACACCTCGTGGAGCAGCGGGTACGCCCGGCTCTCCACCCGCCAGCCCTGGTCGTCGACCAAGTGGAGGTGCAGCCGGTTCAGCTTGTGCACGGCCATCAGGTCGATCAGCCGGAGCACCTCCCGCTTGGGGGAGAAATGCCGGGCCACGTCGAGGTGCAGCCCCCGCCAGGCGAACCGCGGTGCGTCCTCGATGCGCACCCCGGGCACGGGCCACGACGCGCCGGCGGCGAACCGGTAGGAGGCGTCCGGCAGCAACTGGTGCAACGACTGCGCGGCGTAGAACGCGCCCGCCGCCCCGCCGGCGACGATCTCGACCCCACGCGACCCGGTGGTCAGCCGGTAGGCCTCCTCGCCGAGCGCGGGATCCTGGCGTACCTCGATCTCGCCCGAGTCTCCCGGGCGCAGGTCGAGAAGGGGCAGCGCGCGACGTACCGCGTCCGCGTACGGACCGGCGACGGTCGCGCCCGAGGTCAGCTCGAAGGAGCCGGAAAGATCACTGAGCAGCTCTGGGCGAGGAATCATGCTTCGAGATAGTGCTGCATCCCGTTCGCGAGTGCCAAGGCGATCCGCTGCCTGAACTTCGGATCCTGGAACTTGGCCGCGTCGGCCGCGTTGCGCATGTTGCCGCACTCGACGAAGATCTTCGGCACCGTCGAGAGGTTGAGGCCGCCGAGGTCGTTGCGGAAGCTGAGCGCCTTGCTGCCGACGTAGGTGGAGTAGGGCAGGCCCGTGCCCTTGGCGAAGGCGTCGCGTACGGCCAGCCCCAGCTCGGTGGAGGGCGCCACGACCTTGTCCACCGGGCCGTTGATCTTCTTCGGGATGATCACGTGGAACCCGTGGCCCGCCGGGGCGGCGCCGTCGGCGTGCACCGAGATCGCGGCGTCCGCCTTCGCCTTGTTGCCGATCGCGGCCCGCTGGGTGATGCACGGCCCGACGCTCTCGTTGTCGGACCTGGTCAGCTTGACGGTGGCGCCGCGGCCTTTGAGGATCTTGGCCATGCGGTTGGAGACGTCCCAGGTGAAGGCGGCCTCGCTGTAGCCGTTGTTGGTGGCGGTGCCGGTCGTGTCGCAGGCCTTCCACTGCGTCAGCACGTTGACCTTGCGGTTGATGGCCTTCGGGTTGCGGTAGTTGCCGCCGTTGTGCCCGGGGTCGATGACGATGACCTTGCCGGCGAGGGGTTTGGCGCCGGGCGGCGCCTGCTGCGCCGTGGCCGTCTCCGTCGGCCCGTCCTGGACGGACGCCTTGTCGGGCCCCTGCGCGGTGGAGTGGGCCTGACCTGCCGCGGCGCCACCAGGCTCGGTGCCGCCGCACGCGGAGGCGATCAGGCCGCAGACGGCGAGGACGGTGGCTGGTAGAGCACGCATGAGCTCCAACTTACGTGAAGCCACGCGATCAGGCCCGTATCAACAGCAATCCTGCGAGTCGGCCCGCGATCCCACCGAAGTGCCGGATGGGGACCGCTGCGACGGTCCGCCTGGCGGTTTCGCCGTCCGCTTCACCACACGTGCTCGCCAACCTCCTGCCGTTCGAGCAGGGCGGCCAGCTCCCGCGCGTCCTCGGCGTCGAGGCCGAGGACGACGCGGGGGCGGCCCCACGGATGGTCGAGGGAATGCGCCACGTAGCTGGCGACGGACTCGGCGCCGACGTCGGTGCCCCGCCCCCTGCCCGCGCGCCAGTGCCCCCAGGCGCGTTCGAGCTCGGCCGCCGCGCGCTGGGCGCAGGACACCAGTTCTGGATCACGCATGACTGTCCCCCGGATCAGATCGTGACCGAACCAGATTCGGCCACAATTAGCATGACCCTGACGAGTAAACCGCCGTCCGGCGACGCTGCCGTACGGCTTGACCCAGGCTTTGGGCGGGCTTGCTGACGAGAGACCTGCGCATTGGCCCGCCGTGCCATTGCGGTGCCCGGTAAAGGCCCGCAACGGCAGCGCAACCGGCACATATCCCTCAGGCGGGTCCCGTGCTGCGGCGCACGATCAGCTCGGGTTGGATCTCGCGCAGCCGGGCGCCCTTGGCCGGCTCGCCTATCCTGTCGCTCAGCAGCGCGGCCGCCGACCTGCCCATGGCGCGGCGCGGCTGGTCGACCGAGGTGAGCGAGATGTGCCGTGAGGCCGACAGGTGGGTGTTGTCGTAGCCGACCACGGACAGGTCGTCCGGCACCCGCAGCCCCAGCTCGGCCGCGGCGGCCAGCACGCCGAGCGCCACCACGTCGTTGGCCGCGAACACGGCCGTCGGCCGCGGGTCGCGGGTCAGCAGGGCGATCGCCGCCGCCCGGCCGCCCTCCTCGGTCGCGTCCGCCGCCTCGACCATGATGTACGGGGCCAGCGAATGCCTGCGCATCGCCACGAGGTAGCCCTCGCAGCGCGAGGACCGGGGGCCCTCGATGTGCGCGATCCGCTTGTGCCCGAGGTTCACCAGGTGGTCGATGGCCAGCCGGGCGCCGAGCTGGTCGTCGTCGACCACGATGTCGACGCCGTCGAGCTCGATGTCACGTTCCCCTACGACGACGGTCGGGGTGTAGGCGGTGGCCTCGATCAGCGTCTCGCTGGTCGGCGCGATGCCTAAGAGCACCAGCCCGTCGACCCGGAGCTCCAGGAAGGCCTCGACGGCCTCGTCCTCGAACGCCGGGTCCCACTGGCTGTTCCCGATCAGCATGCGCAGCCCGTCGCCGTGCAGGCTCTCCTGCAGGCCGTCGAGGAACTCGGCGTAGAACGGGTTGTGCAGGTCGGCGACGAGCGCCCCGACCAGATGTGTACGTCCTTCCACCAGGCTGCGCGCGACGGCGTTCGGCCGGTAGCCGAGCTCGCGCGCCGCCTGGAGCACTGCCTGCCGCCGGTGCTCGCTCACGTGCGGGGATCCGCGCAGCACGAGTGAGACCAGCGACTTCGAGACGCCGGCTCGCTCGGCGACGTTGCGGATGGTGGGTCGTGGCCGAGGCAATGGGTCTACCTCGCGGAGCTCGGCGATGGTTGAAGTGTTGACGGGCGGTCCTGACATGTGTCTCCCCCGCGATGCGGATATGGGCACCTGTCTCACCAAACGATCGAGTAAGCCACAGGGTACGGCTTCGGGTTAGGGAAGCCTGATATTGACCCATTCGCCACACGTCCGCTATTGGGCACGTCGTCGGATACTGTGCAGGTGTGACACCCGGGAAGTCAGCCGAGACGGCACGCCCCGCACGCCGAAGGCTGAGCGTGGACCGCCGTCGCGAGGAGCTCATGGCGGCTGCGCTGGAGCTGTTCAGCACCCGTGACGCCGAGGACGTCTCGATCGACGACGTCGCCTCCGCGGCAGGCGCCTCGCGGGCGCTCGTCTACCACTACTTCGGTGGCAAGCAGGAGCTCTACGTGGCCGCGCTGAGGAGCGCGGCCGAGCAGCTGGAGTCGCGGTTGCGTCCGGCCGAGGGCGGCAGGCCGCTCGACGAGCTGGCCGCGGGCCTCGGGCGTTACTTCGACTTCGTCGAGGAGCACGCCGCCGGCTTCGCCGCGCTGCTGCGCGGAGGGCCCGCCAACCGGGCGGGCGAGGTGGGGGAGATCGTCGACGGCGTGCGCCGGAGGCTGTTCCGCCTCATCCAGAAGCAGATGCGCGTCGAGGATCCGAGCCCGGTGCTGCGCACCACGCTGCGCTCGTGGATCGCCTCCGTGGAGACGGCCGGTCTCGACTGGCTGGAGCACCGCGACGTCGAGCGGCCGATCCTGGAGAAGATGCTCGTCGACCACATGGTGGCCCTGCTGGGCGTGGCCGCCGCCTACGACGGCGAGGTCGGCGAGCTGCTCGACGTGCTCACCGGCGAGCAGCTGGCGTAGCGGGGGAAGAGTGGCGCCGGGCGGGCGACGCCAACTTCCCCGTGCGACGTCACGTCGGTGGACCGGGCAAGCGTACCTGGTCCACCCTCAACCCCCCTGAGGTTCGTGACGACCCTTGCGACTACTCGGAACGCTGCTGCGGAATGCCCGCCAGCAGTGCGCGAACCTCGGTCTCCCGGTAACGCCGATGACCGCCGAGGGTACGAATCGACGTCAACTTGCCCGCCTTGGCCCACCGCGTAACGGTCTTGGGGTCGACCCTGAACATGGTCGCGACCTCAGCGGGCGTGAGCAGCGGCTCGGCCTCGGGTGTACGAGCTGACATTTGTGCGGCCTCTCCTCCGTGTGGACCGGCTTAGCGATCCTGTGACTGCCTTTGCGCGTGTCACGGATGTCCCCCTATGGCGCAGAGCGTGCGGCTTTTCTGAGCCATATGCGGCATCACCCGATGTGACCATACCGCCACGCAGAGCGATTGGCGAGCCCTTCTTTGACCCAACTGCCCGCCCCCATGGCGATGTCACGCTCGGTGATTCTAGCGACACGGTTCGTGGTATCGCAGTGAAAACGGCAAACTACTCAGTTCGCAGAAGAGAGCAGCCGCGAGACGTGACCTACTCATGCAGGTCAGACGGTTGTTTTGGGGGTCAGTTGGCAGATTCCAGCTGTTGCATTGACTTCCACCGAAGGATGACGCGCTGGTACATGGCATAGGCAAGTTCTTCTTGACCCGTGTCCAGACCGGTCAAAGCGGCAGAAAGCTCAGCAACCGACTGGTCGGCCTGGAGGGCGTCGTCGTTCATCAGGTGGACCAGGCCGCCGTAGTCGAGCTCGACCAGCGAGTGCGGGTGGAACTCCTCCAGCCAGCGCGCGATGTCCTCCACGTCGAAGTTGGACGACGCGTCGCCGAGGTGCCGGCGCATCACGTTGAGGGCGCGGGCCGCGCGCCTCCTGGCCTGCGCCATGGAGGTGACGTAGATGAGGTTGCGGCCCGTAGTGGTCGTCACGTCCTGTCCCGGGGTGGAGGAGCCGAGCACCAGCCAGCGCTCGTTCCCATCAAACGGCACGAACCACGATGGCGGCACATGCCACGCCGTGGTGCGAATGTGCGTACGCAAGGCGGACGAACCGGCCCGGCGCTTGAACCGGTCGAAGTCGTCGGCCGTCTGCTCGGCGATGGCCTTGGGCACGAGCCGGTCCATCAGCTTCACGGGAGTGGCGCCACGGAGCCTTGAGAAGGCCAGCCACGACCGCAGACGGGTCTGCCAGGGACATACGTACAAACGGTCCTCAACGCGCCGCAGATAGGCATTGGGGCTCTCCTGGGCGGGAACCGGCTGAGGGGGCATGCCGAGCAGGCGCATGACCGACTCGCTGTGCTCCGCGTTGAGCGCGTTCGCCCGGCGCGGACGGTCGCGTGAGTCGGCGTAGTCGGCCCACAGCTTGCGCTCGGACTCGGCGAACGCGGTCAGTGGCTCATAGACGCGGAGGTAGGCGGCATAGGGCAGCACGGAGGCATCGTGTCACGAAGAGCACCTGCGCGCACCGTTGGGCTTACTAGTCTGAGAGTGACCTCCGCCGCGAAGGAGCGGTGGACCGGACAGGGAGTCACTACCGTGACCGACGTCTTCGGCACGTCCCACAAGGACGTCCACGAGCAGGTCGTCTTCTGCGCCGACGAGCAGAGCGGCCTGCGTGCGATCATCGCCGTCCACAGCACGGCCCTCGGGCCCGCGCTCGGCGGCACCAGGTTCTATCCGTACGAGAACGAGCAGGCGGCCCTGGCCGACGTGCTCAATCTGGCCAAGGGCATGTCCTACAAGAACGCCCTGGCCGGCCTCGACCTCGGCGGGGGCAAGGCCGTCATCATCGGCGACCCGGCCAGGGTCAAGAGCGAGGCGCTGCTGCGCGCCTACGGCAGGTTCGTCGAGTCGCTCGGCGGGCGCTACATCACCGCCTGCGACGTCGGCACCTTCAGCGAGGACATGGACGTCGTCGCCCGCGAGTCCCGCCACGTCACCGGCCGCACCCTGGCCCACGGCGGCGCCGGCGACTCCTCCGTCCTGACCTCGTTCGGCGTCTTCCAGGGCATGCGCGCCTCGGCCGAACGGGTCTTCGGCACGCCGTCGCTGCACGGCAGGCGGGTCGGCGTCGAGGGGGTCGGGAAGGTGGGCCATCGCCTGGTCGACCTCCTGCGCGAGGACGGCGCCGAGGTCGTGATCTGCGACGTCGACCCGCGGGCCGTCGAGCGGGTGCGCCTGCGGCATCCGGAGGTCGAGGTGGTCGCCGACGCCCAGGCGCTCACCACGTCCGACATCGACGTCTTCGCGCCCTGCGCGCTGGGCGGCGCGCTCGACGACGCCACGGTGGCCGGTCTGCGGGCGAAGATCGTCTGCGGCGCGGCCAACAACCAGCTCGCGCATCCCGGCGTCGAGAAGCAGCTGGCCGACCGCGGGATCCTGTACGCGCCCGACTATGTGGTGAACTCCGGCGGCGTCATCCAGGTAGCCGACGAGATCGAGGGCTTCAGCATGGACCGGGCCAGGGCGAAGGCGGCCCAGATCTACGACACGACTCTGAAGATCTTCGGGATCGCGGCGGACGAGGGCGTTCCTCCGGCTGTGGCAGCGGATAGGCTAGCTGAGCGCAGAATGTCGGAAGTCGGGCGTATTAGGGCCATTTGGCTGGGCCACTGACGCCCCACGCCCATACGACGTACCGAGCTGGGCACAAAACAGGTACGGTAATAGGCGAACGATAGGCTGACGTCCAAAGTCAGGCGGCGTCAGTGTGTGGTGCGTTAGCGACGAGGGGTCGGGGACGACCCCACACGAGGGGGTCGAGCCAATGGGGCGCGGCCGAGCAAAGGCCAAGCAGGTCAAGGTTGCTCGCCAGCTGAAGTACAACAGCGGTGGCACGGATCTTGACCGTCTGCGCGACGAACTCGGGGTCAGCGACTCCGGCAACGACGACGCCGACGACCTCAACGATGAGCTGGCGGATCGCTATGCCGATTACGCCGATGACTACGGTTCCGGGGACGACGAAGACGGCCGTTCTTCCGGCCGCCGATAGCCGTTCTTCAGAGTGACGTGGCCGAGGGTCCGGCATGTGCCGGATCCTCGTTCATGAGCGTCGGGCCCCACGGGCAACCGTGGGGCTTTCGTCACGCTTGCGTGCGGTCGAGAAAGCCCGCGACCAGCGGTGCGATCTCGGGAAGCTTGTCCTCCAGCGCGAAGTGCCCGGTGTCGAGCACGTGCAGCTCGGCGTCCGGCAGGTCCCGCAGGTAGGCGTGCGCGCCCGGCTCCGGGAAGAAGGCGTCGTTGCGGCCCCACACGATCAGCGTGGGCGGCCGGTGGCGGCGCAGCCATGCCTGCCAGTCGGCGTAGAGCGCGAGGTTGGAGCGGTAGTCGAGCGCGAGCGCGAGCTGGGCTTCCCGGCGTCCGGGCAGGTCCAGGAAGTGCTGGTCGAGGGTCCATCCGTCGGGTGCGACGCCTGAGACGTCCGACGCGCCGCCCTCGTACTGGCCGCGCGTGACGGGCAGGGTGAACAGGTCGCCCAGGCTCTCCGCGGGCGCGTGGACGGTGGTGCGCGCCAGGTCCGACAGGCCCTCGTCGTAGGCGTTGGCGTTCTGGACGATCAGGCCGGCGATCCATTCGGGGTGCCTGGTGGCCAGGCGGAAGCCGACGGGGCCGCCGAAGTCGAAGGCGTACCAGACGAAGCGGTCGAGCCCGATCTTCTGCACGAAACCCTCGACCACGTCGGCCAGGCGGTCGAAGGAGTAGACGAAGTCGCCGGGGGCCTCGGTGTGGCCGAATCCGGGATAGTCCGGCGCGATCAGGCGGTAGCGGGTGCCCAGGGCGTCCATCAGGCGCCTGTACTGGTGGGAGGCCGAGGGGAAGCCGTGCAGCAGGAGCACGGGGATGCCGTCGCGCGGGCCCGCCTCCCGGTAGAACACCTGCACGCCTTCCACGTCCACGAAACCGTGGCGGATCTGTGGGATCTCCATGCCTAATGCCTTTCTCGCACAATGATGCGTTAGTTATAGCGAGCAGGCTTCTAACGCGTCAAGGGGGAGATGTAGCATTAGGACTCATGGAGTTCCTGATCGGTGAGCCGCTCGCGCTGGACCTGGTGAACACCCGGGCCCAGGACTTCGACGTCCTCGACACGCCCGAGATGTTCGGGAAGTGGCTCGATCGTCAGGCGGGCCGGCTGACCTCGGTCCGGGGGCCGTTCACGGCGGACGACCTGGGCGTGCTCCGGGAGCTGCGGGCGCACGTGGAGGCCGCGGTCGACGCCGTGCGCCGGGGGGAGAGGCCGTCCGGCGAGGCGGTCGGTGCGCTCAACGACGCGATGCGCGCCGCGCCCGCGTACGGGCATCTCGACGTCATGGACGGCGGGCTCAGCAAGGGCGCGCGCAGGGACGGTGACCGGCTCGCCCGCCTGCTCACGCAGCTCGCCGAGGCCGCGGCCGACCTGCTCACGGATCCGGCGGCGAGCCGGATCCGGGCCTGTGAGGGGCCCCGGTGCCGCATGATCTTCCTGCCCGCCCACCCCCGGCGGCGCTGGTGCTCACCGGAGCTGTGCGGCAACCGGGTGCGCGTCGCCCGCCACTATCAGCGGCACAAGCCTGTTTGAACGGGGGCCGGGCCGAGCCGGCCCCCTTCGGATCAGCGGTAGCGAGCCTGGCCCGAGCCCTGGACGATCTCGCCCAGCACCCACGCGTCGAGACCGCGCTCGGCGAGCAGCCGGATCGCCTCGTCGGCCGAGCCGGGCGCCACCACGGCCGCCATGCCCACGCCGAGGTTGAACGTACGGTCCATGTCCTGCTGGGCGATCCGCCCGTGCCCGGCCAGCACGCCGAAGATCGCCGGCGGGGTCCAGGACGACCGGTCGAGCAGCGCGTCGAGGTGGCCCGGCAGCGACCGCGACAGGTTGGCCTCCAGGCCGCCGCCCGTGATGTGCGCGAAGGCGTGCACCTCGGTCGTGCGGGCCAGGTGGAGGCAGTCGAGCGAGTAGACGCGGGTCGGCTCCAGCAGCTCCTCGCCCAGCGGACGGCCCAGCTCGGGCAGCACCGCGTCGAGCGACAGCGACGCCTCGCGCAGCACGTGCCGCACCAGCGAGTAGCCGTTGGAGTGGATGCCGGAGGAGGCCAGCGCGAGGACCACGTCGCCCTCGCGGACCCGGTCGGGGCCCAGCATGGCGTCGGCCTCGACCACGCCGGTGCCGGCTCCGGCCAGGTCGTACTCGTCGGGGCCCATGGCGCCGGGGTGCTCGGCGGTCTCGCCGCCGACCAGCGCCGCGCCGGCCAGCCGGCAGCCCTCGGCCACGCCGCCGACGATCTCGGCGACGCGCTCGGGCACGACCTTGCCGACGGCGATGTAGTCGGTCATGAACAGCGGCTCGGCGCCGCAGACCACGAGGTCGTCGAGGACCATGCCGACCAGGTCGATGCCGATCGTGTCGTGCTTGCCGTAGCGCTGGGCGATCATGACCTTCGTGCCCACGCCGTCGGTGGAGGAGGCGAGCAGCGGACGCCGGTAACGCAGCAGCGCCGAGGCGTCGAAGAGCCCGGCGAAGCCGCTGGCGTCGTCGACCACCTCCGGCCGGCGGGCCCGCGCCACCTTGTCCTTCATCAGGGTGACGGCGCGCTCGCCCGCCTCGATGTCGACGCCGGCGGCCTCGTAGGTACTCACGCTTTGCTCTCCAACACGAACTTGCCCACGTTGTCCTGGTCGATGGGGATCGGGTACGAGCCGTCGAAGCAGGCCCGGCAGAGCCGCTCGGCGGGGATGGTGGTGGCCTTGGTCAGGCCCTCCAGGGAGATGTACCCCAGCGAGTCGGCGCCCAGCGAGGCCCGGATCTCCTCGACCGACAGCGAACCGGCGATCAGCTCGGCGCGCGTCGCGAAGTCGATGCCGTAGAAGCACGGCCAGGCCACGGGCGGCGAGGAGATGCGGACGTGCACCTCGCGCGCCCCCGCCTCGCGCAGCATCTTCACGATGGCGCGCTGGGTGTTGCCGCGCACGATCGAGTCGTCGACGACCACCAGGCGCTTGCCCGCGACGACCTCGCGCAGCGGGTTGAGCTTGAGCCGGATGCCGAGCTGGCGGATGGTCTGCGAGGGCTGGATGAACGTGCGGCCCACGTAGGAGTTCTTCACCAGGCCCTGGCCGTAGGGGATGCCGCTCTCCTCGGCGTAGCCGACGGCGGCCGGGGTGCCGGACTCGGGCGTGGGGATGACCAGGTCGGCCTCGACCGGGTGCTCGCGGGCCAGCACGCGGCCGACCTCGACCCGGGTGACCTGCACGCCGCGGCCCGCGATCGTGGTGTCGGGACGGGCGAGGTAGACGTACTCGAACAGGCAGCCCTTGGGGTCGGGCAGGGCGAAGCGGCGGGACCGGACGCCGTCCTCGTCGATGGTGAGCAGCTCGCCGGGCTCGATCTCGCGGACGAAAGTGGCGCCCACGATGTCGAGGGCCGCCGTCTCCGAGGCCACCACCCAGCCGCGCTCCAGGCGGCCCAGGACCAGCGGGCGGATGCCCTGCGGGTCGCGGGCCGCGTAGAGCGTCTTCTCGTCCATGAACACCAGCGAGTACGCGCCCTTGACCTGCGGCAGCAGCTCGGCCGCAGAGTCTTCGATGGAACGCGTGCGATCCTGGGCGAGCAGCGAGGCGAGGACCTCGGTGTCGGTGGTCGCCCGGGTGGAGCCGGGAGCCAGGCGCTCGGCCAGCTCCGGCGTGTTGATCAGGTTGCCGTTGTGGGCGAGCGCGAGCCCGCCGACCTCGGTGGAGCTGAGGGTCGGCTGCGCGTTCTCCCACACGCTCGAACCCGTGGTGGAGTATCGGCAGTGGCCGATGGCCAGGTGGCCGCGGAGGGTGCCCAGCACCGACTCGTCGAAGACCTGGGCCACCAGGCCCATGTCCTTGTAGACGAGGATGCGGCTGCCCTCGCTGACCGCGATGCCCGCGGACTCCTGGCCGCGGTGCTGCAACGCGTACAGCCCGTAGTAGGTGAGTTTGGAAACTTCCTCGCCTGGTGCCCAGACGCCGAAGACACCACAAGCGTCTTTGGGTGCGCGGTCGTGGGGGTCCAGGTCATGGCCGAGCCGGCCGTCGCCCTTCAGCACATGCCTCAGTTTAGGTTGCGGGTCTCCGTGCTCGCACACCCGGGTGCTCCATCAGCCGGCGTGGGAGGATCTGCCGGCGTTGGATCCGTCGCGGACGAACTCTCCTGTGACGTTGCGGTTCGCCGCAGATCCGAGGAAATGGATCAGCGCCGCCATGTCGTCGGCGGTCGAGAGCCGGCGGCTCGGCGTGCGGGCCGCGATCCGGTCGAGGGCCTCCTGGGTGACCGGGCGCTCGGCCTCGGTGATCGTGAGCCCGGCCACGGCCACGTTGACCAGCACGCCGTCCCGGCCGGCCTCCCAGGCCAGGGCGCGGGCCATGCCGTGCAGGGCCATCTTGGCGGTGCCGTACGGGCCGGGGCCCGGCTGGCCCTCCTCGGCGGCGCCCGAGGAGACGAAGACGATCCGGCCGAAGCCGTTCCGCCGCATCCCGGGCAGCACGGCCTGGACGAGCAGGGCGTTGCCGACGACGTTCGCGTGCAGGGCGGCCGTCCATTCGGCGGCGGGGACGTCCTCGAAACTCATGCTGTTGGGCATGATCGTGCCCCAGCGGACGGCGTTGAGCACGAGGGCGTCCACCGGGCCCGCCTGGGCGGCGGCGGGCGCGATGGTGGCGTGGTCCTCCAGGTCCAGATGGACGGCCGCCGCCTGCCCGCCCGCCTCCTCGATGCGCTTGACGACCTCTGCGGCGCGGCCGGGGCCGGTGTTGTAGGTGATGGTGACCCGCGCGCCGGCCCTGGCGTAGGCGAGCGCGGTGGCGGCGCCGATGCCGGAGGAGCCGCCGGTGATGAACGCGTGCATGGGAATGCCTCTCTTGATTAGCCGACTAATTAGCCAGCTAAGTGGCTACCGGCGCCTGGAGGCAAGGGGGTTTCGCTCTTGGTGAAGAGGATTACTGGGGGATGGCGCGTACGAGGCGGGACAGCAGGGCGCGTTCGGTGTCGTCCAGGCCGTGCTGGAGTTCTTCGTCGGTCCTGGCCCAGATCGCCTCGACCGGCTCGCGCAGCGCCTTGCCCGCCTCCGTCAGGTGGACGCGGCCCACCCGTGGGCGGTCGGGGTCGGGGGAGCGGCGGACGAGGCCCGCGCGTTCGAGGCGCTGGAGGGTCTTGGTGACGGTCGGCGGCTCCACGCCCAGCCGGGCGATCAGCTCGCCCTGGGTGAGGCCGTCCTGCCGCCACAGCTGGTTGAGCAGCAGCTCCTGGCCCACGTGCAGGCCCAGTGGCGCCAGGGCGGCGGCCATCCGGTTGCGGTGGGTCTTCATGACCATGATCAGGGCGTACGTCAGGGTCTCGTCCAGCATGCACTCATCTTGCCCGCCGCCTGCCGCTTTGGCGCATGGAGACCCAAGGATGGCGCCCGTCTTACCGTGTCGTGCGCTTTAGCCGATGCCCTCCGCGAAAAGGTGAAGTATCCGGCATGCAGACCCGTCGGGAGACGCAGACGTGACCACACCTGGGGACCCCAACGAACCCCGCGAGGGGCAGGACCCGCAGCACCCCGAAGGCCCTCCCCGCGAGGACCGGCCCGAATCCACGCCGCCGCGGCACACGCCCGAATGGTGGCGGGAGGGGACGGCCGAGGAGGAGCCGCCGGCGCCCGAGGAGGAGCCGCCGGAGATCGGGCCGTACGAGGGCGGGCCGACGAGCAGCGAGTGGAGCCCGAGCGAGTGGGCCGTCGGCGGCCCGCCCGGCGCGGGGCCGACCGGCGGCGCAGGAACCCCGGAGGGATGGACCGTCCCCGACCACGAGCACGGCCATGAACACGCGGACACCCCTGGGCACGCGGACACGCCGAAGGGCGCGGCCCCCGGCGAGGGCGCCGGTCCCGGAGAGGGAGCCCGACCGGGTGGCGGGCGGCACGAGGGCGACCGGCCCGGCGAACCGCCCGGTGAAGGGCCCGGTGAACGGCCCGGTGAACGGCCCGGCGAGCGGCCCGGTGAACAGTCTGGGGAGCGGGCCGGGGGTGGGCGGTGGGCGGATGAGTGGCCGTTCGAGGAGGAGCGGGAGGGCGAGGAGCCGATCGCGCCCGTGCCGCCCGTGGTGCCACCGCCGCCACCGGACGTGCCGCCGTCGCACGAGCCCAGGCCCGGCGGCCGTCCCGACCATCCCGACCTGCCCACCTCGCCCGAGACGCCGGGACCGGCCGAGGGCGGCGCGGGCAGGACGCGGTGGTCCGGCGGGGACGCCGAGGAGACGCAGGTCTATCCGATGCCCGGCGGCACCCCGGCCTATCCGGGCTGGGGCACGCAGCCGGACGAGGAACCGAGCCGCCCCGCGCCGTCCCGCTACGAATACGGCGACGTGCCCACCTTCGAGCCTCCGGCCACCGGCACCCACGCGGCCAGCGGCCCCGAGGAGCCGGGCGCCCGGCCGGGCGGTGCGGAAGGTGCTGAGGGGGCCGAAGGCCCAGGAGGCGCCGCCGGCACGGGCCGTACCACGGGCGCGGGGGGCGTGACGCCGGGCGCCGGGGGCGTGCCACCAGGAGGACCTGGAGCGCCGTACGGCGGCGAGGGGGCCTATGGCGGGCCGGAAGCGCTCCACGGCGGCGAGGGGGCCTACGGCGGGCCGGGAGCGCCGTATGGCGGTGAGGGGGCCTACGGCGGCCCTACGGCGGCCGGTGGCGGTCCCACGGCGTCCGGCGGGCCCTATGGCGGGCCGGCGGCCGGCGGCGGTGGTGAAGGGGCCCGTGGGGGACCGGCGGCGTCGGGAGGGCCCTATGAGGCGGCTCCCGGCTCGTACGAGACCGGCGGGCGGGACACGTCCGTCCCCGGCACCACCCCCTCCAGCCCCTACGGCGGCCCGCCCGGGTACGGCCCGCCGCCGGGAGCCCCCGCCTACGGCCAGTACGGCCCCTACGGCACCCAGCCGCCCACGCAGCCGGGCAGCGGCCTCGCCACCGCCTCGCTGGTGCTGGGGGTGGCCAGCCCGTTCCTGGTGTTCGTCTGCTTCACCGGCGTGCTCACCGCGATCCTGTCGATCGTCTTCGGCTGTGTGGCGCTGGCCAAGCGCGTGGGCAGGGGCCGGGCCATCGCCGGGATCGTGATCAGCGCGCTGTCGCTGGTGTTGTTCGCGATCGTCGCGATCTGGTTCTGGAAGGTGGTCCAGGAGTGCGGCCAGCTTCCCAGCCAGCTCGCCGACCAGTGCTTCGAGAGCAAGTTCCCCTGGATGGGCAGGGGCCGCTAGAGCGGCAGGTGGGCTGACAGGTCGGCACGGGAGCCGCTGGCCGCGACCGAGCCCCTGGCCACGGCCTCGTCCCAGGTCAGCCGGCCGAGCGCGAGCTCCAGCCAGGTGCGGGCGTCGGTCTCCACGACGTTCGGCGGCGTGCCGCGGGTGTGGCGGGGGCCGGGGACGGCCTGGACGGCCGCGTAAGGAGGCACGCGCACCTCGACCGTGCGGCCGGGAGCCGCGGTGGCCAGCTTCTCCAGCAGGTGGCGCACCGCCTGCCTGGCCGCGTCGCGCTCGGGGGCGAGCCCGCGGTCGTAGGCGGTCAGCACCGCGGCGACCAGGGCGTCGGGCAGGGCCGATGCGGGGCCGTCGTAGGGCGGTTCGTCGAGGGCGACGAGCTGGCCGTCGAGGGCGGCGCGCAGTTTCTCCGGATCCATCTTGCGTGGTGGCACGGGCCCATTGTCTCGCGGCAAGCGTTCATCGGGACGGAGGTCGTCGTTCACCCCCGGTTTCGTTGACGACCGTAACGTCCCCGCCGTACAAACGCGCACATATCTGGAGGACCTGTGGCGAACCCTGAGGCGGGGCGGCTGCTGCCGCTGCTTTCCACCCCGCACAAAGGTGGCCGATCCGCTCTGACCTGTCAGTTCCGTTGCGGGAACGCGTGCGCGCACGACGTGGCCAACACGACGGGCAACGCCTACTTCGGCGACGTGGTCAAGGAGGCGATGTCGCGTCGCGGCGTGCTGCGCGCGGGCGCGCTCGGCGCGCTGGTGGCGGGCGTGGGCGTGGCGGGCGCGGTCCCGGCGTTCGCCGACGAGCCTGCGGCCGAGGCGGCCGCCGAGCCGGTCGCGGAGGGCCTGCGCGGCCGGAGCGGGATCGCCTTCACCCCGGTGCCGCCGAACAAGGACGACGCGCTGCGCATCCCCGACGGCTACAACTCCTCCGTGGTCGTGCGCTGGGGTGACCCGGTGCTGCCCGACGCGCCGGCCTTCGACTTCGGCAACCAGACGGCCGACGCCCAGAACAAGCAGTTCGGCTACAACTGCGACTACGTGACGTTCTTCCCGATGGGCCACAACCGCGGCCTGCTGTGGGTGAACCACGAGTACACCGACGAGAACCTGATGTACCGCGGGTACACCGGCGGCGCGGCCGCGACCGAGGAGCAGATCAAGATCGCGCTGGCCGCGCACGGCGGCTCGGTCGTGGAGATCGAGCGGGCGCACGGCACCGGCGAGTGGAAGCTCACCACCAAGGGCCGCCGCCGCTACAACCGGCGCGTCACCGCGCAGACGCCGATGCGCTTCTCCGGCCCCGCCGCCGGTCACGCCCTGCTCAGGACGGCCGCCGACCCCAAGGGCCTGGCGCCGGTCGGCATGCTGAACAACTGCTCGGGCGGTTCCACCCCGTGGGGCACGGTCCTGACCGCCGAGGAGAACTTCGACCAGTACTTCGTCAACGGCGACAAGGTCCCCGAGGCGCAGCGGCCGTACATCTCGCGTTACACGATCACGACGGGCACCCCGGCGAGCAGCCGCCGTTTCGACCGGGTCGAGGAGCGCTTCGACCTGGCCAAGCACCCGAACGAGGCCAACAGGTTCGGGTGGATCGTGGAGATCGACCCGTTCGACCCCGACTCCACGCCGATCAAGCGCACCGCGCTCGGCAGGTTCAAGCACGAGGCCGCCAACACCACCCTGGCCAGGGACGGCCGCCTGGTCGTCTACATGGGTGACGACTCGCGCTTCGAGTACATCTACAAGTTCGTCTCCAAGAACCGGTACATCCCCGGCTTCGACCGCCACAACCGCACCCTGCTGGACGAGGGCACCCTGTACGTCGCCAAGTTCACCGGCGACAGCCCGGCCGCCGAGATCGACGGCTCCGGCAAGCTGCCCTCCGACGGGCTGTTCGACGGCTCCGGCGAGTGGCTCCCGCTGGTGTCGGGCGACAGGTCGTACGTGGACGGCATGACCGCCGCCGAGGTGCTGATCTACACGCGATCGGCGGCCGACAGGGTCAAGGGCGGCGCCACCAAGATGGACCGTCCGGAGGACATGGAGCGCAACCCGGTCACCGGCGGCGTCTACGTGGCCCTGACCAACAACTCCAACCGCACCGCCGCCCAGGTGGACGAGGCCAACCCGCGCCCGTCCAACAAGCACGGTCACGTCCTGGAGGTGGCCGAGCGGCGCAACGACGCCGGCGAGACCACCTTCTCCTGGTCGCTCCCGCTGATCTGCGGCGACCCGAACGACCCCACGACGTACTTCGCCGGCTTCGACAAGACCAAGGTCTCGCCGATCTCGTGCCCGGACAACGTGACGTTCGACGCCGACGGCAACCTGTGGATCTCCACCGACGGCAACCAGCTCGGCAGCAACGACGGCCTGTTCGTCATGCCGGTACGCGGTTCCGACCGTGGCCACCTGCGCCAGTTCCTCACGGTCCCGCTCGGCGCGGAGACCTGCGGCCCGCTGGTGACCGAGGACCAGAAGAGCGTGTTCGTGGCCGTGCAGCACCCGGGCGAGATCGACGGCGCGACCCCGGACAACCCGGCCAGCCGCTGGCCCGACGGCGACCAGCCGCGCCCGTCGGTCGCGGTGGTCTGGCACGGCAGGGGCAGGAAGATCGGCAGCTGATCCCCGGCGAAAACCAGTTGACCTCAAGTTAACTTGAGGAAATAGTCTCCCATGCATGAGCATGGAAGTGACCGCCTGGCATCAGCTTTACTCGATGAACAACCGGCCGGAGCGTCGCCCGCTGAACAGGGCGACGCTTCGGCGTATCGGCGGGTTCGCCCGCCCTCACCGCCGCAGGATCGTGCTGTTCCTGCTGCTCAGCGTGGTGCTGGCAGGTTTGGCCGTGGTGTCGCCGCTGCTCGCGGGGCGGGTGGTCGACGCGATCTTCAACAGTGAGCCGCTCGGCGTGGTGGTCGTGGTGGCGCTGCTGATCGCCGGCCTGGCGCTCGCCGAGGCTGGGCTCGGCCTGCTGAACCGCTGGCAGTCGGCCACCATCGGCGAAGGGCTGATCCTCGACCTGCGCACTTCGGTCTTCGACCATGTGCAGCGGATGCCGGTCGCGTTCTTCATGCGGACGCGTACCGGGGCGCTGGTGAGCCGGTTGAACAACGACGTGATCGGCGCGCAACGGGCCTTCACCGACACCTTGTCCAGCGTGGCGGGCAACCTGGTGCAGCTCGTGCTGACGCTCACCGTGATGATCGGCATCTCGTGGCAGATCACGCTGCTCGCGCTGCTGCTCCTGCCGGTGTTCGTGCTGCCCGCGCGGCGGATGGGTGTCAGGATCGCGCGGCTGCGTCGCGAGGCCGCCGACCACAACGCCGCCATGGGCACCCAGATGACCGAGCGGTTCTCGGCGCCGGGCGCGACGCTGGTGAAGCTGTTCGGCCGGCCGGCGCGCGAGTCCGCCGAGTTCGCCGCGCGGGCGCGGCGGGTGCGTGACATCGGCGTGCGCTCGGCCATGAACCAGTCGGTGTTCGTCACGGCCCTGACCCTGGTCTCGGCGCTCGCGCTGGCCCTCGTCTACGGCCTCGGCGGCTTCTACGCCCTGCGCGACCAGCTCGAACCCGGCGCGGTGGTCTCGCTGGCCCTCCTGCTGACCCGCCTGTACGCGCCCCTCACCGCCCTGGCTAGCGCCCGCGTGGACGTGATGAGCGCCCTGGTCAGCTTCGAGCGCGTCTTCGAGGTGCTCGACCTCAAGCCGCTGATCCAGGAGCGGGCGGACGCCCGCGAGGTCCCCGAGGGCCCGGTCGCGGTCGAGTTCGACGACGTGCGCTTCGCCTATCCCGCCGCCGACAAGGTGTCGCTGGCCTCGCTGGAGGAGGTCGCCACGCTGGACTCGCGGGGCGGCGAGGAGGTGCTGCACGGGATCTCGTTCACGGCCCTGCCGGGCCAGATGGTGGCGCTGGTGGGCTCCTCGGGGGCCGGCAAGTCCACGATCGCCCAGCTGCTGCCCAGGCTGTACGACGTCGACTCCGGCGCGGTCCGCATCGGCGGCGTGGACGTACGGGACCTGACCTTCGACGCCGTCCGCGACACCCTCGGCATGGTCACCCAGGACGGCCACCTCTTCCACGAGACGATCAGGGAGAACCTGCTGCTGGCCAGGCCGGCGGCGAGCGAGGAGGAGATCTGGGACGCCCTGACCAGGGCCCGGCTGCGGACGCTGATCGAGTCGCTGCCCGACGGCCTGGACACGGTGGTCGGCGAGCGCGGCTACCGGCTGTCCGGCGGCGAGCGCCAGCGGCTCACGATCGCCCGGCTCCTGCTGGCCAGGCCGCGCGTGGTGATCCTGGACGAGGCCACCGCCGCGCTCGACTCCACCTCCGAGGCGGCCGTGCAGGAGGCCCTGGGGGAGGCGCTGGCGGGCCGGACCGCCGTGGTGATCGCGCACCGGCTGTCCACCGTGCGGGCGGCCGACCAGATCCTGGTGATCGAGGACGGCCGCGTCGCCGAACGGGGCACGCACGCCGAACTGCTGGCCATGGGCGGCCGCTACGAGGAGCTGTACCGCACTCAGTTCGACGAGCCGACGGTCGCGGGGGCGGTGGCCTGAGGCTCGTCCGTCACCGGCGGGCGGCGGGACGGGCGCAGCGCGTACAGGCCGAGCGGGACGGCGGCCAGCACGATCACCGCCGCGATGACGAGCGTGAACTGGTAGGCGTCGAGGAAGGCGGCCAGCGGGGGCTGGTCGCTCCCGCTCTGGCGCGAGCTGAGGATCGCGCCCAGCACGGTGATGCCGAGCAGGCCGAACACCTCGCGCGAGACGTTCAGCACGCCCGAGGCCACACCGGCCCTGTCCTTGGGCAGGCCGCCGAGGATCGCCGAGGTCAGCGGCACCAGCAGGCCGCCGCCGAGGCCGTAGAGCAGGAACCAGGGGGCGACGTCGGCGTAGTCGCCGTCGGCCCCGACGCCGGAGATCAGGTAGATCGCCGCGCCCATGAGCGCCATGCCGAGCGCCACCGTGCGGCCGGTGCCGAGCCGCGCGGAGATCCGCTGCGACGTGATGGCGACGACCGCCATGACCAGCGCCATCGGCACGAACGCCAGGCCGGCCTGCGTGGGGGAGAAGCCGAGCACGTTCTGCAGCCACAGGGCGCTGAAGAAGTAGATGCCGAACACGCCGAACGACCAGATGCCCATGGTCAGCGCGCCGCCGCTGAACACCCGTGCGCGGAAGAGTGACAGGTCGATCATCGGGCGCTCGGACCGCGTCTCGACCAGCGCGAACGCCACGGCGGCCGCCGCCGCGAGCCCGAACGCGGCCAGGATCTCGGCCGACGTCCATCCGGCGCGGTCGCCCTCGATGAGCGCATAGGTGAGGGAGACCAGCGCGAGCGCCGAGGTGGCCAGGCCGGGCAGGTCGAGCCGGTGCCGCCGGCGGGTGAAGGCGGGCCGGACCGCCCACAGGGCCAGGCCGAAGGTGGCGATCCCGATCGGCACGTTGATCAGGTAGATCCAGCCCCAGTGCAGGTGCTCGCTGATGAAACCGCCGGCCGCCGGGCCGAGCGCCATGGACAGGGCCCCGGACGCGCTCCAGATGCCCACGGCCCTGCCGCGCTCGCCGGGCTCGGGAAAGATCTGGCTGATCAGCGTGAGCGACGTGGGCGTGAGCAGCGCCGCCCCCACGCCCTGGACGGCCCGCGCCGCGATCAGCGCGCCGCCGGAGGTGGCCAGCCCGGCGCCCAGCGAGGCCGCGGTGAAGACGGAGAGCCCGGCCAGGAACACCACGCGGGCCCCGAACAGGTCCGCGAGCCGGCCGCCGACCAGCATGAGCCCGGCGAAGACCAGGATGTACGAGCTCACGATCCACTCCAGCCCGGAGATGGTCAGCCCGAGCTCCCGCTGGATCGTCGGCAACGCGACGTTCCCCACGTTGTTGTCGAGATACGTCATGAAGGTGCCCAATGTCACGGCACCCAGCGCCCACCATCGCATGTCACAAGCCTCCTATACGTCGTACTTGTACGTCGTATAGTTCAACTTGTACGACGTATAGTTGTCAACCGTGATGGGAAAACTGGCCGCGCGGGCCATCGCCGAGCGGGCGCTGGAGATCGGCGACACCGAGGGGCTCGACGCCGTGACGATCCGTCGTCTGGCGACCGACCTGGGCGTGACGCCGATGGCCCTCTACTGGCACTTCAAGAACAAGGACCAGCTCCTGGTCGGCATGGCCGACCACCTGATCGGCGGCTTCGTGCCGCCGCCGGCCGATGAGCGGCCCTGGCAGGAGCAGCTCCGCGACCTGACCCAGGGGCTCATCAGGACCCTGCGCACCCATCCCTGCGCCAAGAACGTCATCGAGCAGATCGACCCGATCTCCGTCCCCAACTTCCTGGTCGTCTGGGACAAGGCGCTGGGCCTGGCCCGTACGGCCGGGTTCGACGTGGAGGAGAGCTGCCTGATCACCAAGTACCTGCTGCAGAGCGCCCTGTCGATCGCCGACGCGCCCGTGCACTTCAAGGCCGGCCGGACCGGCGAGGAGATCGCCGAGATGGTCAGGGTCAAGCGGGCCGGCCTCCAGTCGTTGCCGCCCGAGAAGTACCCGCACCTGGTCGAGATGGCCTCACCGCTGGTCGCGGGCGCCGACCCGGCCTTCTACGACTCCTTCGGCGTCGATCTCGTGCTGCGCGGCATCGAGGCGCTGGCCGCCGGACGTTAAGGTCGAGATCATGCCTTTCGAGCTGGTCTGTGAGATCGAACCGCCCACCAAGCCCGATCTGAAGCGCGTCCGCCACCAGATCGGCACGCTCAGCCAGGTCGCCCATGCCTTCCTGATCCCCGACAACCACATCGGCCGGGCCACCGTGTCCAGCGTGGCCGTGGCCCACGAGGTCGAGGCGATGGGCGGGCGCAGCATCGCCTGTCTCAACTCCCGCGACCGCAACCTGCTCGGCTTCCACCGCGACCTGCTGACGGCCGCGGCGTACGGCGTCGACCAGTTCCTGTTCGTCCACGGCGACAAGCCCGCCAGCGGCAGCCGGACCAGCGACCTGACGGTCCGCTCGATGATCGAGGAGGCCAGGGGCTTCTCACCGGCCTTCCGCGTCGGCGCGGCGGCCGGGCTGCGCCCGCTGCCCGCCTGGAAGCGCGCGGCCGACTTCCTGTTCGCCCAGGTCAGCTTCTCGGTCGAGGCGCAGGTCCGGTGGCGCGAGGCCAACCAGGTCGACGTGCCGGTCTACGCGGGCGTCATGGTGCTGGCCAGCGAGCGCCACGCCCGTACGCTGGCCGCCGCCATCCCCGACATCGCCCTGCCCGGCGAGCTGGTCGAGCGGGTGGCCGCCGACCGTATGGCGGGCGTCGAGGCGGCCTGCGAGCAGGTGTTCGCGCTGCGCGACTCGGGCGCGTTCGACGGCGTGCACCTCATCCCGGTCTCGCGCTACCGCGACGTGGAGTCGAGGCTCGCCGGAGCCCTCTGAGACCTGGCGAGCGCGGCCAGCACCGCGCCGGCCAGCGCCACGGCGAACAAGACCGCGTACGCGCGCTGGAAGCCGTCCATGAGCTGCCCGACGGCCACCGGGGAGAGTGTGGACAGCGTGCCCGCGTACACCTGGGCGCGCAGCGCCGGGCCCACGGAGCTGGTCACGACGCTGAGCGACAGGCCCACGCTGATCACGATGCCGACGTTCATGATCATGACTCGGAAGCCGTTGACCACGCCCAGGCTGCCGCTCGGCAGGGCGGCCATGACCTGGGTGGTGTTGCCGGTCAGGAACGTCCCGCTGCCGCAGCCCGCCACGAACAGGGCGATCCCCGTCACCCAGTACGGCGTCGCCGGGTCGGCCGTCAGCATGAGCGCGCCGAGCCCCAGCGCGCTCATCGCCGCGCCGCCGATCGACAGCCCGTACGGCGAGACCCGCGGCCCGAGCAGGCCCGCGATCGGCGAGGCCAGCCCGATGCCCACCGGCACCGGCAGCACGCTCAGCCCGGCCGAGAACGCGTCGAGCCCGCGCGCGGCCTGGAAGTAGAGCGCGACCACCAGGATCAGCGCGGAACGCGCGAGCGCGTTGCAGAAGGAGGCCAGGTTCGCGTAGGCCAGCAGCCGCCCGCCGAACAGCCGCAGGTCCAGCACCGGGTTGGTAGAGCGCCGCTCGGCCAGCACGATCAGCGGCACCAGCAGCACGAACAGCGCCGCCCCCGTCAGGACGACCGGGCTGGTCAGGCCGCCCGATCCGGCCTCGTTGACCGCCAGCAGCACGGCCGACAGCGCGGCGAACACCAGCACGTTGCCGAGTGCATCCACCGGCTGCCTGGGCCTCTTCGGCATCTTGCGTAAGATCACCGCGCCCCAGCCGAGCGCGATCAGCCCGGCGGGCACGTTCACCCAGAAGATCCACTGCCAGCCGGCGGTCTCGGCGATCAGGCCGCCGAGCGTCGGACCGGCGAGCTGGGCCACCGACAGCGTGCCGATGTAGACGCCCATGCCCTGGCTGAGCCGTTCGGGCGGGAACGCGTCGGTGATGATCACCGTGCCGTTGGCCAGGATCATGGCCGAGCCGATCGCCTGCAGCACGCGCATGCCGACCAGGAACCAGACGTCCGGCGACAGCCCGGCCAGCAGCGAGGCCAGCGTGAACAGGGCGAAGCCCGCCAGATACACCTCGCGCCTGCCGAGCAGGTCGGCGACCCGGCCGAAGAACACCAGGCTCGCGGTGTTGACCAGCAGGAACGCCAGCAGGATCCATCCCGACTGCGTCGCGTCGGCCCGGAAGTGCCGCACGACGGTCGGCAGCGCGACGTTGAGCGTGCTGCCCGCGATGCCGATGAGGACGAGGCCCAGGCTGGTGACCGAGCACACGCGCCAGGCGTAGCGCATGCGGGTGCCGGCTTCGGGGGTGACCGCGACCATGCCTCCCACTATGACGTACGTCGTACGTCCGTTTTGTACCAGGGGTCACCTGGCTCGCCTGCGTAACCCCTCGACGTCGTGGATGACCACCCGCCGCCGGCCGGTCTCGATGAGGCCGCGGTCGCGCAGGGTGCGCAGCGCCTTGCTGACCGCCTCCCGCGAGGAGCCGGTCCAGCCGGCCAGCTCGTCCTGGCTGAGCGGCAGGGCCACCCGCACGCCGGTGCTGGTGCGCTCGCCGTACCGGTCGGCCAGTTCGAGCAGCCGGGTCGCCACCCGGCCGGTGGTGTCGAACGCGCCGTACTCGACCCGCTTGCGGTCGGCGTCGCGCAGCCGGCCGACGACGAGCTGCAGGAGCAGGACGGCGATGCGGCCGTGCGCGGCCAGGAAGCCGCTGAAGTCGCGGACCACGATGCCCTGGATCGGCTCCAGCGCGGTCACGGTGGCCGAGCGCGGCGAGCCGTCCACGGCCGACATGTCGCCCAGCAGCGCCCCCGGGCCGCGTACCGCGAGGACCACCTCGGTGCCGCTGCTCGTGTGCGAGGACACCTTGACCCGGCCCTGCGTCAGCACGAGCACCCAGTCGGCCGCGTCGCCCTCGGTGATCACCGTCGTGCCGCGGTCCCATCGGCGCGGGCGCCCGGCCGCTCGCAGCGCCTCGACCTCCTCGGCCGTGAGCATGGAAAGGAACTCGCCGGGCTCTGGATCCATGCGCCGATTATGTACGTACGGCTATTGCCGTTCTATGGCATTCCAGTCAGAACGTACGCGGCCACGAGTTCTTCCTTGCCTTTCAGGCTGAGCCGTCCGAGGGCGTTCACCGAGGCGTCGCGGCCGAGCTGCCTCAGGGTCGTCTCGCCGATCACCACCGTCCCCGGCTCGGCCAGGGCCTGGAGCCTGGCGGCCACGTTGACGCAGTCGCCCATCGCGTTGAAGCCGCGTAACTCGGGGCTGCCGATGTTGCCGACCAGCGCGGGGCCGGTGTTGACGCCCACCCGGAAGGTCGGCCACTCCACCTCGTCGACGCGCTTCCAGGCCATCTCCTCGGCCACCTCGGCGGCGGCCCGCTGCATCTCCAGCGCGGCCCGGCAGGCCGCCCTGGCGTGGCCGGCCTGCGTGGCCGGCGCGTTGAACAGGGCCAGCATCGCGTCGCCGACGAACTGCACGATCGTGCCGCCGTTGTTCAGCACGCAGGGGACGGCGGCCGTGTGGTAGCGGTTGAGCATCTCGACGATCTCGCCGGGCGCGACCTGCTCGGAGAACGAGGTGAACCCCTTGAGGTCGGCGAAGAGCGCGGTCAGCTCCTTCAGCTCGCCGCCGAGCGCCGCCCGCGCCGGGTCGGCGAGCAGCGCGTTGGCCACGTCGGGCGACATGTACTGGCGGAAGAGGGTGTCCAGCTCCTGGTAGAGGCGGGCGTTCTCCAGCGAGATGGACAGCTGGCCGGCGAGCGTGGCGGCCAGCGCCTCGTCATGGCCGGTGCGGCCCACCGGCACCTCCAGCACGCCGGCGAGGTGGCCCCTGACCGTGAGCGGGTAGGCCAGCCGGTGGTCGCGGCGGATCGGGCCGTCGCCCTCGAACTCGTACGCGCGGGAGCCGATCTGGGTCTTGCCCTCCGACACCAGCGCGATCTTGACGTCTCCGTACGCCTGCCTGACCCGGTCGAGCGCGGTGGTCAGCAGCTCGCCCTCCGGCAGGCCCACGCGGGTCTGCGCGCTCACCGCCACCAGCGCGGCCAGCCGCTCCGACAGCTCCCGCTCGTGGGCCAGCGCCGTCCCGGCCCGGTCGAGCACGGCGGCCTGGCTCTCGTTCAGCCGGAACTTGCCCGACAACCGGGCCGCGGCCAGCGGCTCGCCCCGGCGTACGTGCTCGACCAGCTCCTCCAGGGCCTGGTCGTAGTCCTGCTGGAGGCGGGCGACGGTCGCCGCCAGCGTCACCGAGTCGAACAGCCCGGCGCTCGACCCCTCGCGCCTGAACTGCAGGTACGCGCTGTAGGCCACGAACACGAAGGCGAGGGTGAGCAGCGCGTGCCACTCCCACCACGTCAGGTGCCAGTTGAGCTGCGACGTTCCCGCGACCATCGCCTCGGCCAGCAGCGCGTACGCGGTGATCAGGCTGACCAGCATGGCCGAGGGACGGCGGCGGTGGAGCAGGAACATCATCACGCCGGCCACGCCGTACAGCAGGACGCCGGGGATCGAGGCCGGGCCCAGCCAGCTCATGGGCGCGACCGGCGGCGGCTGACTGAGCTCGGTCAGCTCGGGCACCAGCGAGACCAGCGCCCACAGCAGCATGAACCCGAACAACATCGCCCGGACGAAGTGCTGCGCCGCGAGGACGCTGCCGGCCGCCCGCTCGCCCAGCGGCAGGGCCGAGGCGAACGCGAACATCGCGGCGATCGTGAGCCCCACCTGCTGCCCCAGGTCGAAGCCCAGCGAGCCGGTCGGCAGGATGACCCCCGGCGTGGCCAGGCCGTGCAGGAGGAAGAAGCCCGCGCTGCTGAGGAACACCATGGAGACCAGGAACAGCCGGGCGTCCTGGCGGCGGCGCGCGGCCTCGGTGATCAGCCCGCCGAGCGCCACGTTGATGCCGGCCACCGCGAGGATCATCCAGAAGTGGCTCGCGTTGTGCTGCCAGACGACGTTGAGGTGGGGCTGGGAGAGCAGCAACCAGAGCCCCAGCAGGGGAAGGGCGAGGTGGATGACCCAGACCACGCCTCGGACGGGCTGCGTGGCCGGCGGCAGGTAGGGGCTGGGCACAGACCCGATTATGCACGCGGGATCGCCGCTGCCAATGCGTCCTTTTACCCACTGCAACGGCGACAGTCGGTCAATCCGGTCAGTAACCCTCTGTTTCGTGACAAATACGTTATGTAGTTTCTGCCAACCTTTGGAACGGTCGAAACGTGAATCTCATGCACCACATGAGCATCACTTGTTCCCTGGAAGGAAAGCCGTGGCTATCAAGGTTCGCGGTGGGCGTACGCTCACCCTCGCCACTGTCGGAGCGCTCGCCGCCTCGCTCCTCGCCGTCGGTGGCGTGGCCACCGCCTCGTCGGCGGCGAGCGAGGTGTACGCCTGCGTGCACAAGAAGACCCGGTACGTCCGCATCGTCAACCCCACCACGCCGTGCCGCAAGACCGAAGAGCGCGTCGTGATAGGCGGCAGCACGACGCAGCTGAACGGCGGCACGTCCGGCCCCAAGGGCGACCAGGGCCCCCAGGGCCCGCAGGGTCCGCAGGGCCCCCGCGGTGAGACGGGCCACATGGGCCCCCAGGGCAAGCCCGGCCTCCCCGGCAAGGACGGCAAGGACGGCCTCCCCGGCAAGGACGGCAAGGACGGCGAGCGCGGCCCGGCGGGCCCCCAGGGCCCGAAGGGTGACGACGGCAAGAACGGCCAGGACGGCCAGGACGGCAAGCAGGGCCTCCCCGGCAAGGACGGCAAGGACGGCGAGCGCGGCCCGGCGGGCCCCCAGGGCCCCAAGGGCGACGATGGCAAGCAGGGCCCCAAGGGTGAGCCCGGCAAGGACGGCGCCGGCGCCAACTACGCCACCTACACCAACAGCGCGTCCATCAGCGGCCTCGGCTCGGTGACCGCCACCTGCAACAACGGCGGCACCCCCACCGGCGGCGGCTTCTCCTTCGGCACCCTGAAGAACGCCGAAGTCCTGGGCAGCTACCCCGGCGACAGCGGCTGGACGGTGACCGTCGCCAAGGATGACAACGGCGGCGGCAACAACTACACCAGTGGCGGCGGCAACGGCACCAGCGTCTCCGGCAAGGTGTACGTCGTCTGCATCAAGAAGGTCTGACGACGCCGAAAGGGCCGGTGCGGGTCATCCCGCACCGGCCCTTCTCGTTCGACCTCAGCCGAACAGCGCCGGCAGCGTCGCCGAGTGGGTCTCGCGGAGCTCCTCGATCCCCACCTCGAACGCGCCCTCGACCACCAGCGACGCCCCGCCGGTGACCCCGAGCCCGTAGCACGGCACCTCGTGCCGCCCGCACAGCGCCGCGAACTCCTCGAACGCCTCCGGCCGCACCACGACCAGGGCCCGCGCCGCCGACTCGCTGAACAGGTCGGTGAACGGCTCGCCGCTCAGCGCCACCGTGGCCCCGATGCCGCGGGCCAGGCACGACTCGGCCAGCGCCACGGCCAGCCCGCCGTCGGACAGGTCGTGCGACCCCTCCAGCAGCCCGCGGGCCGCCGCCTCGACCAGCACGGTCGCCAGCGCCTGCTCGGCCTCCAGGTCGGCGTGCGGCGGCAGGCCGCCCAGGTGGCGGTGGGCCACGTGCGCCCACTCCGAGCCGCCGAACTCCTCGGCGGTGTCACCGAGCAGCACCACCCGCAGCCCCTCGGCGGTGAACCCGGACGGCACCCGCTTGGCCACGTCGTCGATGACGCCGAGCACGCCCACGACCGGCGTGGGGTTGATGGCCGTCGAGCCCGTCTGGTTGTAGAAGGAGACGTTCCCGCCGGTCACCGGCACGCCGAGGGTGCGGCAGGCGTCGGCGAGCCCGCGTACGGCCTCGGCGAACTGCCACATCACCTCGGGGTCCTCCGGCGAGCCGAAGTTGAGGCAGTTGGTGACGGCGAGCGGCTTGGCGCCGGTCACGGCCACGTTCCGGTACGCCTCGGCCAGCGCCAGCTGCGCCCCCGCGTAGGGGTCGAGCTTGGCGTAACGGCCGTTGCCGTCGGTGGACAGCGCGATGCCCCGGGTCGTCGGCTCGGCCCCGGCGATGACCTCGGAGATGCGCAGCATCCCGGCGTCGGCGGGCTGGGCCAGCACGGTGTTGGAGCGGACGTAGCGGTCGTACTGGGAGGTCACCCACTCCTTGGAGGCCAGGTTGGGCGAGCCGAGGAGCTGCAGCAGGGTGGCCCGCAGGTCGTCGGGGCGCGCCAGCCGGTCGGGAGTGTCGGCGTTGAGCGCGCCCTGCCCGGCCGGCTCGTGGTAGGGACGCTCGTAGACCGGGCCCTCGTCGGCGGCGGTGCCCGGCGGGATGTCCACGATGACCTCGCCGTCCCAGGTCATGACCAGGCGGCCGGTGTCGGTGACCTCGCCGATGACGGTGGCCGGGACGTCCCACTTGGCGCAGATCGCCATGAACGCGGGGATGTCGTCGGGCCGGACCACGGCCATCATCCGCTCCTGGGACTCGCTCATCAGGATCTCCTCGGGCCTGAGCGAGGAGTCGCGGAGCGGGACCAGGTTGAGGTCGACCTTCATGCCGCCGGTGCCCTTGGCGGCCAGCTCGGTCGTGGCGCAGGAGACGCCGGCCGCGCCGAGGTCCTGGATGCCGACGACCACGTCGGCCGCGTAGAGCTCCAGGCAGCACTCGATGAGCAGCTTCTCCATGAACGGGTCGCCCACCTGCACGGCGGGCCGCTTGGCCTGCGACTCGTCCTCGAACGTCGCCGAGGCCAGCACGGACGCGCCGCCGATGCCGTCGGGGCCCGTGGACGCGCCGAACAGCACGACCTGGTTGCCCGGCCCCGGCGCGGTGGCCAGCTTGATCTGGTCTTTGCGCAGCAGGCCGACGCACAGCGCGTTGACCAGGGGGTTGCCGATGTAACAGGGGTCGAAGACGACCTCGCCGCCGATGTTGGGCAGGCCCAGGCAGTTGCCGTAGTGGCTGATGCCCTCGACCACGCCGGGCAGCACCCGCCGGGTGTCCACGGCGTCGGCGCCGCCGAAGCGCAGCGCGTCCATGACGGCGATCGGGCGGGCGCCCATCGACATGATGTCGCGCACGATCCCGCCGACGCCGGTGGCCGCGCCCTGGTGCGGCTCGACGTAGGACGGGTGGTTGTGCGACTCGATCTTGAACGTGGCCGCCCAGCCGTCGCCGATGTCGACGACGCCCGCGTTCTCGCCCATGCCCACCAGAAGCGCCTCGGACTTGGGCGCCTTGGTGGCGAACTGCCGCAGATGCACCTTGGACGACTTGTACGAGCAGTGCTCGGACCACATGACGCTGTAGATGGCCAGCTCGGAGCCGGTGGGACGGCGACCCAGGATCTCCTTGACCCGGTCGTACTCGTCCTGCTTCATCCCCAGCTCGGCGAAGGGCATCGGCTCGTCGGGGGTCTCGGCGGCCCGCTTGACGCTGTCGGTGCTCATGCGTTCACCAGATTCCTCAGGATGGACGTGAAGAAGCCGAGCCCGTCGGTGCTCGGCGCGCCGACCAGCTCCTCCACGGCGTGCTCCGGGTGCGGCATGAGGCCGACCACGTTGCCCGCCTCGTTGCGGATGCCGGCGATGTCGTTGAGCGAGCCGTTGGGGTTGCCCCCGGCGTAACGCACGACGACGTGGCCGCCGGACTCCAGCGCGGCCAGCGTCTCAGCGGAGGCCACGTAACGGCCCTCGCCGTGCTTGACCGGCAGCACGATCTCCTGGCCCTGCTCGAAGGAGCCGGTCCAGGCGGTGGCGGTCTGCTCCACCGTGACCCGCTGGTCGCGGCAGACGTAGTGGAGCGAGGCGTTGCGGGTGAGCGCGCCGGGCAGCAGGTGGGCCTCGCAGAGGATCTGGAAGCCGTTGCAGGTGCCGATGACCGGCAGTCCGGCCCTGGCGGCCGGGACGAGCTCGTCCATCAGCGGGGCGAACTTCGAGATCGCGCCGCAACGCAGGTAGTCGCCGTAGGAGAAGCCGCCGGGCAGGAAGACGGCGTCGACTCCCTTCAGGTCGTGGTCGGCGTGCCACAGCGGGACCGCCTGCGCGCCCACGAGGCGCACGGCTCTGGCGGCGTCCTGGTCGTCGAGAGTTCCTGGAAACGTGACTACGCCCACACGGGCAGCGCTCATGACAGTCGTCCCCTCCGAGGAATGCGCACGCGCGTGCCACCGTCTCTTTGGGGTCGGACGGCGGTCTACGGCGGTGTACTCAGATTATCGGGTGCGCGGCTGTGTTCCGGGCAGCGGGTCGGACCGTGGTCGGACAGCCGTCAGACAGCGGCCAGCTCGCGGTGACGGGCGCCCTCGGCCTCGTCGTCCCAGGCGAGCGTCTTGCGCAGGTGGACCGTCGTGCCACGGCCGGGCGTGGTGCCGAAGGAGATCTCGTCCACCACGGACCGCATGATGAGCAGGCCGCGGCCGTTCTCGGTGTCGGGCGGAGGGAAGTGCAGCGGCATCGACGGAAGGCCGTCGCCGTTGTCGGCGACGCGCACGTCGCAGCGGCCGTAGCCGATCGACGCCGAGACCTCGTAACGGTTGGCGGGGCCGCCGTGTCGCACCGCGTTGGAGCACGCCTCGGAGACGGCGAGCAGCATGTCGGCGATGCAGGTCTCACTCACGTTGAGTGAGCGCATCGCGTCGCCAAGCACTCGCCTGACCATCGGTATGCCGATCGCATCCCGAGGCAGCGCCAACGAGAACTCAATATCCACCGGACTCCTCCGGGCTCCGGAATGTCACCTGGAGTAGGTTTCCCTGTGAAATCGGGGCTAACCGCAAAATCACGTTGTTGTTATTTAGTGTTGGCACGCCCGTGGCATTGTGGCATGCCCGAACGCGACTTTAACTCACCAGGGGTAAAACCAGGCATCAAATGTGCCTTCTACCCCTCAACCCGGACGCTGTAGTCCTCGATCACGGTGTTGGCCAGGAGTGTCTCGGCCATCTTCCGTACCTCGTCGAGGGCCGCCTCGTCGGCCGGGCCCTCCAGCTCGACCTCGAACCGCTTGCCCTGACGGACGGCCGAGACGCCGGAGAAACCGAGCCTGGGCAGCGCCCTGGCGATGGCCTGGCCCTGCGGGTCGAGGATCTCGGGCTTGAGCATGACGTCGACGATGACGCGCGCCACTACGTTCCTCCTGGGTGGAGTGGGTGCTTGGGAAAGCAAGCCTACCGGCGCGCATGGCCGTCAACACAACGGGAACGGGGAGGACATGGGGCTTGCGCGGAGGGCTGTGACGTCTGCCACGATGTCCCCAAACGCGTATGAACCACCACCACATGGTTCGCACGCACACACGGCTGGCCTCAGGTGGCGACCCCATCGACACCGGCCCCGATCGCACAGGAGCGGCACGTGACAGTCGACGCCTCTCGTGGTGCCGAAGCACCCCCTGAGCTCGTGCAGTTGCTCACCCCCGAAGGAGTACGGGTCGAGCATCCCGACTACGACATAGACCTGACGCCCGAGGAGGTCAGGTCGCTCTACCGCGACCTGGTGCTCGTCCGGCGCATCGACCTGGAGGCCGTGGCGCTGCAGCGTCAGGGCGAGCTGGGCATCTGGGCTTCGCTGCTCGGCCAGGAGGCCGCCCAGATCGGCTCGGGCCGCGCGCTCACCGACTCGGACATGGCCTTCCCCACCTACCGCGAGCACGGCGTCGCCTGGTGCCGCGACGTCGACCCGGTGAAGCTGCTCGGCCTGTTCAGGGGCGTCAACCACGGGGGCTGGGACCCCGAGGAGCACAACTTCCACCTGTACACGATCGTGATCGGCAGCCAGACCCTGCACGCGGTCGGCTACGCCATGGGCATCCAGCGCGACGACGCCTCCGCCGCCACGATCGCCTACTTCGGCGACGGCGCCACCAGCCAGGGCGACGTGAACGAGTCGTTCATCTGGGCCAGCGTGTTCAACGCGCCCATCGTCTTCTTCTGCCAGAACAACCAGTGGGCCATCTCCGAGCCGCTGGAGAAGCAGAGCCGCATCCCCCTCTACCGCCGGGCCTCGGGCTTCGGCTTCCCGGGCATCAGGGTCGACGGCAACGACGTGTTCGCCTGCCTCGCGGTGACCAGGAAGGCGCTCGAAGCCGCCCGTACGGGCCAGGGGCCGACGCTGATCGAGGCGTTCACCTACCGGATGGGCGCCCACACCACGACCGACGACCCGACCCGCTACCGGGTGGCCAGCGAGCTGGAGGCGTGGAAGCTGAAGGACCCGATCGAGCGGGTCAAGTCGTACCTGTTCCGCAACGAGCTGGCCGACCAGGGCTTCTTCGACGCCGTGACCGCCGAGGCCGACCAGCTCGGCGCCGACCTGCGCAGGCGGTGCCTGGCGATGCCCGACCCCGAGCCGCTCGATATGTTCGACCACGTCTATCGCGAGCCCCACGCGCTCATCGACGGAGAGCGCGCTCAGTTCGCCGCCTACTTGGAGGGCTTCGAGAAATGACGGTGTTGAGCCTGTCCAAGGCGCTTAACGAGGGCATGCGCCGCGCCATGGAGGACGACCCCAAGGTCCTCATCATGGGCGAGGACGTCGGCAAGCTCGGCGGCGTGTTCCGCGTCACCGACGGCCTGCAGAAGGACTTCGGCGAAGACCGGGTCATCGACACGCCGCTCGCCGAGTCCGGCATCATCGGCACCGCGATCGGCCTGGCGCTGCGTGGCTACCGGCCGGTGTGCGAGATCCAGTTCGACGGGTTCGTGTTCCCGGCGGCCGACCAGATCATCACGCAGCTCGCCAAGATGCCGATGCGCTCGCTCGGCGCGATCAAGCTGCCCGTCGTCGTGCGCATCCCGTGCGGCGGCGGCATCGGCGCGGTCGAGCACCACAGCGAGTCGCCCGAGGCGTACTTCGCGCACACGGCCGGCCTGCGCGTGGTGGCCTGCTCCAACCCGGCCGACGCCTACACCATGATCCAGCAGGCCATCCGGAGCGACGACCCGGTCATCTTCTTCGAGCCCAAGCGCCGCTACTGGGAGAAGGCCGACATCGACACGGCCTCGACCGACTGGTGGACGCCGTTCGACAAGGCCGCGGTCGTGCGGCCCGGCTCCGACGTCACGCTGCTGGCCTACGGCCCGATGGTCAAGACCTGCCTGGAGGCCGCCACGGCCGCCGAGGACGACGGCCGCTCGCTGGAGGTGATCGACCTGCGCTCGCTCAACCCGCTGGACGAGCCGCTGGTCATGGAGTCCGTACGCCGTACCGGCCGGGTGGTCGTGGTCCACGAGGCGCCCGTCTACAGCGGCTTCGGCGCCGAGCTGGCGGCCCGGATCACCGAACAGTGCTTCTACCACCTGGAGTCGCCCGTGCTGCGGGTCGGCGGCTTCTCCACCCCCTACCCGCCGTCGAAGCTCGAAGAGCACTACCTGCCCGACCTGGACCGGGTGCTCCACGCCGTCGACCGCGCCTTCGGGTTCTGAAAGGGGGACGTGCTTCATGCGACGCGAGTTCAAGCTTCCCGACGTCGGGGAGGGGCTGACCGAGGCCGAGATCGTCCGCTGGCACGTGCGGCCGGGCGACGAGGTCAAGGTCAACCAGATCGTGGTGGAGATCGAGACCGCCAAGTCCATCGTCGAGCTGCCGATCCCCTGGGACGGCGTGGTCGCGGGCGTGCTGGTCGAGGAGGGCCGCACGGTCGACGTCGGCACGCCGATCGTCTCCGTGGACACCGGCGGCGAGGCGGGCGGCGCAGGCCAGGGACCCGCTGACCAGGGCCTCAAGGCGCTGGCCGACGACATGGTCCCCAAGCCGCCGGAGGAGGGCGCCGTCGAGCCCGGCGCCCACGGCAGCCCCGCGCCCAAGGAGGAGCGGCAGGCGGTCCTGGTGGGCTACGGCGTCAAGACCGGCGCCTCCAAGCGCCGTCCCCGCAAGCAGTCTGCGGAGCCGATCGCGGCCGCGCCCGTGGCCAACCCGGCCCGCGTGGAGGTCCCCGGCCCGGCCCCGACGGCCCGCCCGGCCGAGCCGGCCGGGCCGCCGCCCGTCGTCGCGCCCGTCGGTCCGGGCCGCGTGGCCGTGCTGGCCAAGCCGCCGGTCCGCAAGCTGGCCAAGGACCTGGGCGTCGACCTCGCCACGCTCACCGGCACCGGCCCCCAGGGGTCCATCACCCGCGACGACGTGCACGCCGCCGCGCAGGGCGGCCTCCAGGCGGCGCCCGAGCCCGTCCAGCAGGGGCAGCCCCAGCGGCGGGAGGAGCGCGTCCCGGTCAAGGGCGTGCGCAAGATGACCGCCCAGGCGATGGTGGCCAGCGCCTTCACGGCCCCTCACGTCACCGAGTTCCTCCAGGTGGACGTGACGGAGACCATGGAGGCGGTCAGGCGGCTGCGGGCCCTGCCCGACTTCGCCGAGGTCAAGGTCTCCCCGCTGCTCCTGGTCTGCCGGGCCCTGCTCACCGGGGTCAGGCGCTACCCGATGATCAACTCGTCCTGGGACGAGGCGGCCCAGGAGATCGTGGTCAAGCACTACGTCAACCTGGGCATCGCCGCCGCCACGCCGCGCGGCCTCGTGGTGCCCAACATCAAGGACGCCCACGCCCTCCCGCTCCCCGAGCTGGCCAGGCAGCTGGGCGCGCTGGCGGAGACGGCCAGGGCCGGCCGCACCCAGCCGGCCGAGATGGCGGGCGGGACGATCACCATCACCAACGTGGGTGTGTTCGGCGTCGACGCCGGCACCCCCATCCTCAACCCGGGCGAGTCGGCCATCCTGGCCTTCGGCCAGGTCAGGGACATGCCGTGGGTGGTGAACGGCGAGCTGGCGGTGCGCAAGGTGACCACCCTCGCGCTCAGCTTCGACCACCGGATCGTCGACGGCGAGCTGGGCTCGATGTTCCTGCGCGACGTCGGCGCGATGCTGGAGGACCCGCTCCGCATGCTGGCCTGGGGCTGAAGCCAGGCGGCGACCGCCGGGAGGACCCCTCTCCCCGGCGGTCACCGCAGGCTCGGCCAGGGCGCCTTCTTGTCCCGCGCGCGGGGGCCGTACGACTCCAGCCACACGGGCGCGCCCACGACATGAGAGACCGCCGCGGGCCAGTCTGATACACCGTCCTCGTAGACCGGCGCGGCCCGTAGCAGCCGGGCCGTACGGTCCGGCTCGGCGAACGTGACGGGCCGGTCGTAGCGCACGCACATGCGAGAGACGTCCGCGTCGAGGTGGGTGAGCGCGAGACCGTCCACGCCGCCGGCCGCCTCGGCCGCGTACCGGTGGGCGACCGCGTCGAAGTGCCCGCGGCGGAAGGCTCCCTGCCACGGGCCGGTCACGTTGTGCGGCTCGGGCAGCTCCAGGCCGGGGTCCTCGGTCACCAGCGGGCCGGGGCCGTGCCGGGTGGTGTAGGTGCGCAACACCCCGAGCCGCGCCGCCCCCGCCCCCTCCAGCAGCTCCAGCGCGTTGGCGAAGGTCGTCGTGCTCCACGTCGTGTACGGGTCGAACCCCCACCGCTCGTCCAGCAGCACGCCCTGCGCCCCCTCGAACACCACCGGCCCCCGCCTGACCAGCCCGGCGGTGTACGACGAGTCCACCAGCCGCACGCGCTCGGCGAACGCCCGGTAGACGGCCACGCAGTCGGCCACCGGCGGCCCCTCGACCCCCAGCGCCTCCCGCAGCACGGTCAGCTTGCGCGTCAGCTCGGGCGGCGAGTCGCCCGCCCGGGGCGCGAGCGCGCCGTGCTCCAGGTGGTACGCCATCGTCTCCCCGACGCCCATCCCGCAGGACCCGTGCCGCGCATCCCCGCGCGCCAGCTCCCGCCTGCGCCCGGCCTCGACGTGGTACGGCGTCGCCAGCAGGCAGTCCCGGTCCACCGTGAGCAGCCCGAAGGGGTCGGGCACGCCGAGCCGCGCCAGGTGCTCCGCCTCGGCCGACAACGCCAGCGGATCGACCACCACGAACCGCGAGAGATGCGTGCGAACCCCCCGGAACGTCCCGGCGCCGAACTGCGCGAACGTGTGATGCCGCCCGTCGTCCAGGACGACGTTGTGCCCCGCCTGGGCGCCGCCGTTGAACCGGACCACGGCGTGGACGGGCAGCGTGGCGCACGCCCAGTCCACGACCGTGCCCTTGCCGGCGTCGCCGTACCCGAGGTCGACGACGACGAGGTGCTCGTTCACGCCCGCAGCCCGCCGAGCCCGCCGAGCCCGTCCAGCCCGTCGAGCGGCTCGGCGGTGACCACCGTGCCGCGGTCGAGCCTGGCCAGGGCCCGCGACACCGACGCGCCGGCCGTCGAGCCCAGCTCGGCCAGGTCCTCAAGGCCCTCGTCCAGGCCGATCGCGTCCTCGCCGAGCCCGACGGTGAGCGCGATCGTCTCGCACACGGCGTCGAGGTCGTCCAGCTCCAGCACGTTCTGGCCGAGCAGGCGGCGCCAGGAGTCCAGCACCTCGGGGTCGCCGGCGTAGCTGGCTCCCTGCGGGAGGATGAAGTAGACGTCGTACTTGCGGGTCAGCTCGGCCACGACGTCGGCCACCCCGAGCGGCGCCGTCAGGCGGTCGCCGACGAGGTCCTTGACGTGGTTCCTGGACACCCGCTGGTAGGGCATCTCGTCGCCGATCACGAACAGGTAGCCGCGCTTACCCCGCTTCTCGTGGCAGTCGATGGAGGTGTGCCTGGCCATGAAGTACATGGCCAGCTCGTAGGACTCGCGCTTCTGCCCGCCGCCGCCGCCCTCCAGCAGGATCAGACCGAGCTGGTCGTCCATGCGGTTGTCGGACTCGAACTGGCCGACCTGCAGCGGCGCCCGGTCGCAGGTGGCGTCGCCGATCGCGCCGAACATGATCTGCGGGTCGGTGGCGTACCCCTTGCGCAGCAGCAGCCCGAGCAGGTCCGGCAGGCGGGTCTGCAGCGTGCGGGGGACCGCGCGCATCGAGCCGGTCACGTCGAAGAGCACGGCGATGGCCAGCGAGTCGGGGTGCTCGGCCGAGTCGCGGCTCTCCCGCGTCACGCCGAAGGGGTCGAGGTCGGGGTGGACGCGCCGGGCTCCGCCGTCGCTGTAGGCGAAGGCGCTGGAGCCGGTGGCCGCGCGGTAGCGCGCGGCGGAGTCGTAGACGTTCGTGGACCAGATTCCGCTGCCCATGGCAGCCTCCCTCAAAGGTGGAGCGGACGGTACGTACGGGGCCCGTAGAGGTCGTCGAGCAGGTCGTCGAGCTCGCGCAGCAGCTCCCACGCGTCGGACGGCGGGCGCAGCAGACAGCCGCGGACGAAGGCGCGCATCCGGCGCGGGCACTCGCCCAGCAGGCGTTCGACGCACCGGGTCAGGGCGGCGATGTCGGCGCGCTCGTCGAGCCGGTCGCCGTGGCACCAGTCGACCAGCACGAGCCCGTGGTCGAGGGGATGGATGAGGACGTGGCGGGGGAGCACGGCGCCGTGCGCGACGCCGGCCCGGTGGGCGAGCCCGGCGGCCACGAGCAGCCGCCGCCAGATCCAGGCCACGTCGCGCGGGTCGAGGCCGGTGCCGGCGCGTTCGAGGGTGACGAACCCGGCGGGCGCCCGGCTGACCACGTTCGCCTGCCGGACCACCTCGCCGCCGCGGTAGCGGAAACTCGCGACGAGGCGGGGGACGTACGGCAGGAAACGCGGGTCGCCGTCCGCCGCGATCTTCCGCAGCGCGGCGGCCTCGCGGACCAGCAGCCGGTCGGCGGCCGGGTCGCGGGCCACCTTGAGCAGCGAGTCGCGCTCGGCGCCGCGCCCGGCCGGGTAGAGCACGGCGGTGCCGCCCTTGTGCAGCGGCGGCCCGACCAGGAAGTCGCCGACCCGCTGACCCCGGTGGTAGGTCTCCCAGAGCGCGACCAGCCGCTTGAACGCCTCCTCGCCGCCCGGCGCGAGGTCGGGATGCAGCGCCCTGGCCAGCCGCCGGTAGACGCCGGCCGCGGACCCGCCGGCGAAGAGCTCCTGGGCCGACCGCGCCCCCATGACGATCGCCGCCGCCCGCTCGGTGTTCATCGCACCTCCTCCTCCCGTGCGGGCCGCAGCAGCGCGGGGTGGAGCAGCCGGGCGTCGCCCGCGCGGTAGAGCCTGGCCCGCGGCCCGCCCCTGGGGCCGCCGGTCTCGGTGGTCTGGCCGGTGCTCTCGACGAATCCGGGGACGGACAGGATCTTGCGGTGGAAGTTGCCCGCGTGCAGCGGCGTGCCCCACACGGTCTCGTAGATCAGCCGCAGCTCGGAGACGGTGAACTCGGCGCCGGCGAAGGCGGTGGCCAGCGGCGTGTACTCCAGCTTCGACCGGGCCCGCTCGACGCCGTCGGCCAGGATGCGGGCGTGGTCGAAGGCGAGCGGCGGCACGTCGTCGACGGGGTGCCAGACGGCCGCGGCGGCGTCCGTGCCGGGCTGGGGGTCGGGCAGGTCGGGGGCGAAGGCGAGGTAGGAGATCGACACCACCCGCATGCGGGGGTCACGGCCGGGGCCGCCGTAGCTGGCGAGCTGCTCGATGTGCGCCGGGCGGGTGGCCACGCCGGTCTCCTCGGCCAGCTCGCGCACCGCCGCCTCGGCCAGGTCCTCGTCCGGCTTGATGAAACCGCCGGGCAGGGCCCAGCGGCCCGCGTACGGCTCCACGCCGCGCTCGACGATCAGGACGTGCAGCCGCCGGTCGCGGATGGTCAGCGCCACCACGTCGACGGTGACCGCGACCGGCGCGTAGAGCCGGGGGTTGTAGCCGGCCAGGAACTCTTCCATCCCCAAGTCCTTCTCAGTTCGAGTCAATCTCGATCTGAGAATAACTCCACTGACGGGTGTGTGTCGATAGGGTTGGCGCATGATCCGTCACATTGTGCTGTTCACCTGGGCCGACGACGCCACCGACGAGCAGAAGGCCGCGGTCGCGACCGAGCTGCGCAAGCTGCCGGGCGAGATCCCGCAGCTACGGGCGTACACGGTGGGGCCCGACGCCGGCATCACCCAGGGCAACCACGAGTTCGCCGTGGTCGCCGACCTCGACAGCGTGGACGACTTCGTGATCTACCGCGATCATCCCCGGCACCAGGCCGTGATCGCGGAGTACATCAAGCCGATCCTGGCGACGCGCGCCGCCGTGCAGCTCAGCCTCTAGAACCCTCTAGAACTCGGGCGGGTGGTTCTCGCGGTGCATCAGCCGGTCCTCGGAGGTGCGCCCGCGCCGGGGCGCGAGCACGATGCTGAGCACGACGCCGACGCCTCCGACGATCATGAAGATGACGCCGATGATGTCCATGTGCACGCTCTGGCCGAACACGTCGGGTTCGATGGCGAACCGCAGGATGGCGCCGAGCGTGAGGAAGAAGATGCTGACCCCGACACCCATGACGACCTCCAGGCAAAGGCGAGATGTGCCCACGGTCATACCCGGGTATCGGTGACCACACCCCCGCCGCGTCAGGCGAGACAGGACAGTGGCCGTCCGCCGTTGTAGGCGATCATGTCCTCCACGGCCGCGCCGACGTCGATCGGCGCGCCGGGCGGGCGGCCGTCCAGCTCGGCGTAGGCCCGGTGCAGGTTGCCCACGAGGCGTTCGTGGTCGAGCAGCGCGCCCCACTCGCCGAGGTCGGTCTCCCGCGCCGCCTCCAGGGGCGCCATGCCGGCCGCGTGGCCCCGCCGGGCGGTCTCCTGGACGAACCGCAGGTAGCCCTCGACCCGGTCGTAGACCTCCGGCCCGCACACCTCGCCGTGCCCGGGGACGACCGTCTCCGCGCCCAGCTCCCTGAGCGTGTCCAGGGCGGCGATCGTCCCGGCCACCGAGCCCATCAGGACGAACGGCGTGCCGCCGTTGAAGACCAGGTCGCCGGAGAACAGCACCCGCCGCTCCGGGATCCAGACGATCGAGTCGTTGGTCGTGTGCGCGGCCGGCCCGACGTGCCGCACCTCGCAGCGCAGGTCATCGGAGTAGAGGGTGACCCCCTCGGTGTACGTCAGGAACGGCGGCGCGACCTCCATCGCCCCCCACACCACCTCCGGCGACCAGGCCCCCCGGTACGCCGGGACCCCGTCGGCCAGGATCTGGGCGCGGACGCCCTCGTGCCCGACGATCGTGGCCTCGGGGAACAGCCAGTTGCCGAAGGTGTGGTCGCCGTGGTGGTGGGTGTTGACCAGCGTGGTGATCGGCCCGCCGCTGACCTTGCCGACGGCCGCCCGCAGGTCGCGGGTGCGGCGCTCGGTCGAGCAGGCGTCCACGCAGATCACGCCGCGCCGCCCGGCCAGGAAGCCGGTGTTGTTGATCCACCAGCTCCCGTCGGGCTGGACGTAGGCGTAGACGCCCTCGGAGACCTCTTCGACGCGCGGCGGGGGCAGGGGGTGGTCATGAGGTGAAGAGCTCATGCCCGGAACCTAACAGCGACGCCCGCCCCCGGAGCGGGAACGGGCGTCACCGGCGGTGGCTCAGAAGGCCTCTTCGGGAAGCTCCATGAGGTCCTGGCCGGTGGCGGCGAGGACGCGCCGCTCGGCCGCCAGCCTCGGCAGCACGGTCGTGGCGAAGAACGACGCCGCGGCCACCTTGCCCTGGTAGAACGGGTCCTCCGACTCCGCCAGCCGGGCCAGGGCCACCTCGGCCTGGCGCAGCAGCAGCCAGCCGATCACCAGGTCGCCCAGCGAGAGCAGGAACCGGGTGCTGTTCAGGCCGACCTTGTAGACCTCCTCCGGCTTCTCCAGCGAGCCGAGCGCCCAGCCGGCCATGGTGTCGCCCATGACCTTGACCTCGGCGGCGGCCTCGGCGAGCAGCTTGCGCTCCTCCTTGAGCCGGCCGTTGCCCGCCTCGGAGGCGGCGAACTCGTTGATCTCGGCGAGCAGCGCGCCCACCGCGGCGCCCTGGTTGCGCAGGATCTTCCTGAAGAACAGGTCGAGGCCCTGGATCGCGGTGGTGCCCTCGTACAGGGAGTCGATCTTGGCGTCGCGGATGTACTGCTCGATCGGGTAGTCCTGCAGGTAGCCCGAGCCGCCCAGGGTCTGCAGCGAGCGGGCCAGCAGCTCGTACGAGCGCTCGGAGCCGACGCCCTTCACCAGGGGCAGCAGCAGGTCGTTCATGGCCTCCGCGTGCCGGTCCGCGGGGTCGATCAGGAGGGCGTCCTGGAAGGTGGCCGTGTAGAGGACCAGGGCGCGCATGCCCTCGGCGTACGACTTCTGCAGCATCAGCTCGCGGCGCACGTCCGGGTGGTGGGTGATGGTCACCCGGGGGGCGGACTTGTCGGCCATCTTGGTCAGGTCCGCGCCCTGGTAGCGGGACTTGGCGTAGTCGAGGGCGTTCAGGTAGCCGGTGGAGAGCGTGGCGATGGCCTTGGTGCCGACCATCATGCGGGCGTGCTCGATCACCATGAACATCTGCTTGATGCCCTCGTGCACGTCGCCGACGAGCCAGCCGATCGCCGGGTGCTTGTCGCCGAAGGTGAGCTCGCAGGTCGTGGAGACCTTCAGGCCCATTTTCTTCTCGACGTTGGTGACGTAGGCGCCGTTGCGCTCGCCCAGCTCGCCGGTCTCCAGGTCCACGTGGAACTTGGGCACCAGGAACATCGACAGGCCCTTGGTGCCGGGACCGTGGCCCTCGGGACGGGCCAGGACCAGGTGGAAGATGTTGTCGGCCATGTCGTGCTCGGCGCTGGTGATGAAGCGCTTGACGCCCTCGATGTGCCAGGTGCCGTCGGGCTGCTGGACCGCCCTGGCCCGGCCGGCGCCGACGTCCGAGCCCGCGTCCGGCTCGGTGAGCACCATGGTGGCGCCCCAGTTCTTCTCGATGGCCAGCTCGGCGAAGCGCTTCTGCTCCGGCGTGCCCAGCTTCCACAGGGTGTAGGCGAAGTTGGGGCCGGCGGCGTACATGTACAGGGCCGGGTTCGAGCCCAGCACCATCTCGGCCGTCGCCCAGGCGAGGGTGCGCGGGATGCCGGGGCCGCCCAGCTCGGCGGGCAGGTCGAGGTGCGCCCAGCCGCCGTCCATCAGCGCCTTGAACGACTTCTTGACGCCGGCCGGGACGGTCACCGAGCTCGTCACGGGGTCGAACACCGGCGGGGTGCGGTCGCCCTCCTCGAAGGAGTCGGCGAGCACGCCGGTCGCCAGCCTGTTGACCTCGTCCAGGATGCTCCGCGCGACGTCCTCGTCCACTTCGCCGAAGGGCCCGGTGCCGAGGATCTCGCGTCGACCGAACACCTCGAAGAGGTTGAATTCCAGGTCACGCACGTTGCTCTTGTAGTGGCCCATGGGTGCAGATCTCCTTGAACCGAGGTCTTCATGTACTGGCCAGTAACCTTACCTGCAATGCTACCCGCGGGTAACCCCGCCCATGCGTGGCATGCTCGACTCCATGGACGCCGAAGAACTCGCCACCAGATGGCGGGAGCGACTGGAATCCTGGGCCATCCCCGAGGAGATCCTGGCCAAGGCTCCGGCCGATCCGTGGAGCCATTCACCGGCCCGGTTCGCCACGCGGACCGACCGGGCGCTGGCCGAGCCCGACGACGGCCCGACCATGACCCGGCTCGCCGAGGCGCTGCCCGACAAGGGCACGCTGCTCGACGTCGGCTCGGGCCCCGGCGCCGCCTCACTGCCGCTGCGCGAGCGCATCGGCCACCTCTACGCGGTCGACACGTCCGCGCCCATGCTGGAGGGCCTGAAGGTCAGGGCGATGAACCTCGGCGTGCCCGCCACCACCGTCGAGGGGCGCTGGCCCGACGTGGCCGACCAGGTGCCGGTGGCCGACGTGTCCGTCGCCGCGCACGTGGTCTACAACGTGCCCGACCTGGCGGAGTTCCTCCAGGCGCTCGACCGCCGCACCCGCGGCCGGGTGGTGCTCGAACTGTCGCACCGTCATCCCATGAGTTGGATGACGCCGCTCTGGCAGCACTTCCACGGCGTCGACCGCCCGGTCCGGCCCATCGCGGAAGACTGCGTGGCCCTGGCCGCGGCGCTGGGCTTCCCCGTGCGCGTGGAGGAGCGGGAGGCGCCCCTGGAACGTTTCACGACCGTCGAGGAGCTGGCCGAGAGCGCCTGCCGCCGGGTGTGCCTCGACCCGTCCAGGGTGGAGGAGGTGGCCGAGACCGCCGTCGAGCTGGGCATGTGGCCGGTGCCGCGCGACCGGTGGGTCACCGTCTGGTGGGAATGATCCGTTTCTCTGAGCCGTTGTACGAACTGAGCTGACTGCTCCCGGACGAGACGCGCCGTACCCGGAATGCCAAGACGACGCACGTACCTGTACGTCTCGTCCTCAGGAGTACTGATCATGGCGTGGATCCTCATCGTGCTGGCCGGCCTGTTCGAGGTGGCCATGGCACTGTCGCTCAAGCTCAGCAACGGCCTCAGCAACCTGTGGTGGACCCTGTCCTTCCTGGCCACGGCCGCCCTCAGCTTCGGGCTGCTCGCCTACGCGCTCAAGTCCCTGGAGGTCGGCACCGCGTACGCCGTGTGGACCGGCATCGGGGCCGTCGGCACCGCGATCCTCGGCATGGTCGCCATGGGCGACGACGTGTCGCCGTTGCGCCTGACCTCGATCGCGCTCATCCTGGCCGGTGTCGTGGGGCTCAATCTGGCTGGTGGACACTAGTGCGATGATTGAGATCCATGCCATCACCGTCGACGCCACCGACCCCTACGAGATCGCGAACTGGTGGAGCCAGGCCACCGGGTGGCCGTTGGGCGAGGGTGACAAGCCGGGCGCCGACGAGGTGATGCTGCGTACGCCGCAGGGCCCGTTCCTGCTGTTCATCCGGGTGCCCGAGGCCAAGGCCGGCAAGAACCGGGTGCATTTCGACGTCAACGGCACCGAGGGCCGTACGCGTGACGAGGAGGTCGAGCGGCTGCTCGGCCTCGGCGCGACCGTCTTCCAGGACCAGCGCAGGCCCGACGGCACGGGCTGGGTGACCATGCTCGACCCCGAGGGGAACGAGTTCTGCGTGTGCCGGAGCGAGGCCGAGAAGGCCTTGCCGGAATGATGTTCTGTCGGTGAAGCTGGCCCCATGAGCGTGAGGGCCGTCGTCTGCACCGGCCGGGCGGTTGCCCGACGGCGGCAGGGTGGTGGCGATCACCGGGCTGGGCGGCTTCGCCACGCGGGTGCCGGTGCACCGGGCGCAGGCCGTACCACTGCCCGAGGGCTTCGACGTGCTCGCGGCGGCGGCGTTCCCGCAGAGCTTCTGCACCGCCATGTACGCGCTCAGCGAGCGCGGCCGGCTGCTGCCCGGCGAGCGGGTGCTCGTGCTCGGGGCGGGCGGCGGTGTGGGGCTGGCCGTGGTCCAGGTCGCCAAGGCGCTCGGCGCCGTCGTGCTGGCGGCGGCGTCCACCGGCGAGAAGAGGGAGCGCGCCCGGCGGGCGGGAGCCGACGACGTGATCGGCTACGACGGGCTGAAGGAAGCGGCCAGGGCCTGGGCCGTGGACGTGGCCGTCGACCCGGTCGGCGGCGAGCTGTCCGAGCAGGCCCTTCGCGGGCTGCGCGAGGGCGGGCGGCTCCTGGTCGTCGGGTTCGCCTCGGGCGCGATCGCGAGGCTGCCGGCCAACCAGGTGCTGCTGCGTAACCGGGCGGTGGTGGGCGTCGACTGGGGCGCGTGGTCGATGAGCCACGCGGCGGAGAACCGGGCCGTGCTCGAAGGTCTGCTGACGATGCCGGGCATCGTCCCGGCGGCGCCGGAGGTCAGGCCGCTGGCGGAGGCGGGCCGGGCCATGGACGACCTGCTGGAGCGGCGGGTCACTGGGAAGATCGTGCTCGTCCCTTCATCGTGAGGGTCAGGATCGCGGCGATCAGGTAGACCAGCGCGCCGTGCCACATCGCCTGCACGGCCGAGCCGAACACGCCCTCGTCGTCGAGCACGAGCTGCACCGGGTAGTCGAGCACCGCCGTGATCGCGGCGGGCAGGAGCGCGAACTTCCACGGGTGCCGCAACGACCACAGCCGGGCCTGGCGGGTGACGCGGTCGCCCTCGTTCGGCTTGGCGACCGAGCCGATCGCGGCGATCAGCGCGAACAGGCTGATGCCGAGGCCCAGGGCCCACACCAGGTCGCCGTCGCCGGTGAGCGCGCCCATCCCGAAGCTGGCGGCCGACACCACGGCGCCGCCGATGGCGGCGGTCTTCCAAGGGGCGCCCCGCAGGGCCGCCGCGGACAGTGAGACTTCATCGCGTCTACTGATTTCGTTCATGTCCTCATGGTGCCGCCGCGGGCCCCCAGGAGGCATCGGGGACGGACCCTGACCTGTCCCTGACATGATTCCCATATGACGGAAATCGCCATTGTGCAGTTGGGGCCGGACGACGGGGAGCGGCTGAAGGACGTCCGGCTGCGTGCGCTCCAGGAGTCACCGGACGCGTTCGGCTCCTCCTACGCGCGCGAGGCCGGGTTCTCCGCCGCGGACTGGGCCGAGCGGCTGAAGAATCCGCACTCGAGCTGGTGGGTGGCCGAGGGCGACGGCCTGGGCGACGTCGGCCTGGTGTGCATGCTCCTGGAGGAGTCCGGCGCCCACCTGCTGTCCATGTGGGTCGCCCCCGAGGCCAGGGGACGCGGGCTCGCCTCCCGGCTGGTCGACCGGTCCGTCGAGTGGGCCCGTTCGGCCGGGGCCGAGCAGGTGCAGCTCTGGGCCGTCGACCGCAACCACGCCGCCCGCGCGCTCTACGGGGCCAAGGGCTTCGTCCGCAGCGGCAAGGTCATGGCCCTGCCCTCCAACCCGTCCCTGATGGAGTCCCACTACGTGCTTTCCCTGCTGTTCCGGCAGGCGCGCAAGGAGGACGTCCCGGCCATCGTCCGGCTGCTGGCCGACGACCCGCTCGGCGCCGCCCGCGAGGGAGCCCCCGACGACACCCGCTACCTGATGGCCTTCGACCGCATCGAGGCCAACCCGCACGACGAGCTCATCGTGGCCGAGCGGGAGGGCGAGGTGGTCGGCACGATGCAGCTCACGTACCTGGCCGGGCTGTCACGGCTGGGCTCCGAGCGGTGTCAGATCGAGGCCGTCAGGGTGGCCGCCTCGACGCGCGGCCAGGGGCTCGGCGGCAAGATGATCCAGTGGGCCATCGACCGGGCGCGGGCCAGGGGGTGCGCCGTCGTCCAGCTCACCTCCGACAAGTCGCGTACCGACGCCCACCGCTTCTACGACGCGCTCGGCTTCACCGCCTCCCACGAGGGCTACAAGCTCTCACTCAGCTGACCCGCCGTCGGCGAGCTGGGTCAGCATCCAGCGGCACCACTCGGCCCGGTGCCGCTCGTAGCTCAGCCCGCAGCGCAGCGTCGCGTAGCCGCCGAACCCCGGGTCGCCGAAGGCCGGCCGCCCGCCGAACGACGCCTCCTGCCGTTCGTAGTCGGCCAGCCGCTCCTCGTGCGCGGCGAGCTGGTCGGTGAACAGCCGCCGCAGCGACTCCGGCTCGGCCAGCCACGCCGCGTACGTCTTCAGCACCAGCTCGTCGCGCTCCGGCCGCTCGCGCGGCGGCTCGGTGACCCATGCCCGCAGTGCCGCCAGGCCCTCGGCGGTCAGGTGGTAGACCTTCTTGGCCTGCGGCCCCGGCCCGTGCGCGCTCTCGAACCCGACCAGCCCGGCCGCCCGCAGTTTCTGCAGCTCGGCGTGGATCTGGCTGTGGCCGGCCGTCCAGAAGTAGCCGACCGGCCGCCGCATGGCCGCCGCGAGGTCGTATCCGGTGCGATCGCCGCGCGCCAGCACGGCCAGGATCGCGTATCCGAGCGTTGAGGTCATGGTGGGTCCAAGGATATGGTGCTTGCGGCACTATGTCAGTTCAGACATAGTCGGGAGAAGGGCGCGGCGGCCATGCGAAAGATCGTCGGATGGATGGCACTCCTCACCATGGGGCTGACCGGCTGCGGGGGCACGGTCGGCACCGGCACCACCGCCGTCCGTACGACGGCCGCCGAGTCCCCCGCCTCCACCACGGAGACGACCCCCGCCACGAGCGCGCCCACCCAGAGCGCGCCGCCCACCGGCCCCAACGTCTCGGGCTGCTTCACCGAGCAGGACGGCAAGATCTTCACCCACGTCCGCGGCCTGCCCGGCGTGATCGCCGGCGACGGCCCGGTGGGCGTGGTGATCACCTACGAGCGCCGCGGCACCGTGTGCTCCTGGCGCCCGCTGTCGGACCGCCTGGTCGCCGCCGGCTACCGCGTCCTGCTGTACGCCAGGGACGCCGGCCTCCTCCCCGAGGACGGCGCGGTCGCCATGGGCAAGCGCCTGGCCAAGGAGAAGGGCGTCGAGCGGCTGTTCCTGGTCGGCGGCTCGATCGGCGCCACGGCCTCGGTCCCGGCGGCCGAGCGGCTGGGCGCCGAGGTGGCCGGCGTCGTCGCCCTGTCAGGCGAGATCGACAAGGGCGACGCCGCCGCGCTCACCGTGCCGCTGCTGCAGATCGGCTCCGAGCACGACTCCTACGGCGGCGCCGGGTCGATGCGCGAGGCCGAGGCTGCCGCGACCAAGGCCCCGGACAACCAGGTGCTGGTCATCCCCGGCGAGTCGCTGCACGCCTCGGCCCTGTTCGGCAGCCCTCACGCCGCCAAGGTGCTCGACACGGTCGTGGCGTTCATGGACCGGCACAAGGGCTGATCTCGACCAGGTTGTCGTGGAAGGCGGGCCCCCTGCCCATGTCGCCGTCCCGCTCGGCCACGACCGCGTTGGCGTTCGCACCGCCCGGGGTCAGCTTGGGCCACCGGCCCTTGGGCGAGGCCACCACGCCGGGCGCGACCCGGTCGCTGATCTCCACGTCGGCCAGGAACTCGCCGCCGTCGTTGTGCACCCGTACGCGCTGCCCGGCCACCAGCCCGCGGGCGGCCGCGTCGGCCGGGTTCACCAGCACGGCCGGCCCCTTGGCCCGCCGCCGCAGCTCCGGATTGTTGGCGAAGATCGTGTTCAGGAACGTGTGCGAGGCCGGCGTGACCAGCGTCAGCGGGTACGCCGACCGGTCGGCGACCGCCGTGTGCGAGGGCACGTACGCCTTCCCGGCGGGCGGGAAGCGCAGCCGCCCGGAAGGCGTCGGGAAGCCCTCGGCGAACGGCGCGAACGGCTTGGGGTAGTTCATCCGCACCCACCCCTCCTTGCGCAGCCGGTCCAGCGTGACGCCTTCGAGCGACGGGTGCCCGCCCGACAGCAGCGACTCGGCCAGCTCCAGGTCGGAGTCGTACAGGGACGGCTCGGTCAGCCCCATGTGAGCGGCCAGCCGGCGGAAGGTCTCGGTCGTGGACAGGCACTCGCCGGGCGGCGGCACGGCGGGCTCGTTCCACAGCAGGTACAGGTGGCCGTACCCGGCGTGCAGGTCCATGTGCTCGGTCTGCATGGTCGCGGGCAGCACGATGTCGGCGTAGTCCACGGTGTCGGTCGGGAACTGCTCCATGACGACCGTGAACAGGTCCTCGCGGGCGAGCTGCCGCCTGATCGTGTTGGCGTCGGGGGTCGAGCCGAGCGGGTTGGCGGCGTACACCCACAGGCATTTCACGTCGTCGAGCTGGGAGCCGAGCTTGGTCATGACCAGCGTGCGCACCGGCTTGGCCAGCAGGTCGTCGCGGGTGTCGACGGTCACGCGCACGTGACCGCTCGTCGAGTACGCCACGCCGCCGCCCGGATGCCGCCAGTCGCCCGTCACGCCGGGGATCGCGGCGATCGTGCGCATCGCGGTGCCGCCGCCGGCGTGCCGCTGGATGCCCATGGTGGCGCGGATCGCGGTCGGCCGGGTGTGGGCCAGGCGCATCCCCAGGCTGTGGACGTCCTCGGCTGGGATGCCGGTGATCTCCGCCACCCGCTCCACCGGGTACTCCAGGATCTCCTTGCGGAAGTCCTCCCAGCCCTCGGTGTGCTCGGCCAGGAACTCCTCGTCCTGGGCGTTCTCCGCCAGCACGACGTTGAGCAGCCCGAGCGCGAGCGCGGCGTCCGTGCCCGGCCTGATCGCCAGGTGCTGGTCGGCCTGGTCGGCGGTCCTGGTGCGGATGGGGTCGATGGCGACCACGTACGCGCCGTCCGCGCGGGCGTCCTGGATGAACTTCCACAGGTGGTGGCCGCTGGTCAGCGTGTTCGTGCCCCAGAGCAGGATCAGCCTGGCCTGGGCGAAGTTCTCCGGGTCCATGCCGCCCGCGGTGCCGTTGGCCTTCATCAGCCCGCTGCTGCCGGCCGCCGAGCAGATGTTCAGCCAGTGCTTGGACGCCCCCAGCACGTTCCAGAACCGGCGGCCCGCCACGCCCTCGCAGCCCTGGAGGTACCCCAGCGACCCGGTGCCCAGGTACGGCCAGATCGCCTGGCCGCCGTGCTCGTCCACGATGGTCCGCAGCCGCGCCGAGATCTCGTCGAGCGCCTCGTCCCAGGTGATCCGCTCGAACTGCCCCGACCCCTTCGGCCCGGTGCGCCGCATCGGGTACAGGATGCGGTCGTCCGCCTGCGTGTGCTCCAGGTACCGGTTGACCTTCACGCACAGCGCGCCGCGGGTGTAGGGGTGGTCGGGGTTGCCGCGCATCTTGACGGCCTGCCCGTCCCGCACGGTCACGACCCAGGAGCAGGTGTCCGGGCAGTCAAGCGGACATGCCCCCAAAACCCTCAAATCACCCGACATGCGCACAGCCTACGTCGAGAGGCAGCCGTGGCGGGCGACCGTCCGCGCCCGCGACACCGCCGAGCCGACCTCGGATAAGAACTCAAAGGTGAACGGTTGGAGTTCCACCGTGTACCCTGCCTCGCGCAGCCTGGCCGCGACGTACTCGGCCGACGCGTCGTGACCGGGCCGCCCGGCCGCGCGGGTTTCCCCGTGTGCGCCGGGCGTCGGGGGCGACGAGGGCCGGCACCGGCATCGCGAGAGTGAACATGCCAGACACGCGGGCAGGTCAATGCTGGTCGGGTCCGTACCCGATGCGCGCGCCGGAGCGGCGAACGAGGACACTGGAGAACAGAGATCGTACGGTCCGGCCGGGAAGGTGCAGAATCACTGTCGGTGGCCGAAATCAGGGAACGAGACGATGACACGGAGGACCTCGCGGAGGGGGATCCAGCCGTGGCCGAGCCACGCGCCGACGGCGGCGTCTACGTAGTCGAGCCGCTCCTTCCCCAGCGGTTGCGGCGGCCGTCCGACCTGTTGCGCTTCTTCGCGACGCTGACGGTGCTCGCGGCGGTGATCCTGCTCGCCCTCGTCGCCAAGCAGACGCTCAACGGCCTTGAGCAGGACGTCAAGGTCGGCGCCGAGATGGTCCCGCTGCTCAGCCGGGTCGCGGCCTTCATCGGCAGCGCCGCCGTGCTGATCGTGCCCGCCGCGTTCGCCGTCGAGCGGGTCTTCCACCGCGACGGCCTGCGCGTCGCCGAAGGGCTGATCGCGGCCATCATCGGCATGGCCGGGTCGTTCCTGCTCGGCCAGTGGATCGAGGCCAGCAGCCTGACCGACCTGCGCATCCTGCTCACCGGCGACCGCGCGATCGAGCCGCTGAACACGCTGCTCACCTCGGTGATCGCCTACACCACCGCGGTGCGCATCGCCCGCCGCCCCACGTGGCGCATGCTCATGTGGACCTCGATCGCCCTCTACATCCTCACCTACTTCTCCGGCAGGCAGATCACCCTGCCCAGCGCCATCGTGACCGTCCTGGTCGGCATGGCCATCGGCTACGCCACCCTCTACGGCGTCGGCAGCCCCAACACCCGCCCGCCCGGCAGCGCCGTGGTCGCCGCGCTGCGCAAGCTGTCCTTCTCGCCCGTCTCCGCCCGCCGCATCGAGGACGACCACCAGGGCAGCCGCCGCTACGCCATCGGCCTCAAGGACGGCACCAGCCTCGACGTCACCGTCCTCGACCGCGACCGCCAGGTGGCCGGGCTGCCGTACCGGCTGTGGCGGCGCATCAGGCTCAACTCCGAGACCAGGCGCCGGGCCATCCGCTCGCTCCGGGCCGAGCTGGAACGCGAGGCCCTGATGGCGTACGCGGCCCAGGCCGCCGGCGCCAGCACGCCGCGCCTGCTCGGCACCAGCGAGATCGGCACCGAGGCCGCCCTGCTCGCCTACGAGCACATCGAGACCCGCCCGCTCGACGAGGTGCCCGACGCCGAGATCGACGACGCCCTGCTCGCCCAGATCTGGGAGCAGGTCGAGCTGCTGCAGATCCAGCGGCTGGCACACCGGCGGCTCACCGGCGACAGCATCCACCTCGACCGCGCGGGCCGGGTCGTGCTGACCGACGCCCGCAGCGGCGAGATCGCCGCCGGCGACCTGCTGCTCCGGCTCGACATCGCCCAGCTCCTCACCTACCTGGCGCTGCGCGTCGGCGCCGAGCGCTCGGTCCGGGCCGCCGCCGCCGTGATGGGCCCCGACGCCCTCGCCGCCGCCATGCCGCTGCTCCAGCGCATCGCCCTGACCAGGGAGACCCGCTCGGCCCTGTCCAAGGCCAAGAACGTGCTCACGGGCCTGCGCGACCACATCGTCGCCCTCAAGCCCCAGGGCAAGGTCGAAGAGGTACGCCTGGAGCGCTTCCGCCCGCGCACCCTGATCACGATCATCGCCAGCACGGTCGCCGCCTACGTCGTGCTGTCCCAGCTCAGCAAGGTCGACCTCTACAAGGTGGCGACCACCGCCAACTGGGCGTGGTCCGGCCTGGCGCTGATCGCCTCGTTCACCAGCTTCGTCGCCGCCGCCCTCATGCTGCGCGGGTTCGTCCCGGAACGCCTGCCGCTGTGGCGTACCGTCCTGGTGCAGTTCGCGTCGTCGTTCGTCAAGCTGGTCGCGCCCGCCGCGGTCGGCGGCGTCGCGATCAACACCCGCTACCTGCAGAAACGCGGCATCGCGCCGGCGCTCGCGGTGGCCAGCGTGGGCGCCTCGCAGCTCATCATGCTGGTCTTCCACATCGCCCTGCTGCTGCTGTTCGCCTACATCACCGGCTCCGACGCCGCCACCTCCTTCACCCCCTCACGCGGCCTGGTCGTGGCGATGCTCGCCATCGCGCTGCTGGTCGCGGTGGTGCTCGGCGTGCCGCCGCTGCGCAGGCTCGTGACCGTGCGGATGCGCAGGCTGTTCTCGAACGTGCTGCCCCGCCTGCTCGACGTGCTCCAGTCGCCGGCCAAGATGATCGAGGCCGCCTTCGGCACGCTCATGATCACGATCGCGTTCGTGGCCTGCCTCGACGCCTGCGTCGCGGCGTTCGGCGGCGAGCTGAGCTTCACCGCCGTCGCCGTCGTCTACCTCACGGCCAACGCCATCGGCTCGGCCGCCCCCACCCCGGGCGGCCTCGGCGCCGTCGAGTACGCGCTCACCCTCGGCCTGGTCGCGGCCGGCCTCGAATGGGACCTGGCGGCCTCGGCCGTGCTGCTGCACCGGCTGCTCACGTTCTGGCTGCCGGTGCTGCCGGGCTGGGCCGCCTTCACCTACCTCCAGCGGCACGAGGCCCTGTGAACCGCCCTCGGGCGGCACGGGGCCCCGTGCGCCGCGGGTGATCAGCGGGCCGACGTGACCGGCTCGGTGATCTTGTCGATCGCCGCCAGCTCGCTCTCGGTGAAGACCGGGCCGTCCACGCACGCCACGTTGTCCTCCAGCTGCCGGACACTGCTCGCCCCGATCAGTACGCTGGTCACCCGCGGGTCGCGCAGCGTCCACGACAGAGCCATCTGGGCCAGCGTCTGACCCCGGCCCCCGGCGATCTCGTTGAGGTCGCGCGCCAGGTCCCGGTCGATCTGCTCGGCGCTCAGGAACCGGCTCGTCGCCGCCCGCGAGCCCTCGGGCACGCCCTCCAGGTAGCGGTCGGTGAGCAGCCCCTGCGCCAGCGGCGAGTACACGATGCAGCCCATGCCCGCCTCCTCCAGCACGTCGAGCAGCCCGTCGTCCTCGATCCACCGGTTGATCATCGAGTACGACGGCTGGTGGATGAGCAGCGGCGTGCCCAGCTCGCGCATGATCCGCGCAGCCTGCGCGGTCTGCTCGGCCGAGTAGTTGGAGACGCCCGCGTACAGCGCCTTGCCCGAGCGCACCGCCCGGTCCAGCGCCCCCATCGTCTCCTCCAGCGGCGTCTCCGGGTCCGGACGGTGGCTGTAGAACACGTCCACGTACTCCAGGCCCATGCGGGCGAGCGACTGGTCGAGGCTGGCCAGCACGTACTTGCGCGACCCCCACTCCCCGTACGGCCCCGGCCACATGTCGTACCCGGCCTTGGTCGAGATGACCAGCTCGTCCCGGTACGCCCCGAAGTCCTCCCGCAGGATCCGCCCGAAGTTCCGCTCCGCCGACCCGTACGGCACGCCGTAGTTGTTGGCCAGGTCGAAATGCGTCACCCCGAGGTCGAACGCGCGCCGCAGCACCGCCCGCGAGTTCTCGATCGGCCGGTCGTCGCCGAAGTTGTGCCACAACCCCAGCGACACCGCCGGCAACCGCAGCCCGCTGCGCCCGCTGCGGTTGTACGGCTGACGCTCGTAACGCCGCTCATCGGCCACAAAGCTCACGCCGTCCCCCTCTCGATGATCCAGGACAGCGCGAACGCCTCCTCGCGCCAGGCGTCGTACCGGCCGCTGCGCCCGCCGTGCCCCGCGCCCATTTCCGTCTTCAGCAGGAACGGCCCGCCGGACGCGGTCGCCCGCAGCCGCGCGATCCACTTGGCCGGCTCGTGGTACAGCACCCGCGTGTCGTTCAGGCTGGTGATCGCCAGGATCGGCGGGTACACCCTGCCGTCCACGTTCTCGTACGGCGAATAACTCTTCATGTACGCGTAGACGTCCGGGTTGTGCAGCGGGTCGCCCCACTCGTCCCATTCGATCACCGTCAGCGGCAACGACGGGTCGAGGATCGTGTTGAGCGCGTCCACGAACGGCACCTCGGCCACCACCCCCGCGAACTCCTCGGGAGCCAGGTTCGTCACCGCGCCCATCAGCAGCCCGCCCGCCGAGCCGCCGCGCGCGACGATCCGCCCGCTCCAGCCGCTCGCCTTCAGCTGCCTGGCCGCCGCCACGAAGTCGGTGAACGTGTTCCGCTTCCTGGTCAGCTTGCCGTCCTCGTACCAGTGACGGCCCATCTCGCCGCCGCCCCTGACGTGCGCGATGGCGAAGACGAACCCGCGGTCGAGCAGCGACAGCCGGGGAACCGAGAACCCGGGGTCGATCGAGGTCTCGTAGCTGCCGTAGCCGTAGAGCAGGGTCGGGGCCGGCGTCGTGGTGTCCTTGCGCTTGACGATCGAGATCGGCACGCGCGTGCCGTCCTCGGCCGTCGCCCACTCCCGGAACTGCTCGTAGTCGCCCGCGTCATAGCCGCCCAGCACCGGACGCTGCTTGAGCAGGATCAGCTCGTGCGAGTCCAGCTCGTAGTCGTAGACGCTCGGCGGCGTCACCATGCTCGTGTACGCCAGCCGGAGCCGCGTCGTCGTGAACTCGGGGTTGCCCGCCGGGCCGACGTCGTACAGGGGCTCGGGGAAGTCGATCTCGTACGCGTTCCGCTCGGCGGCCTCGATGCGCTCGCGCCAGCCCGCGCCCGCGGCGCTGTAGGGCAGCACCCGCAGGCCGGTCAGGCCGTCACGGCGGAAGTGCACGACGGCGTGGTCGGAGAAGGCGTCGATCTCCAGCAGCCTGGTGTCCTCGCGGTGCCCGATCAGCGGGGTCCAGGAGCCGGGCTCGTCGATGGGGGCCGTGGCCAGCTCGAAGTTCTCGGCGCTCTCGTTGTGCAGGACGTAGAAGAAGTCGCCCGCGTGCTCGACGCCGTACTCCACGCCGGTCTTCCTGGGCCTGACGACCTGGAACTCGCCGGTGGGGTCGGAGGCGTCGAGGATGCGCACCTCGCTGGTGATCTTGCTGCCCGCGCCCAGCACGAGGTACCGCTCGCTGCGGGTCAGCCCGATGCCCACCCAGTAGCGCTCGTCGGTCTCCTCGTAGACCAGGACGTCCTCTTCCGTCCCGAGGGTGTGCCGGTAGACCTGGTAGGGACGCCAGGCGTCGTCCACGCGCGTGTAGAAGAACGCCGAGCCGTCGGCCGACCAGGCGCCGCCGTAGAAGATGTCCTTGATCTCGTCGGTCAGCACCTCGCCCGTCTCGAGGTTCCTGAACCTCAGCGTGAAGCGCTCGTCGCCCTTGTAGTCGGTGGAGTAGGCCAGCATCGTCCCGTCGGGCGTGACGGCGCTGGTGCCGACGGAGAAGAACGCGCTGTCGCCGGCGAGCTCGTTGCCGTCGAGCACGACCTGCTCGCACTCGAGGCGCTCGCCCGGGGTGATCTGCGGCGGCGCGTCACTGTCGGCCGGCACCCGGCAGGACACCGCGTACTGCTTGCCCTCCTCGGTACGCGTGAAGTACCACCACGCCCCCTTGCGGCTCGGCACCGACAGGTCGGTCTCCTGGGTGCGCCCCTTGATCTCCTGGAAGACCTGCTCCTGGAGCTCGGCGAGATGCGCGGTGTGCTCTTTGAGAAAGTCGTTCTCTGCCTCCAGGTACGCCGTTGTGTCCGGGTCGTCCTTGTTGCTTAGCCAGGCGTACTCGTCGATGAACGTGTCGCCGTGATGGATGCGCTCAGTCGGTACCTTCTTCGCCACTGGCGGCGTGTTGCTGCTCACGGGGGGAGTCTATGTTCGGCCGTGATCGTTCTGTGGCCGGGAGAGCCGGCGAACGCGTCCCGAGTGGTCGGGAGCGCTGCTAATCTTTAGAAGCCGACGAGGTGCGGCGCAACCCACTCCCTTCACTCCGGTGATTTTGGTGCGTTGCGACGCGTAACGTCGACAATCCCTTCTGGCTCGCGGGTTTGAAGATCGGTTCGCTAACCGAGCGACAGGCTGGTAAGTTAGAGGGGTTGTCCCGGAAGCGGGGCGCGACTTAATTCCAGCAGGTCGAGCAAGTCCGGTCAATTTGACAGAGACTTGAACGGCTGAAA